>NZ_JBFBBZ010000010.1:0-254144 GCF_040682935.1 Amycolatopsis sp. NPDC051061
AGGCCGAGCCGGCCACCAGGCGCCCGCGCTCCGACTCGGGGAACCGGTCGAGCACGGCGCGCAGCTCGCCGGCGCTGAGGTTCGCGCCGAACGCTTCGGCGCCGGGCTCGAGCCGGACGCCCTCGGCCAGCGGGCCGGCGAGCAGCGGGTCGAAGCCGAACGCGTCGACCAGGTCCGCCACGCGGGCCACGTCGGCAGGGTCGTCGCCGGCGATCGCGATCGCCTTGCGGCCCGGCGTCCCCGCGGGGCGGGCCTCGTCTTCGAGGTCGTGGTAGCCCATGTGGTTGAACGCCTTCACGACGTGCGAGGCGTCCAAAAAGGACTGGACGGTCGAGCTCGTCGACACGAGCAGGTCGTCGCGGACGCCGTCGACCTCCCACCAGTAGTTCATCGCGTCGATGACGAGCTTGCCGGCCAGTGCCCCGGCCGGGATGGTGCGGTACTTGCCCAGCGGCAGCGCCAGGAGCACGACGTCCGCCTTGACCGCCGCCTCCTGCGCGGTCGTCGCGATCGCGCCGGGCGTGAGGACGTCCACGGTGAGCGCGATCTTCTCCGGCGCGCCCGAGCCCGCGACGAGCACGTCGTGCCCGGCGGCGAGCGCGAGCCGGGCGAGGACAGTGCCCACCTTGCCCGCGCCGAGGATCCCGATGATCATTTCTCCTCCGAAAGGATGTCGCGCACCATCGGGATCACCTGGGTGCCGTACAGCTCGACGGCGCGCAGGCGGGCGCTCGCCGGCTGCGAACCGCTGGAGTAGATGAGGTCGAACCGGCCGACGCCCAGCTCCGCGACCGCGCCGGCGATCTTGCGGGCGACGGTCTCGGGGGAACCGATGTACAGCGAGCCGTGCTCGATCTCGTGGTCGTACTCTTCGCGCCGGATCGGCGCCCAGCCCCGCAGCGCGCCGATCCGGTCGCGGAGCACGCGGTAGCGCGGCCAGAACACCTCGCGCGCCTGCTCGTCGGTGTCGGCGACGAACCCGGGGGAGTGCATGCCGACCGGGTGCGCGGTGGTGCCGAACTGCGCGGCGGCCCGGCGGTACAGGTCGAGGTAGGGCGCGAACCGCCCCGGCGGCCCGCCGATGATCGCCAGCATGAGCGGGAGGCCGTGGTGGGCGGTCCGGATGACCGACTGGGGCGAGCCGCCGACGCCGACCCACGTCGGCAGCCGGCCGGAGTCGGTCTTGGGGTAGACGTCGGCGTCCGCCAGCGACGGCCGGAGCTTCCCGGTCCAGGTCACCGGTTTCTCGTCGAGCAGTCGCACGAACAGGTCGAGCTTCTCCTCGAACAGCGCGTCGTAGTCGCTCAGGTCGTAGCCGAACAGCGGGAACGACTCGGTGAACGAGCCCCGCCCGAGGATGACCTCGGCGCGTCCGCCGGAAAGGGCGTCGACCGTCGCGAAGCGCTGGAACACGCGGACCGGGTCGTCCGAGCTCAGCACCGTGACACCGGAGGACAGCCGGATCCGCGACGTCCGGGTGGCGATGCCGGCCAGCACGGTCTCGGGGGTGGAGATCGAGTACTCGGGGCGGTGGTGCTCGCCGAGCGCGATCACGTCGACGCCGATCTCGTCGGCGAGGACGGCTTCGTCGACCACCTGCCGGATGGCGGCGGCGTGGGAGAGCGGGTGGCCGGCGTCGTCCTCGGGGACGTCGCCGAACGTGTCGAGGCCGAACCGGACGTCAGACATGGGACGGCTCCTTCGCGAGCAGCTCGCGCACCCGCGGCGCGACCTCGCGGCCGAGCAGCTCGATCGTCCGGGCGCGCGCGGCCCGCGGCAGGTGCATGATGTCGTACTTGAGGTCGAAGCGGCTCAGGCGCAGGTCCCGCGCCACGGTCGCGATCTTGCGGGCGACGGTGTCCGGCGAGCCCACGAACAGGGCACCGGTGTCCACTTCGGACAGATACCGGTCCCGGTCCGGTGGGTAGAAGCCGCGTTCGGCGGAGATCCGCGCCACGACCGGCTGCCAGTACTGCCACCACGTCTCGACGGCTTCTTCGTCGGTGTCGGCGACCAGGCCAAGGGAGTGCTGGCCGACGGGGTGCGCCGGCTGCCCGAACTGCTTCAGCGCGCGGTGGTACAGCTCGACGTGGCCGGCGAACCGCTGCGGGCGGCCGCCGATGATCGCCAGCATGAGCGGCAGGCCGTACTGCGCCGCCCGCACCACGGAGTCCGGGCTGCCGCCCACCCCGATCCAGGTGGGGATCCCGCCCGGGCGCATCCGGGGATGCAGCGTCTGGTTCGTCAACGGTGTCCGCACCTCGCCGGACCAGGTGACGCTTTCCTCGCGCTGCAGCCGCATGAAGAGTTCGAGCTTCTCTTCGAAGAGCCGCTCGTAGTCGGCGAGCTCGTAGCCGAACAGCGGGAACGACTCCGTCGCGGACGCCCGGCCGAGGACCAGCTGCGCGCGGCCGTCCGAGACGGCGTCCAGGGTGGAGAACTCCTGGTAGAGCCGAACCGGGTCGTTCGTGCTCAGGACGGTCACGGACGTGCCGAGCTTGATGCGCTCGGTGGCCGTGGCGATGGCCGCCAGCAGCACGGGCGTCGCGCTGTCGTTGTGCCCCTCGCGGTAGTGCTCGCCGACGCTGAAGACGTCCAAGCCCGCCGACTCGGCCAGCCGTGCCTCCTCGACGAGCAGCCGGACGGTCTCCGCGTCGCTCAGCGCACGGTCGCCGTCGGTGGCGACCTCGCCGAACGAGTTCGATCCCAGCTCGATCATCGCCGCTCCTTTGATTGACACGTCAATCATCCTCTCGATATGATTGACGTGTCAACTAGACGGCGAGGTGACCCGGATGACACGACGGCGAGTGCTGCCGACCACGGAGGAGCTGCGCGTCTGGCGCGGGTTCATCGAGACGGCCGAAGCCCTGCGCGTCGAGCTCGGCGCACGGCTGCAGGCGGAGTGCGGGCTCTCGCCGGGGGACTACGCGGTGCTGCTGGCCCTCAGCGAGGCCGAGGGCCGGCGGCTGCGGTCGTCCCAGCTGGCCGACGACGTCGGGTGGGAGCGCAGCCGCCTGTCCCACCACCTCGGCCGGATGGAGAAGCGTGGCCTGCTCCGGCGCGAGGAATGCGCGACCGACAACCGGGGTGCCGAGGTGGTGCTGACGCCGGAGGGTTCGGCGGCTTTCCGGAATGCGACGGTCCCGCACCTGACGGCGGTCCGCGAGCTGTTCGTCGACGCGCTGACCCCGGAGCAGCTCGCCGCGGCCGGCGAGATCGCGGCGGCGCTCCGGGTCAAGCTCGGCTAGGGGTCGTGGGTGAGAACCGTGTTCTCACCCGGTTTCCCGATCACGACCGGCGCGCTAGAGGCCGTACGTCTTCCCGATGATGTCGCGCTGGATCTCGCTTGTGCCGCCGTACACGGTGGACACCACCGTCGACCGCAGGAGGCGTTCCATGCCGTACTCGGTCGCATACCCGTAGCCGCCCATCATCTGCATGCCGTCGAGGGCCATGGCCTTCGCGAACTCCGTCGCCTTGAGCTTCGCCATGGATGCTTCGCGCGGCAACGGTTTCCCGGCTGACGCATCGATCTTCCGGGCGACGTCGTGCACCAGCAGGCGGGTGCACGCCAGCTCGGTCGCGTGGTCGGCGATCCGGTGCCGCAGGGCCTGGAACGACCCCACCGGACGGCCGAACTGCCGCCTCTCGCGCACGTAGGCCACCGTGTCGTCGAACGCGCGGCGCGCGGTCCCGAGCATCAGGGCCGCCAGGATCATCCGCTCGAGGTTCAGCCCCGCCATCAGCTGCCGCCAGCCCTGGCCGACGTCACCGATCACCGCGTCCGCGGGCAGTGTGCAGCCGGTGAAGTAGAGATCGTTCACCTCGCGCCCGCCCATCGTGTCGATGCCGTGCACGGCCAGGCCGTCGACGCCGGTCGGCACCGAGAACATCGTCAGGCCGTCGTGCTTGCCGCCGTCGGCGGACGTGCGCGCGACCAGCAGGATGTGCCGGGCGAGGTGCGCGTTGGAGCACCACGTCTTCTGCCCGTCGATCACCCAGCCGCCGTCCTGGCGGACCGCCTTGCACGTGAGGGCGCCGACGTCGGAACCCGCACCGGGCTCGGACATCGAGACCGCGAGCACGTCGCCGCGAAGGAAGTCGCCGAGCACTTCGCGCTTGCGCTCCTCCGAAGCGAACTTCTCGTACGACGCCGCGGTGATCACCGACGTGCCGAATCCGCCGATGGGTGCCTGGTGGTAGGCCGTCGTCTCCAGGAACAGCACCAGGTCCAGCATCCCCTGGCCGGCCCCGCCGTACTCCTGCGGGACGGCGAGGCCGAGCCAGCCGAGGTCGGCCATCTTCCGGTACAGCGCGTCGTCGTGCGGAGTGGTCCGGTCGCCCACCTCCCGGCGGCAGAAGTCGTCGACGGCGGCGACGAAGTCGCGTTGCTCGGTGGTCAGGCTCACGAGTGCTCCCGGCGGTTGTAGAGATACAAGGCTACGTGATATGTATCTTTATATCTCCGTGCTCGGAACTCAAGGAGGAGTTCGTGGCGAAGCTCAGCAGGCGCAAGATGTTGATCTCGGGCGGCACGCTGGGGGCCCTCGGCGCGCTGAGCGTCGCCACCCCGGCGCACGCGCGAACCCTGATGAACTGGACGTGGTCGCCGAGCGGCTCGGTCGCCGGGTCCGGGCCCGGCGCCGATCCCCGTTGGGTCTGGGACGAAGAGGCCGACCCGCTGGTGGCCTCCCTGCTCGACCGCGGGGACGTGCCGGAGGTCAACCGGCTGTTGCGCGGCTGGAAGCGCAACGACCAGCCGCTCCCGGACGGGCTGCCGGCGGACCTGCGCGCGTTCATGGAACAGGCGCGGCAGCTGCCGTCCTGGGCCGACCCGGGGAAGCTGGAGGCGGCGGCGCAGTTCACCAAAACGCGCGGGCTGTACCTCAACCTGCTCAACGGTGTGGGCGGCGGCATGCTGAGCACCGCCATCGTCAAGGAGGCCCGTTCGGTCTATTACTCCAAGGGCGGGGCGGACATGGAGGACCGCGTCGCGAAGACGAGCATGCTCGGTTTCGCCGTCGGCTCCCTCGACGCCTACCGGCCCGGCGGGACCTGCGCGGTCCAGGCGGTGAAGACCCGGCTCGTCCACGCGGCCGTGCGGCACCTGCTGCCGCAGTCGCCGGACTGGACCGGCGACGTGCCGATCAGCCAGAACGACATCCTGGTCACCTGGCACACGCTGCCGACCTTCGCGATGCGCAAGATGCGCGAGTGGAAGGTGCCGATCAAGCCCGCCGACTCCGCGGCCTACCTGCACGTGTGGCAGGTGACCGCGCACCTGCTCGGCGTCCGCGACGAGTACGTCCCCGCCACCTGGGACGCGGCGAACGCGCAGTCCGACCAGGTACTGCCGCCGGCCATGGCGCCGACGGGGGAGGGCGTCGAGCTCACCGACATCCTGCTCGGCCAGCTCGCCGAGCAGACGAGCCCCGCGAGCATCAGCCGTCCGCTGTGCAACGCGCTGGCGCGCTACCTGGTCGGGGATCAGGTGGCCGACTGGGACGGCATCCCCCGCGAACCGCTCTGGGGTCCGGCGGTCGCCCTGGCCTGGCCGGCGCTGGTGGCGTTCCGGGAGGGGCTGCTCCCGCTGCCGCTGGTTCCCGAAGGGGCGTGGGTCCTCGACGAAGCGGTCCGGCAGTACATCCTCTTCTACCTCACCAAGGGCCAGGGCACGACGATCGACATCCCCCAGATCAACCGGCCGAGCTGAGCGGGTGGCGACGAGATGGGTGATCCTTTCGGGCGACGGCGGTTCCTCGGTTTCGTCCTCGCGGCGCCCACTTTGGTGGCCGCCGCGGAGCTCGGCCTCGCGGAGACGACCGAAGCGGCGGCGCCGTCCCCGCAGATCACCGGCCTCTTCGACCTCAACGACGTCCTGACCCTCGCCGCGGCCCCGACGTCGGGCCTGGTCACCGTCGAGGTCGGCCGGGACGGCACGGTGTCGTTCGCGCTGCCTCGCGCCGAAGTCGGCCAGGGCATCACGACGTCGACGGCGATGCTGATCGCCGAAGAGCTGATCGTGCCGGTGGAGGCGGTCCGCGTGACGCTGGCCGACGCGCGGCCGGACCTGGTGTTCAACCAGCTCACCGGCGCGTCCAACACGACCATCGCCACGTACACCCCGATCCGGGTCGCCGCGGCGCTGGCCCGGGACCGGCTGCTGCGGGCCGCGTCCGCCGAGTTCGGCGTGCCGGTCGCCGGGCTGACGCTTGCCGGCGGGGTGGTCACCACGCCGTCCGGTGACCGCGTCGGGATCGGTGCTCTCGCGGTGAAGGCCGCGAGCACGCGCACGCTGCGAGTGCCGGTTTCCCTTACCCCGCGCGAGAAGTTCACCGTGATCGGCACGTCGCACGGCCGCGTCGACGCGCGGGCGGCGGTGACCGGGGCCAAGAAATTCGCGATGGACCTCGGCGTCGACGGCGCGCTGCCGGCGATGGTGTGCCGCGCGCCGACGATCAACGGCACCGTCGGCTCGGTGGCCAACCTCGCCGAGGTCCGGGCTCTGCCGGGCGTCACCGACGTCGTCGTGATCTCCACCGGCGTCGCGGTGCGGGCGGCGACGTTCGGGCAGTGCATCGACGCCGTGCGGGCCCTGCGCGTCACGTGGAGACCCGGGACGGTGGAAGGGAAGTCCGACGACACCGTGCTGCGGGAGCTGGCGGCGGCCGAACTGCCGATCGGGCTTCCGCCGCCGGTGCCCACGCTGGAAAGCCGGTTCACGTTCCACTTCCGCGGCAACAGCGCGCTGGAGCCGAACTGCGCGGTGGCCGACGTGCGGCCCGGACGGGCGGAGATCCGGGCGTCGCTCAAGTCGCCGATCGTCGCCCGGCAGACGATCGCGGCGAAGCTCGGCCTGCCCGTCGACGCCGTCACCGTGCACGTCGTGGAGGGTGGCGGTTCGTTCGGCCGCAAGCTGTTCTTCGACGCCGCACTCGAAGCCGCCGAGGTGTCGCAGAAGGTCGGCAAGCCGGTCAAGCTCATGTGGCACCGCGCCGACGACGCGCGCCAGGGCCGCACGCACCCGATGGCGACGTCGCGGGTGCGCATCTCGTACGCGGGCGACACCGTCCTCGGCTACGACCAGCGCCACACCAGCGTGTCCACCGACCTCGGCCACGGGTTCGGCGAGGTCGTCACCGCGCTCGCGGCGCAGCTTCCGGTGGGGGACATCGGGTTCTCCGAGACGTTCTTCCAGCTCAGCCAGGCGCTGCCGTACCGCTTCGGCGTCACCACCCAGCTGCTCGCCGAGACCGGAAAAGGCTTCAACACCGGCAGCATGCGCAACGTCTATTCACCGGACGTCGCCTGCGCCCGCGAACTCATGGTCGACCGGTTCTGCGTCGAACGGGGCAAGGATCCTCACCGCTTCCGGCGCGGTGTCCTGCCCGACGACCGTTCGCGGGCGGTGCTGGACGCGGTCGCCGGCGCCGGTTCCTGGGGACGGCCGATGCCGTCCGGTACCGCCCAAGGCATCGCCTTCCACGCGGAGTACCACTCCGTCAGCGCCGCGCTGGTGGAGATCGACTGCCGGCCCGGGACGGTGAACCGGCCGATCCGTGACGGCGTCGCCGGGCCACGGGTCACCAAGGCCGTGTTCGCGGTCGATGTCGGGCTCGCCGTGAACCCGCTCGGCCTGGAGGCCCAGATGACGGGCGGGATCATGGACGGCATCGCGCTGGCCCTGACCTCGAGCCTGCACCTGAAGGACGGCCACTTCCTGGAAGCCAGCTGGGACAACTACTTCTACACGCGGCAGTGGAACACGCCGCCGGACGTCCGGGTCATCGTCATGCCGAGCACTTCGGACCGGCCTGGTGGGGCCGGGGAGCTCGGGGTCGCCGCTTCGGTGGCGGCGGTCGCGTGCGCGTACGGCCGCGCCACCGGGACCATGCCGACGACCTTTCCGATCAACCACTCGACGCTGTCTTTCGAGCCCAAGCCGACCGTCCCGCCGGTGCCCGCGTCGCCGACCGACGGTCTGCGCCACGCCTTCTGAGGAGCCCGCCGATGCCCGCATACACCTTCCGCGTCAACGGCGAGCAGGTGACCGTCGACGTCCCCGGCGACGTGCGCCTGCTGTGGGTGCTGCGCGACGTCCTCGGCCTCACCGGGCCGAAGTACGGCTGCGGCATCAACGTCTGCAAGGCGTGCACCAGCCACCTCAACGGGAAGGCGGTGAACCCGTGCGCGATCCCCGTCTCCGACGTCGGGCCGGACGACGAGGTCACCACGATCGAAGGCCTCGCGACGGGGGAGGACCTGCACCCGATGCAGCAAGCGTGGCTCGACCACGACGTCGCCCAATGCGGTTACTGCCAGCCGGGCCAGATCATGGCCGCGGTCGCGCTGGTCCGGCGGGTGGCCGCCGAGAACCGCGAACTCACCGACGCCGACCTGGACGGCCTGCGCAACATCTGCCGTTGCGGGACCTATCCGCGGATCCGGGCGGCGATCCGGGCGGTCGCTCAGGCCTCGAGCATGGGGACGAGGTAGCGGCGCGCGAGTGCGGCCGGCTGCTCCTCGTCGTCGAGGTCGATGACGTGGCTGGGGATGGCGAGGAAGGAGGCGGAGAGCCGGACCATCAGCTCGGCCACGACGTCGGCGTCCAGGCCGGCCGGCACGTTCCCGGCGTGCTGCTCCTGCCGGAGCTGGCCGGCCACGAACTCCCGCACGGTGGCCAGCGTGCGCCCGTCGTCGGTGATCATCGACGACGCGAGCAGGCCCGGTTCCGCGGCGATCAGCCCGCCGATCAGCGGGTTGCCGCGGATGGCGCGCAGTGAGCTCACGAAGCCGAGCACGACCCGGTCGGCGACCGTCTCGGCCTGCTTGATCTCGACGAGGAACCGGTCGAAGTAGCGGCGGTACTCGCGGCGCACGACGTGCTCGACGAGCGTGTCCTTCGTCGCGAACCGCCGGTAGACCGTGATGCGCGACAGCCCGGCCCGCTTGGCGACGTCTTCCATCGTGGACCGCTGGATGCCCATCCGGCAGAACTGCTCGTAGGCCGCGTCGAGCACGCGCACGCGGATCTCGTCGGCGTCGCCGACCTGCTCGACGGCGTCGATGTACGCGCGCTCCAGCAACGACTCCGCGCCCGGCGCGGCGGTGAACGGCGACCCCACGGATTCCACAGCCACCTCCTGATCCTTCCACCCTAGGTCTTGTGACCGGGAGCACGACATGCTCTGATACAGAGAGACAAGTCGCGTATCAATGTACCTGAACGCTCGAGCATCACTGTCGATTTCGGCTCCGGAGGAGAAGCGATGGCCAAGGACGAAGTCAACCGGCGGCTCGCGTTGAAGCGCGGCGGGGCGCTGGGTGTGCTGGGCGCGGTGACCGTGGCGTCGCCGGCGTTGTGGACGTGGCCGGCGGCGGCGTCGGTCGCCCGGACCGGCGCGGGCGCGGATCCCCGCTGGGTGTGGGACCCGGAGGCCGACGTCCTGCTCGCGTCGGTCATCGACCGCGGCGACGTGCCGACGGTGAACGCGCTGCTGCGGACGTGGAAGAAGAACGGCCAGGCGCTGCCCGGCGGCCTGCCCGCGGACGTGCGGGACTTCGTCGAGCGGGCGCGGCAGCTGCCGTCCTGGACGGACCAGGGCAAGCTCGCCAAGTCGTTCGCGTTCACCGAAAAGCGCGGGCTCTACCTCGGCGTGCTGTACGGCCTGGCCAGCGGGATGATGAGCACGGTCATCCCGCACGAGGCGCGCGCGGTGTACTACTCCAAGGGCGGCGCGGCCATGAAGGACCGCATCTCCAAGACCGCCAAGCTCGGCTACGACGTCATGACGCGCAATGCCTTCGCGGCCGACGGCGAGATGATCGTGACGTGCGTGAAGACCCGGCTGGTGCACGCCGCGGTGCGCCACCTCCTGCCGCAGTCGCCGCAGTGGACGGGCACCGCGGACCAGACGGTGCCGATCAGCCAGCGGGACATGCTCGTCACGTGGCACAGCCTGCCGACGACCGTGATGGGCAAGCTGACGTCGTGGGAGGTTCCGATCCCGCGGGCGGAGTCCGACGGGTTCCTGCACTCCTGGCAGCTGACCGCGCACCTGCTCGGCATCATGGACGAGTACATCCCGGCGTCGTGGCCCGAGGCGAATTCCCAGGCCGAGCAGATCCTGACCCCGGTGCTGGCCCCGACCGACGAGGGCCTCGCCCTGGCCGACATCCTGCTCAACCTCGGGTCCACGGTGGACGGTGGCGTGCTGAGCACGCACGTCCTCGGCGCGTTCACGCGGTTCATGCTGGGTGACCGGATCGCGGACGGGCTGCGCATCCCCCGCGAGCCGGTTTGGGACCCACTGCTGGACGTGGCGTGGGGCCCGTTCATCGCGGTCCGCGAGGGGCTTCTGCCGTTCCCGCTGGCCCCGGCGGCGTACTGGACGTTCGACGAGTTCCTCCGCCAGGCGGCGCTGCTGTTCCTGTCGGAGGGGAAGCCGATCAGCATCGAGATCCCCGACGCGAACCGCCCGTCCTGACCGCGTGTCGTGAGTGTTCAGCCGGGTCAGAACCCGGCTGAGCACTCACGACGCGTCAGTCCAGCATGGCGTTCTTCGTCTCCGGGGCCCACTTCACCGACACCACGAGCCCCACCACGAGGACCAGCGTCAGGATCAGCATCGTCGGGGAGAAGCCGATTCCGTCGAGGGCGAGCGGCAGCAGGAACGTGCCGATCGCCGAGCCCACGCGGCTCAACCCGTTGAGCAGCCCTACGCCCGAACTGCGCAGGTCCGTCGGGAACAGCTCCGGCGGGTACACCTGGTCGAGGTTGACCGCCGCCGACATGGTGAACGTGAAGACCAGGAACAGCGGGAACAGCAGGGCCGTCGGGGCGTCCGGCCAGAGCGCCATCGGGGCCATCGTCACGATCAGCACCACGAACGACCAGATCGTCAGGCCGCGGCGGGTCATCTTCGCCACCAGCCACAGGCCGCCGAAGCTGCCCAGCAGCAGGAACAGGTTCAGCACGCCGTCGCTGGTCGTGTCCTCCTCGCCGATGCCGATCTTGAGCAGCACCAGCGGCAGGAACGTGTAGATCGCGAAGTACGGGATGACCTGCGCGTTGTAGAAGATCGCGCCGAACGCCGTGGCGCGCCGGTACTGCTTGCCGAACAGCTCGCGGTAGCGCGCCCGCCGCTCCGGGCGGTGGGTGGCCACCAGCTGCTCGAACGCGGCTTCGTCGCCGCGCAGCCGGCGCACCACCGCGCGGGCTTGGTCGAGGCGGCCCTGCGTGAGCAGCCAGCGCGGGGACTCCGGGACACCGATGCGCAGCAGCACCACGGCGATCGCGGGGACGCAGCTCGTCGCCAGCAGCCAGCGCCACGAGTCGCCGCCCAGGGAAACCAGGTAGTTGCCGAGGAAGAACGCCGCGACGTAGCCCACGGTCCACAGCACCGTCAGGGACGCCAGGAGCCCGCCGCGGTACTTGCGGGGGACGAACTCCGCGACGAGCGTCGGCCCGAGTGCGTAGTCGGCGCCGATCCCGATGCCGATCAAGAGCCGCAGGACGAACAGCTGCACCGGATCCTGGACGAAGAACTCCGCGGCCGACGCGACGGCGATCAGCAGGAAGTCCAAAGTGTACAGTCGCTGGCGGCCGACCTTGTCCGCCGCCCAGCCGACCAGCACGCTGCCGAGGAAGATCCCGATCAGCGCCGACGCGCCGAGCAAGCCCTCCCAGACCGCGCCGAAGCCGAGCGACGAAGCGATCACCGGCAGGGCGATGCTGATGATGCCCAGCTCGTAGCCGTCGGAGTAGTTGGCGCAGAACGTCAGCGCCGTGATGCGGAGGTGGAACCGGTTGAGCGGGACGTCGTCGAACGCGGTGACCCCTTCACTCGGGGAGGAAGAGGTCTTGCTCTGCGGCATAGTCTTCGAAGCCTTCCAGTCGTTGCCGGGCCGTGGCGCCGGCCGCGTCGGCCATCGCCTCGACCAGCGCCACGGTCAGCGAGACGACCGCGGCGTGGGAGTCGAACACGAACTCCGACGCGACGCCCGCGCTCAGCACGTCGTCGGCGAGCGGGGTGAGCGCCGTGACGGGCCGGTCCGTGATCAGCAGGGTGCGCAGGCCGAGCGCGCGGGCCTGCTCGAGCGCGGCGGCGCTTTCCCGCGGGTAGCGGGGGAGCGCGACCAGGACCAGCGTCCGCGCGCCGCACCGGTGGGCGTGGCGCAGGGAGTCGCCGAAGACGCTGCCGGAGTCGGTCAGCAGCCGGACGTCCGGGTGGATCTTCGTGGCCAGATAGGCGAAGGACGCGGCTTGCGCGGCGGAGACGCGGTAGCCCGTCACGACCAGCGGGACGGACTCCATGAGCTCCGCCGCGATTGTGCGCAGCCGGGTGTCGTCGGTCAGCTGCGCCCGCAACGCGCCCAGGGTGCGCAGGTCCGCGTCGATGGCGTCCTGGAACTTGTTGCCGCCGCACTCCGGCTCGGGCTCGGCCGCGGCCTCGCGCAGGTAGCGGCGGAACCCGGCGTAGCCGTCGAACCCGAGCAAAGCGACGAACCGGGTGACGGAAGGTTGGCTGACCTGCGCGTACTCGGCGAGCTCGGCGCTGGTGAGCGCCACGGCCTCGGCCGCGTGGTCGGCGAGGTAGCTGGCGATGCGCCGCTGCGCCGGGGTCAGCCGGTGGGCGGTGAGCAGCTCGTGCAGCGACCGGGACACCCGGGTCTCCGTCCTTGTGTGAATCAGTAGTTTCATGTCACCTTAGGAATGAATGAAAACTTGTCAAGAGAGGTGGCGATGACCGACACCAACCGCATCGAGATCAGCGGAACCGGCCTCCGCTGCGCCGACGTGGTGCGCGTGGCCCGGCGCAGCGCGTCGACGGAGCTCGGCGCCGACGCCGTGCAGAGGGCGGAGTCGAGCTATCAGCTGGCCGTCGAGCTGGGCGCCAAGCGCGCGGTGTACGGCCGCACGACCGGGGTCGGCGCGAACCGGCACACCGTCGTCGACCCGGAGTCGGCCGACCACCACGGCCTGCGCCTGCTGCGCAGCCACGCGGGCGGGACCGGCGAGCCGCTGCCCGACGACGCCGTGCGCGCGGTGATGGCCATCCGCCTCAACCAGCTCGCCGCCGGCGGCAGCGGCGTGCACCCGCGGCTGCTGGAAGTGCTGCAGACGGCGTTGCGCGTCGGCGCGCTCCCGCACGTCCACTCGCGGGGCGCGATCGGCACCGGCGACCTCGCCCAGCTCGCGGAGATCGCCCTGACGCTGGCGGGGGAGCTGCCGTGGGCGGCGGGTGACCTCGACCCGGTGGCGATCAGCCCGGGCGACGCGCTCGCGTTCATCTCCAGCAACGCCGCCACCCTCGGCGAGGCGGTGCTCGCGTGGCACGACCTGAGCCGGCTGCTCGCCGCGAGCCACGTCGTCACGGCGCTGACGTTCTGCGCGCTCGGCGGCTCGGCCGAGGCGTACTCCGAGCGCGTTCACGCCGCGCGGCCGCACCCGGGCGCCGTCCGGTGCGCCGCCGAGATGCGGCGCCTGCTGACCGCGGCCGGCGACCTGCCCGAGGGGCGCCGGCTGCAGGACCCGTTCGGGCTGCGCGCGTTCCCGCAGGTGCAAGGGCCGGCGCTGGACGCCGCGGCCGCCGTCGAACGGGTGCTGGCGATCGACATCAACGCCGCCGCGGAGAACCCGCTGATCGACGTCGAGACCGAGCAGGCCTACCACCACGGCCAGTTTTCGACCGCCCACGTCGCGCTGGCCTTCGACCAGCTGCGGGCGGCGCTGCACCACGTCGCGGAGCTGTCCACGGCGCGCCTCGGCGACCTCGTGGAGCCGGACCTGAGCGGGCTCCCGCCGTTCCTCGCCGAGGGGCCGGCGGGCAGCTCGGGGATCATGATCCTGGAGTACGTCGCCCACGACGCGCTGGGCACGCTGCGGCACGCGGCCTCGCCGGTCACCCTCGGCACGGCCGTGATCTCCCGCGGGCTGGAGGACCACGCGAGCTTCTCCACGCACGCCGTCCGCAGCACGGTCGCCGCCACCGCCGCCTACCGCACGGTGCTGGCGTGCGAGCTGCTCGGCGCGGTGCGGGCGCTGCGGCTGTCCGGCGGACTGCTCCCGGACACGCCGCTGCGGGAAGCGTTCCGCCTCGCCGACGGCGGCCTCCCGCACATCCCGGAAGACCACCCGCTCAGCGCGGAGATCAAGCAGGCCGAGCGGCTCCTCGACCGGCTCGCGGTCCTCTGAGACCGGCCCCGGAGCCGGGTGATGCCCCGCCAATCACGCGGGATGCCCGTCCGATCACGCGTGATGCCTTCCGGGACACGGAGTTCGCTCAGAGGCCGCACGCCTTGGTCAGCGCGGTGACCTGTTCGGTCTTGCGCTGCACCCAGTTCGCGGGGCCGGTGACGAGGTCGTCGACCGTGGTTTCGCGCAGCGTGGTCGCCAAGGACCCGATCGCCTCGCCGGCCGTGGTGTTCCCGGCCCGCTCCGCGAGGTCCGCCAGCTCCCGGCCGGCCGCGTGCGCGCGGTCCGCCGCGGCCTGCGGGTCGCCGAGATCCGGCGTGGCGGTGGCGATCCGCACCGCTTCGGTGCACACGCCGACCGTCGTGGCCGCGTTCCCGACCTGGTCCGCGGTTTCGGACGCCACGCCGCACGCCGTGAGGGTCAGCAGGAGGCCACTGACGATGGCTGCCGTCGTGAGTCGTTTCATCGGGTTTTCCCTTCCGGAGAAGCCGTGCGCGTCTTGAGCAGGCTGGCGACGACCGCCGTCGCGAGGATCAGGCCGACCACACCCAGTGAGAGGCCCGTCGGGATCTTCCAGATCTCCAGCAGCAGCATCTTCACGCCGACCCAGACGAGGACCAGCGCCAGGCCGATTTTGAGGTAGACGAACCGGTGCATGAGGTCCGCGAGCAGGAAGTACAGCGCGCGCAGGCCGAGGATGGCGAACGCGTTCGACGTGAACACCAGGAACGGTTCCTGCGTCACCGCGAAGATCGCCGGGATCGAGTCGACCGCGAAGACGATGTCGGTGACCTCGATCAGCACCAGCACCGCCAGCAGCGGCGTCGCCACCCAGCGGCCGGCCTCGCGGACGAGGAACTTCTTGCCGTGGTGGACCTCCGTCGACGGCACGATCCGGCGGAAGACCCGCAGGACGACGTTCTGGTCGTAGTCCACGGACTCCGAGCGGTGCACCGCCATCCGGATGCCGGTCAGGACGAGGAAAGCGCCGAACACGTACAGGATCCAGGCGAAACTGGCGAGCAGCGCCGACCCGGCGGCGATGAACACCGCCCGGAAGACCAGCGCGCCGATGACGCCGTAGAACAGGATGCGGTGCTGGTGTTCGCGAGGCACGGCGAAGTAGCCGAAGATGATCGCGAACACGAAGACGTTGTCGACGGCCAGGGACTTCTCGATCACGTACCCGGCGAAGTACTGGCCCGCGAGCTCCGCGCCCCAGACCCACCACACGACGGCACCGAACGCGACGCCCAGCGCGACCCACACGCCGGACCACGTCAGCGCTTCGCGGACGCCGACGACGTGCGCCTTGCGGTGGGCGAACAAGTCGACCGCGAGCATGAGCAGGATGACGCCCAGCACGGCGGCCCAGGCCCAGAAGGGGACGGTCACAGCACATTCCTCCGGTTCGGTGGCGAACCGGAGGTCTCCCCGACCACGCGAACGTGGTGCCGGCACCGGGTCTGCGCAGTGGCAGCCGGATTGACGATGCCGGACCGGGCGGGTACTCCCCTCCGTCTCCTCCAGAATGACGAACTGCGCTTCGTCTGTCAAGTGTGGACGGCTAAGCTGCTCCCATGGCCACGTGGACGTTCCTGAGCAACCACGCGCACGTCCTGCTGTGCCTGGCGGAGGATCCGGACCACCGGCTGCACGACATCGCCGAGCGCGTCGGCATCACCGAGCGTGGCGTGCAGCTGATCCTCGCGGACCTGATCGCGGACGGCTACGTCGAGCGCGACCGCGTGGGCCGCCGCAACCACTACACGATCCACCCGGAAAGCCGCTTGCGCCACCCGCTGGAGGCGCACCACCGGGTGGCGGAGCTGGTCGAGGCTCTCGGCCCGGTTCCGGGTCACCAGCCGAACCGCTGACCGCCGTCGATGTCGTAGGTCGCGCCGGTGCGCCGTGTTCGTCATCAAGCGCACCGCCGGTTGACCACTGATCACCCGCGGGTACACCCTGGTCGGGGAAGGTGATGACGATGGCCGGACCCGAAGAGCCGATCGAACCCCAGGGACACGCGGCCGGCGTCCCGTACGACTGGCGCCGCCCGAGCGCCAAGCGGTTCCGGGCCCGCGTCTGGAACCCGGCCGACCGGCGGTTCTGGACCCCGAAGTCGTTCGGCTGGGGTTACGACCTGAACTTCTACTGGGTCGCCCACCCGCTGCGCTACTTCCGGCGCTGACCGTCACTCCAGCAGCGGCACCGCGAGCCGGAAGCAGGCGCCTTCACCCAGGACGGTCTCCAGCTCGACGTCGCCGCCGTGCGCCCGGGCCAGCGACCGGGCGATCGACAGCCCCAGACCCGCGTCCGCGCCACCGGACCGGGTCCGGGACCGGTCGGCCCGGTAAAACCGGTTGAACACCTTCGCCGCTTGCTCGGCCGTCATGCCCGGGCCCTCGTCGGCCACCTCGAGCACCGCTCGGCCCGCCGCCGTGCCGACGCCGACGCGGACGGGCGTGCCCGGTGGGGTGTGGGCCGCCGCGTTGCCCACCAGGTTCGTGACCACCTGCCGCAGCCGGGCTTCGTCGCCGTCGACCGGGGCCGGGCCCGGCAGCCCGATCCCGCCCGGTCCGGTCAGGGAGACCGGGCGGGACGGATCGAGGGCCCGCAGGTCGTGGCGGGCGTCGCCGGCCAGGGTGCGCAGGTCCATCGGCGCGCGGTCGAGCTGCTCCTCCGGCGCCTCGTCGAGCTGGGCGAGCAGCAGCAGGTCCTCGGTGAGCGCGGTGAGCCGGGTCGCTTCGCGGTCGATGCGGCGCATCGCGTCGTCCACATCGGACGCTTCGGGCAGCGCCCCCATCCGGTAGAGCTCCGTCGAACCCTTGATGCCGAACAGGGGCGTGCGCAGCTCGTGACTGACGTCCGCGACGAACGTGCGCATCCGCGCTTCGGACGCCGCCCGGTCGGCGAAGGCCTCCTCCAGCTGGCCGAGCATGGTGTTGAGCGACGCCGCGAGGTGCCCGATCTCCGTCCGGGGCGGCGCGAGGACCGGCACGCGCCGGGTGAGGTCGCCGCCGGCGATCGCGGCCGCCGTGTGCTCGATGCGGCGCAGCGGCCGCAAGCCCCGGCCGAGGGCGAACCAGCCGGCCACGGTCAGCACGACCAGCAGCCCGGCCCCGGTGACCAGGCTGCTCACCCGCAGCTGGGTGATCGTGGCGTCGGCTTCGGCGAGCGGCGCGGCCGAAACCACCGTCCCGCCCCAGTGGACGGCGGGCCGCGCGAGGGCCCGCCAGCGTTCCGACCCGTCGGCGGCCGGCAGGTCGACGGCCGTCCCGTCGGTGGGGACGGTGCGCAACGCGTCGAGGGGCGGCAGCGCCTGGCCGGCCACCCGCGAGGAGTGCAAGCCGCCGGCCACCGCGCCATCGGCGTCCAGGTAGACGAAGTACGGCGTGCCGAACAGGTCGAGCGCGGGGTCGAGGAGGTCGGGACGCACGGCGGGCTGCCCGGCCGGCGGGGCCGCGGCGAGGGAGATGAGCTCGGTCATCGAGCGCAGCTGGCCGTCGAGCCGGTCGAGCTGGAAGCGCTCCAGCCGATCGGAGACCAGCGCGCCGGCGAGGGTCAGGCCGGCCAGCAGGAGACCCGCGGTCAGCAGCAGCAACCGGGCCCGCAGCGACAGCCGCCTCACCGCCGGGGCTCCCGCAGCACGTAGCCGACGCCGTGCACGGTGTGGATCAGCTTGGGCTCCTCGGTGTCCACTTTCCGGCGCAGGTAGGAAATGTAGGTGTCGACGATGCTGGCGTCCCCGCCGAAGTCGTCGCGCCACACGCGGTCGAGGATCTGCGCCTTGGACACCACCCGGCCGGCGTTCTCCATCAGGTAACGCAGCAGCCGGAACTCGGTGGCGGACACGCGCACGGTCCGCCCCGCACGCGTCACCTGGTGCCCCTCGCCGTCGAGGGCGAGGGTGCCGACGGTCAGCACGTCGGCCGGGTGGCCCGCGGTCCGGCGGAGGATCGCGCGGATCCGCGCGATCAGCTCCGCCAGGTCGAACGGCTTCGTCACGTAGTCGTCGGCGCCCAGCGACAGGCCGGTGACCTTGTCGGCCTGGCCGTCCCGCGCCGTGAGGAACAGGACGGGCACCGGCCGGCGCTGCTCGCGCAACCGCCGGACGACCTCGAAGCCGTCCATGTCCGGCAGCATGACGTCCAGCAGCACCAGGTCGGGCGGCTCTGCGGTGGCGGCGGCGACGGCTTCCCCCGCCGTCGCCGCCGACGTCACCCGGAACCCGGCGAACCGGAGCGCGGCGGAGAGCAGCTCGCGGACGGTGGCTTCGTCGTCCACCACCAGCAGCCGCTCGGCACCGCCGCGGGACGTCATCGCTTCCATGCCCGCGAGGATACGGAGATCGCGTCGGCCAGCAGGCAGCCCGCGAACCCGGCGATCGCGCCGGCCGCGAAGGCGAGCAGCGGGTTCGCCGTGAGCCGCGCGTCCAGGACCGGGACCGAGAAGCCGAACGCGGACACGGCGATGTCGACCGAAACGCGCGAGAGCAGCGTCAGGACGGCCGATCCGCCACCCGCCACCGCGGCGACGACCGCCGCCCGCCGGAGCGGACCGCCGGACCGGCGGACGGCGACGGCGATGCCGCAGCCCAGCAGGAGCGCGCCGGACGCCCAGAACCCCGGCGTGAAGTTCCCGAGGTCCGGAACGCAGGTGAGCGCGCCCGTCGTCGCCACCGTCCACGGCACGCCGAGACCCAGCAGCACGGCACCCCACACCAGCTGGGGGAGGGCGAGCAGGACACCCCCGGCCGCCGCGGCGCCGCCGAACGCCCAGGCGGCGGCCAAGCACACCACGGCGAGCCCGGCCGACGGCCACCGTGCGACGCGGAAAACCGTTGCGACGACGGGGAACCGCGTGATGAGCCAGCACGCGCCGACGACCACGAGCGCCCAGCCGATCGCGCCCAGCACCGCCGGTCCGGCGGGCACGGAGAATCCGGCGTCCAGGTGGCCGGGCAACGGGAGGCGCGACCCGCCGGAAAGGCAGCCCGCCGGCCCACCGGTGCCCGTCGGCAGCGCGAGTTTTCCCTGCGCCGGCAGCGTGATCGCGGTCAACCCCACCGGGAAAGCCACCGCCGCCGCGGCGCCGCGGACGAGCAGCCCGCCGTCGCGGCGACGCAGCAGCAGCCATCCCAGGACCACCGCCCCGGCAAGGGAAACCCCCAGCGGGATCACGTGCAGGTCGCCGTGCAGGGCGACCGGGAGCCCGCCCGCCGGCATCGCCTCGACGTCCACCGAACCGCCCACGGCCAGCGCGACGACCGCCGCGGTGAGCCCGGCGCCGCCGGTGCCGAGCAGCGCCAGGCCGGCCGCCGCGACGCCCGCCATGGCGAGCAGCGCGGCGGCGGCCGCGGCCAGGCCCCGGGCCACCTCCCGCATCAGACGTCCCGGCGCCGGAAGACGGCGAACGCGACGGCCAGCACGACCGCGACCCCGAGGCACATCCCGCCCAGGTTCAGCCAGGGGTGCGGGAACTCCGGGTCGGGGACCGTCGTGAGGACCGCGGCCGGGCCGAGCGTCGGCCAGTAGTGGAAGATCCAGCGCAGCCACACCGGGAAGAGGCCCGCGACGCCGGGCATCAGGAAGACGATCCCGACGAGGATGGCCAGCGCGCCCGCGGTGGCCCGCACGAGCGTGCCGAGCGCGATCGCGAGCAGCGCGATCGCCGCGAGGTAGAGCCCGCCGCCGGTCACGGCCGCGAGCACACCGGGATCGCCGAGCCGCGCGTGCGGCACGTCCTTCGCGGTCAGCACGGCTTGGCAGAGCAGGAACGCGGTGAACATCAGCACCTGGCCCGCCACCACGGCGACGCCGACGGCCACGACCACCTTCGCCGCCAGCAGCCGGTGCCGGCGGGGCGTGGCGGTCAAGGACGTCCGCATCAGCCCGGTCGCGTGCTCGCCGGTGACGGCCAGGATGCCCAGCACCCCGATGACCAGCTGCGCGACGACGTAGCACTTCAGGCTGAAGGCGGTGGGATCCCAAGCCCGCGGATCGTCGGCGTACTGGCTCCCGGCGGCGTTCGTGGTGAGGGCCGTGATGCCGAGCCCGACCACGAGCAGGCACGCCAGGGTGTACCAGGTCGAGCGCAGGCTGCGGAGCTTGATCCACTCGGCGTGGAGGGAACGGGCGAAACTCATGCGACGGCTCCCTCGTACTCGACGCTGTCCTTGGTCAGCTCCATGAAGGCGTCTTCGAGCGAGACGCGCTGCGGGGTGAGTTCGGCGAGCGCGACGCCGTGGTAGGCGGCCAGCTTGCCGACTTCTCCGCTCGTCATGCCGGAGACGACCAGCGAAGCCTCGACGCCTTCGCGCACGGTGGCTCCGGCCGTGGCGAGCAGGCGCGCGAAGCCCGTGTCGGGCGTGCGGACGAGTACGGTGCCTTCGCCGCGCACGAGTTCGCTGACGGCGGTGTCGGCGACGAGCCGGCCGCGGCCGATGACGACCAGGTGGTCGGCGGTCTGCGCCATCTCGCTCATCAGGTGGCTCGACACCAGCACGGACCGGCCCTCACGGGCCAGGGAGCGCATGAAGTCGCGGATCCACCGGATGCCTTCGGGGTCCAGCCCGTTCACCGGCTCGTCGAAGATCAGCACGCGCGGGTCGCCGAGCAGGGCCGCCGCGATGCCGAGGCGCTGGCGCATGCCGAGGGAAAACCCGCCGGCCCGCTTGCCGGCCACGCCGTCCAGGCCGGTCCGGGTGAGCACTTCGCCGACCCGGCGCCGGGGGAGCCCGTTGCTCACCGCGAGCGCCAGCAGGTGGTCGTAGGCCTTCCGGCCGCCGTGGACGGCACCGGCGTCGAGCAGCGCACCGACCTCGGTCAGCGGGACGGGAAGATCGCGGTAGCGGCGCCCGCCGACGGTGACGGAACCCCGCGTCGGGGCGGCGAGGCCCAGGATCATCTTCATGGTCGTGGACTTGCCGGCCCCGTTCGGCCCGAGGAACCCGGTGACCTGCCCGGGTTCGACGGTGAACGACAGATCGTCCACGACGGTGTCGGGGCCGTACCGCTTGGTCAGGCCGCGCACTTCGATGGTGGTCATGGCGGCGAGCCTGGCCCGGCCGCCTGGCCGGTTCCTGGGAGGTTCTGGGAGAACTCTGGGAAATTCGCGGCCGGACGTCGTCGCGGCCGGGTCGTTCTCCGGAAATCGATCCCGGGCTCAGCCCGCCCGCGATGAATGACGCGGTGGCGCCCTCACCGCGACCCGGCCGGACACCCGGTCAGGCACGCTCGGCGCGGGCGCGCAGGTGCGTGCGTTCGCCGTGCCGGCCGAAGAGGATGAGCAGCTCGACGGCCTTCCCGTCGGCGCTCCCGAGCCAGTGGGGCAGCGTCGTGTCGAACTCCGCGGCCTCGCCCGGGGGCAGCACCAGATCGTGCTCGCCGAGGACCAGCCGCAGGTGTCCGTGGAGGACGTAGAGCCACTCGTGGCCGTCGTGGGTCCGGTGGTCCGGCTCGAGCGGCGGGTCGCTGCTCGGGATGATCATCTTGTACGCCTGCATGCCGCCCGGCCGCCGCGACAGCGGCACGAACGTCATGCCGTGGCGGTGCAGCGGGGTGAGGTGGACGCGCGGGTCACCGGTGCGGGGCGCGCCGACGAGGTCGTCGAGCGGGACGCGGTAGGCGCGGGCCAGCGGCAGCAGCAGCTCCAGGGTGGCCCGCCGCTGCCCGCTCTCCAGCCGGGACAGCGTGCTCTCCGACACCCCGGTGGTGACGGCGAGCTCGGCCAGCGTCAGGCCGCGGTTGCGGCGCAGGGCCCGCAGCCGCGGGCCGACGGCGTGCAGGACGTCCTCGAAGTCGTCGGTCACGCGGCCATCTTGCCGAAACCGCAAGAGACCGTGCCACCTCGGCACGCCCCGCGCACGGTGGGCTCATGACCACCACCGAATTCCGGGACGGCCACTACGCGACGCCGCGAGCCGATCCCCGCGCGAACGTCCGGCTCGCCGAGGTCGTGGCCGGCCTGGCGCCGGGCGCGGCGCTCGACCTGGGCAGCGGCGCCGGCGGGGACACGCTGTGGCTCGCCCGCCGCGGCCGGCGCGTGACCGCGGCCGACATCTCCGGCGTCGCGATCGCGCGCCTGACCGACCGGGCGCGGGACCTCGGGCTCAGCGACCGGGTCACCGCCGAGCGGCACGACCTGGCCGCGACCTTCCCCACGTGCTGCTGATCCGCCGCACCCGCTGAACCCACCGAGGAGGACTCACCATGCCCCGCCGACGGGACACCCCACCCCCACGGACCGGCCCCGACGAGAAGGACGTGCTGCGCGGGTTCCTCGACCAGCTGCGCGCCGCGGTGGCCGCCAAGGCCGAGGGCGTGCCGGAACCGCAGGTCCGCACGCCCGGCGTGCCGTCGGGCACGTCGCTGCTGGGCCTGGTGCGGCACCTGACGCACGTCGAACGCTTCACGTTCCTCGGCGAGCGCACGGCCGACTGGCCCGGTACGTTCCGGCCGCGTCCACAGGAGACGGCCGCCGCGCTCCTGGCCGGCTACCGGGCCGCCGTCGAGGAAGCCAACGTGGTCATCGACGCGTGCACCGATCTGGCCGAGCCGGTGGCCCGCCCCGGCGACGCGCCGCCGTCGATGCGCTGGGCGCTGGTCCACCTGATCGAGGAAACCGGCCGCCACGCCGGCCACGCCGACATCCTGCGCGAGCTGATCGACGGCAGCACGGGCCGGTAGGAAACACCGGGCGCGGGATGCGCGGGTTTGCCGCTCGCGCCGGAGGCCGGTGTCAAGCTCCGGCCTCCCGGTCCCGGTGGTCCCGGCGTGCGACAGTGGCGGCATGAACGGCCGGAACGAGAGCGGGGCGAGGACGGTCGCGGAGCTCGCCCGGATGTCGGCGTGGACGGTGACCGGCTCCCGTGGGCGCTGGAGCACGGCCGAGCGGGTCCTCGCCCTCGGCGGCCGGCGCTGGGTGGTCGGGCTGACCCCGGCGGCGGGCGGCGCGACGGCGCTGATGCTCTGGTGCGACGACGACGTGGTCGCCCACCGGCGCGGCGTCGAAGCTGCGCTGTGCGAGACCGCACTACGCTGGGTGACGAACCTGCTGGCCGGCCGTCCGTGGGACGGTCGCTGACCCTTCGGCGCTGCGCGTGTTCGACGGCCGGCGCCTGCCACCTGAGCCGATCCCGCGGACTGAACCAGTGCGGGCGTGGGTAGTCCCCGGAAAGATCGTGACTCCGGCGAAGGGTGGCTTTCGTGCCGCAATGGGTGGAAGCGGGACTGTGGGGTCTCGTCGGCGGGGCCGCGCTGGTGCTCGGCGCCGCGGCCGCGTGGTGGGTTCGTGTGTCGCGGCGGGTCGTCGCCGGGATCATGGCGTTCGGGGCCGGGGTGCTGATCTCCGCGCTCGCCTTCGACCTGGTCGACGAGGCCCAGCGCGCCGGCGGCCTCGGGCCGACCGCGGGCGGCTTCCTCGGCGGCGCGGTCGTGTACGTCGCGATCAACGTCGTCCTCGCGCGCCGGGGAGCCCGGCACCGCAAGCGTTCCGGCGGCCAGCAACCGTCCGAACAGGACAGTGCGGGCAGCGGCGCGGCCATCGCGGTCGGGGCGCTGCTCGACGGCGTGCCCGAGTCGGTCGTGCTCGGCGTGTCCCTGCTCGGCGGCGGGGGAGTGGGGGTCGCGGTGCTGGCGGCGGTGTTCATCTCGAACGTCCCGGAGGGCCTGTCCAGCGCGGCGGGCATGAAGCTGGCCGGGCGCGGCGCGGGTTACGTCTTCGGGGTGTGGGGCGGTATCGCGCTCGCGAGCGCCGCCGCCGCGCTGCTGGGCAACGTCCTGCTGCGGACGGCGCCGCCCGCCACGATCGCGGCGATCACAGCGGTGGCGGCCGGGGCGATCCTGGCCATGATCGCCGACACGATGATCCCGGAGGCGTTCGAACGCACCGAGCTGTACACCGGCCTACTCGCGACGCTGGGCTTCCTGACGGCGTTCGTGATCGAGCACCTCGGCGGCTGACCGTGGCGGGCGCCTGGACGGTCGTCCGCGAGCCGGACCGGGCCCGCCGCGGTTCCGCGGGCCCGGTCCGATCGTCCTAGCGGACCACCTTGCCGGCGGAGAAGTAGGCGTTGGACGGCGTCATGAACGACAGCACCACGCCGGCGACGGCGGCGACCACGCTGACGAAGCCGAGGATCGTGCTCTGCCCGGCCAGCAGCGAGATCAGCTGCAGCGCGGTGATCACCGTCAGCACGATCCGCGCCCAGTTCCGGCCGGCGCGCAGCTTGAACGCGAACAGCAGGTAGAGCGCGGCGATGATCACGGCGATCACGAGCGCGATGATCATCGTGAGGGTCACGGCCTGGTCGATCTGCGCGTCGGTCAGGCTGCCGCCGCTTTGTTTGTTGGAATTGCGCAACGTGTCGGCGATCGCGTCGCGGCTGGCGAAGATCAGGAAGCCGCCGACGAGCCCGATGACGGTCGAGGCGATGAACGCCCAGAAAGCGCCTTCGACCGTACCGGGCCGGGCGGGAGCAGCCGGCGGCTGGCCGGCGGCGGCGGATTCGGGATAGTTCGGGTAGTTCGGTGATTCGGTCATAGTGATCGAATAGCACGCTTTCGGGTGAGCCGCTCAATGAACGGCCAATCCCGGCGCGAAAACGTGATGTCGGCCGTTTCGGCGGCCGAAAGATCAGTGCCGGCGGCTGAGGGCCTCCCGCTTGACGAATCCGATCACCGCGGTCGCGACGAACAGCACCGCGCCGACGATGATCAGCCAGAAGAGTCCCTTGATGACGATGCCGAGAACGGCCAGGACGGCCCAGATCACCAGCAGTCCGACGAGAATTCCCATGTCAGCTCCCTCCGAGGATGTGCGCGGAGAGGTACCCGGTCCGCCCGGCGGCTACACCTGCCCGGCCCGGCGGCGCCGCCAGTACGCCCACGTGACGGCGGCCAGCAGCGGCGCCCAGAGCAGCAGCGGCAGGTAACAGGCGACGAGCAGGACGTGCCAGCCCGGATCGGCGAACGCGACGGCCCCGAACCGGGGGAAGTCGCGGAAGGCGTACGCCCAGATCACCGCCAGCGCCAGTGCGCCGGCGGCCGCCGGGACGATCGCCGCGTACGGCGCGACCCGGCGGCCGCCGAGCAGGGGGATCCACCGGGGGACGCGCTCGCCCCACGGCCGGACGAGGCCCAGGGTGAGCAGGGCCAGTGCTTCGGACACAACGCTCAGCCCGACGATGTAGCCGGCTTCGCCGAACCCGATCGCGTGATAGGGCCGCAGCCCGAGATCGACGCCGGCGGCGAGGAAGAGCCGCCAGATCCCGGACGGCATGGTGACCAGCGGCACGGCGTGGGCGGCGAGGACGGCCCACCGCTGCGGGCGGACGACGACGGATGCGGTCATGTGCCGAGTCTGTGCCGGGCGGGAGCGCCGCGGCCTCCCGCCGAGGTATCGGCCGGCCACTCTCACGGGGGAGGTCGGCGTCGGTGGGCGATCCTGATCGCCGCGACCCACCACGGCCGGGCGGGCCGCCCCGCGACATCGCGGAGATGACGTACTCCCTCGCTTCCGAGAGAGCGCGGCACCTGACCGACCGGACGCTGCACGTCACCGGCGGTGCCCACCCGACCCGCTGACCATCCACTGTGGAGGAAGCGCTTTCCGGCCGTGCATCCGCACCTGCAGCCGCCGCGGGCGGGAAGTCCCACATCCGTCACGTGACGGATGTCTGACGCGCTCGGGCCACGGAGCATTGCTCACAGAGCCCGGGGCTCCGGACCCTCGACGGCGAGGAGGAGCGATGTCTCGTGGTACCGCCGTTTCCGCGGTCGTGGTGTTCGCGCTGGCCCTGAACTTGCGGCCGGCCGTGACGAGCCTGGGCGCCGCCCTGCCGGACGTCTCGGTCGCCGGCGGCTTGACCGCCGCGGTGCTCGTCGCGCTGCCGCTGTGGGCGATCGGCCTCGGCGGCTGGGCGGCGCCGTGGCTCTACGGCCGCGTCGGAACGCACCGGACGGTCACCGTCTCCCTGGTCGGGCTGGCGTCGTCGCTGGCCGGGCGCGTGCTGGGCGGCTCGGCGCTGCTGCTGGTCGGGACGGTGCTGGCGTGCCTGTCCCTCGCCGTGCTCGGTACCGTGCTGCCGCTGCTGGCCCGGGGGTCCGCCGCCTACCCCCTCGGGCTCGGGCTGGGCAGCACGGTGGGGGCCTTGGTGACTCCGGCGGCGGTGACGTCGTCGTCGTGGCGGGTCGGCCTCGGCCTGTGGGCGGTCGCGGCGGTGCTGACCCAGCAGCTGTGGCAGCGCACCCCCGGCGAGCTCCGGGTGCCGCGCGCGGCGTCCGGGAAGGTGCGGCCGTACGCGCTGACCGTCTACTTCGGACTGGTCTCGACGGTGACGTTCCTGATCATGGGCCGGCTTCCCGGGATCCTGCGCGACGCCGGCGTCTCCCCGGCGACCGCGGGCGCGTGCCTCGCGCTGTCGATGGCGCTGGGGCTGCCGATGATGTGGCTGGTGCCGGGCTGGACGCGGCGGTGGCCGAACCAGACGCTCCTCGTGGTCGTCCTGGCCCTCCCGAACGTCGTCGGGGTGACCGGCCTGCTCGTCGCCCCGGCGGCCGCGCCCTGGCTGTGGGCCGGGGTGACCGGCCTGGGCATGGGGTCGCTCGCGTTCGCCCTGACGACGATTTCGGTGCGCAGCGCGGACGACTCGCCCGCGCTGTCGGCCGTGGTCCAGGGCGTGGGCTACCTGGTCGCCGGCGTCGGCGTGCTGGCCTGCGGCTGGCTGTACACGCAGACCGGCTCGTGGCGGGTGCCGCTGCTGCTGGTCCTGGCGATCCTGCTCGGCCAGGTCGTCAGCGGGCACGTCACGGTGGCCCGCGCGGGATCGGCGCTGTTCCTGCGCGGCCGGCCGGCCTGAAGCGGCTCAGGTGAGCCGGGCGGTGGCGGCGGTTTCGGGCGTGCTTCCCAGCCGAGGTGCGCGGAGACCCGCTCGGCGGCTTCCGCGGTGACGCGGCCCGCGGCGTCGAGGCGCTCGCCGAGCCGTCCGGCGGGCGCGGAGACGTTCAGCGGGCGCGGAGACGTTCAGCGGGCGCGGAGACGTTCAGCGCGGCGACGACCCGGCCGCGGAAGTCCCGGATCGGCGCCGACACCCCGACCGCGGGGACGGGCCAGAACCCACCGGCCGCACCGAACACGGGCCCGGCGTCCTGGCCGAGCTGCCCGGTTTCGTCGCGTCCCTGGGCCACGCGCGGGTGTTCGTCGTCACCGACCGCGGCCTGCGGGCCACCGGGATCGTCGAGCGCGTGGAGCGGATCCTGGCCGCGGCCGGGATCGAGCACGCCGTCCACGAGGACGTCGGCCCGAACCCGTCGACGGGTGCCCACCACGGCCGGCACCGGCGCCGAGACCAACGGTTCGGCGTCACCAAGAACGCGCCGCGCCTGCCGTCGGAGGCGGAGGTGGCCGCGCTGCTGCGCTCGGTGTACTGACGTCAGAACCCGCGGAAGACGCCGTCCGCGCCCGCCGAGCGGGTGAAGTCCGCCCAGTCCATGTTCGCCAGGTTGATGTTGTTCTCCACGCTCCACAACTCGGCGGGCACCACCCGGAACGGCTCGAGGTCGCGCTCGTCGCCGTCCCGGCGCGGAAGCACCCACACGGCCAGGATGGGGCGCTCGGCATCGGTCAGGGTCTTCTCGTCGGCGAGGAAGGAGACGATCGGCCCGGCCGTTTGCTTCTCCCGCAACGCTGCCACGCTCAGGCCTTCGAACGCCGGGTCGCTCACCGGCGTGACGTTGGCCAGGAAGCCGTCTTCGCTGGGTGTCCGGGCCTCCTCGGCCAGGGCGGCCCACGCGCCGTCGTCACCGAACCAGGTGCGGACCAGGACCGGAATGCTCGGTAGCGCGGTCATGAGCGCGAGGTTACGCGGCGAGATCGGCCGCCACGGCCAGCACGTGGGGCGCCAAGGCGTCCGCGATCAGCCCGTACCCGGCGGACGACGGGTGGAACCGGTCGGCCGAGAACAGCGTGGCGTCGGCGGCGAAGCGGGCGCTGAGCTCGGGGCCGGGAGCCGCCACCGAGCCGCCCGCCCGGATGACCGCGTTGGCCTGGGCCTGCGCGTACTGACCGCTCGCCGCGGAGACCAGCTGCCGGTACGCCCCGGGCACCCACGAGACGATCCCCAGGTCCGGCGCCGGGACCACGACGGCCCGCGCGCCGGCGCGGACCAGCCGGGCCACCGCGTCGTGCAACTGGCCGGCCGCGACCGCGGGTGGGACGAACCTCGCGAGGTCGTTCGTCCCGATCACGATCAGCGCCAGGTCCACGCCGGTGCCGAGCGCGGCGCCGACCTGGCGTTCCAAATCGTCGGATCGTGCTCTCGGTACCCCGAAGCCGTGCAGGTCCACGGCGTGGCCCGCCGCGCGCAGCCGCCGGGCGAGGCGCTGCCCGAGCGTGTCCTCGGCGCGTGCGCTGCCGACGCCGGCTGCCAAGGAGTCGCCGAGGACGGAGAATCGGAGAATGCTCATCGACCTCTACAACGTCCGAACCGCGTCGTTGTTTCCCCGGGTGGGTGCGCTTGACTAAGACCGTGGTGGTGCGAGTGCTGCTGGGGCTGGTGCTGGTCGTCGTCCTGGTCCTGGCGCTCGTCTGGATCTTCCAGCGCCGCCTGATCTACCTGCCGGACACGACGCCGGTGCCCGTCCCGCCCGGAGCCGAGGACGTCCGGCTCCGCACCGCCGACGGCCTGGAGCTGGGCGCCTGGTTCGTCCGGCCCACCGGATCGGCCCCGAAGGCGACCGTCCTCGTCGCCAACGGCAACGGCGGCAACCGCGCCGGCCGGGCGCCGCTCGCCGCGAAGCTCGCGAAGGCGGGGCTCGCGGTGCTGGTGTTCGACTACCGCGGCTACGGCGGAAATCCCGGCGACCCCGACGAAGCCGGCCTGGCCCTCGACGTCCGCGCGGCCTACCGCTTCCTCGTCGAGGACCGGCGCGTGCCGTCGGAGCGGCTCCTCTTCTACGGCGAAAGCCTCGGCTGTGCCGTGGTGGCCGAACTCGCCCTCGAGCACCCGCCGGCCGGGCTGCTGCTGCGGTCGCCGTTCGTGGACCTCGCCGCCGTCGGCGCCGAGATCTACCCGTACCTGCCGGTGCGGCTGCTGCTGCGCGACCGGTTCCCGGTCCGGGACGAGGTCGCCCGCCTGCGCGTCCCCACGGTGGTGGTCCTGGGCGGCCGGGACTCGGTCGTCCCGCCGGCCCAGAGCCGGGAGGTGGCCGCGGCGGCGTCGGCGCGGCTCGTCGAGGTCCCGGACGCCGACCACAACGACCCCGTGCTGCTCGAAGGACCCGAACTACTCGACGCCGTGCTGTCGCTGGTCCCGCGCTGACCCGTTCGCCGTCACCCAGGTCGCGATCCGCGCCCGGTTCGTGAAGCCGAGCTTGGTGAGGGCGTGCTGCACGTGGCTTTCCGCCGTCCGCTCGGAAATGTGCAGCAGGGCGGCGATCTGCTTGTTCGTCAAGCCGTCGGCCACGTGCGCGGCGACCTCCCGTTCCCGGCGGGTCAACGGGCCCGGCGTGTCGCCGCGCAGCGCGGCCGACAGCGCGTCGGCCTCCCGGTGAAGCGGCGCCATCCCGAGCCGATCGGCCGTGGCCGACACGGACGCGGCGAGCCCGAGAGCTTCGTCGGCGTCGCCCGGCCGGGCGCGCCGCGCCAGCACCTTGGCCAGCCCGAACCGGGCCAGCGCCGCGTAAGGCGGCGTACCGGCTTCGTCGTTGGCCACGACGGCGAGCTTGAACTCCCGGACCGCTTCGTCGAGCCGGCCGGCGGACGCGGCCGCGAGCCCGAGGTAGCGGCGGACCGAGCCGGTGACGAGGATCGAGCCCGCGCCGCCGGTCACGAACAGCCCGGCGTGCGGACGCAGGAGCGCCGCCGCCCGCTCGACGGCCTCGGGCGGCCCGAACTCCGCGCCCAGCTCCACGGTGGCGGCGGCCACGGGCAGCGTCGCGGGTACCGGCACGGGGCCGGGCACCGAAGCCCGGCGGTAGAGCTCGCCCGCCCGGTCCCGGTCGCCGGCGTGCAGCAGCCACGCGGCGTGCAGCAGCCCGACGAACGGCGGGGCGTTTTCGGCGAAGATGCGTTCCATCTCGGGCGTCACCAGGCCGGCCCGGCCGGTGAGCCCCGCGATGGAGGCCAGCACGCTGATCGGCACGCCCTGCAGCGACATGTGCGCCCGGTCGGCGACGAGGGCGAAGCTCCGCTGAAGCGCCTCGACGGCGTCGTCGAACCGCCCGCGCGCGATGGCGAGCGTGGCGGAACTGCGCAGGTGGTGCCACCGCGCGAGCGGGCGGCGGAGGCGTTCGGCGAGCAGCCGCAGCGCGTCGAGCTCCTGCTCGGCCTCCCCGAGCCTGCCGAGCATGAGCAGCGCGTCGAACCGCCACAACCGGCCCCACAGCACGACATCTGCGTCGTCGCCGTCCTCGCCGAGGGCGATCATGCGGTGGGCGAGGGAGAGCCGCTCGCGCACGCCGTCGGGTGCGGACCGGACCATCTGCCGGGCCCGCAGGGCCGAGCAGAGGACGTCCGGGTCGCGGAGCCGCTCGGCGATCGCCAGTGCCTCGGCGGACACCGCTTCGGCTTCGTCGCCGCCGAGGAATCCCGCTTCGCCCGCCTGCAGCGCGAGCAGCCGGGCGCGCAGCGGATCGTCGCCGGCGGGGAGCGCGGCGAGCGCCTCCCGCGCGATCTTGGCCCCGTCGAAACTGCCCCAGGGGTCCGACAGGCCTTCCATGGCCAGCGCCGTTTCGCCCAGCACGGCCGGGTCGCCGGCGTCGCGCGCCGCGTCGGCGGCGGCTTCCAGGACCCGCGAACCACGCTCGATCTCGCCGCCGCGCAGGTGGGCGATCCCTTCCCGCAGCCGCAGCCGCGCCCGGTCGGCGGCGGAGGCGGGCGCCGCGTCGAACGCGCGCCGATAGAGTTCGGCCGCCCGTTCCCAGGCGAGCTGGGCCAGCGCCTGGTCGCCGGCCCGCTCGGCCCACAGCGTGGCGCGCGCCGCGTCGCCGACGGGCAGCGACTCCAGCCAGTGGTGGGCGATCTCCGACGTCCGGGACGGGTCCCGCCGCTCGAGCCACGCCGCCAGCTTGGCGTGCGCCCTCAGCCGCGCCGCCGTCGGCAGCCCGGCGGCCGCGGACTCGCGGATCAGGTCGTGCTTGAAGCTTCCCGCCGTGACGATGCCGGCGTCCGCGGCCTCGTCGAGGTCGGTCAGGACGTCGGCCGCCGGCCGGTCGAGGACGTCGGCGAGCGCGGCCGGGTCGACGTCGCGGCCGAGCACGGCCGCGGTCGCGACGAGCTCGCGGCACGGCTCGCCCAGCCGGGCCAGCCGCGCCCGGACGGTGTCCACGACGCCGTCCGGCAGCGCGTCCCCGGCGGTGCCGGCCAGGCGGGCCAGCTCGCTCACGAAGAACGGGTTGCCGCCCGAGCGGCGGCTGACCAGCGTGGCGATCTCGGGGGCGACCCCACCGAGTTTCTCGACGACTTCGGCGTCGGTCAGCCCGGCCAGCCGGATCCGGGTCAGGACCGGCTCGCGGGCCAGCGCCGCCAGCGCCGCGGTGAGGGCCTCCCGGCCGGTCGCCTCGGTGTCGCGGTAGGTCACCACGAGCAGCACCGGCGCCCGGTCGAGGTCGCGAGCCAGGTGGACGAGCAGGGCGAGCGACGCCGCGTCGGCCCACTGCAGGTCGTCGAGCACCGCGAGCAGGCCGTGCGGCGCGGCCGCCTCGCGCAGGCCGTCCGCGAAGGCTTCGAACGCGGCGAACCGCGCCTCCGCCGAGCCGCCGGTGTCCCCGGTCGGGAATGGCCGGTCCAGGGAGCGGGCGAGCTGCCGGAAGACCCAGTAGGGCGGGCTGCCCTCGTCGTCGCTCGCGCGTCCCCAGCCGACCGGGACGCCCGCCCGCTCGGCGTCGCGGGCCAGCTCGCGGGCCAGGCCGGTCTTGCCGATGCCCGGCTCGCCGACGACGAGCACGAGCCCGCCGCGCCCGGCCCGTGCCTCCTCGAGGCGGGCGCGCAGCAGGTCCAGCTCGCCGGTCCGGCCGACGAAGCCCCGCTCCATGAGCAGCAACGATACGGCTCCCGGGCCGGTTCAGCGTGGTTCGCCGGGCCAGCGGAACTTCGGTCCGGCCGGCCAGATGGGCGCCGGGAACCACGCGGCCCGAGCCAGGCCGGCGACCAGGGCTTTCAGGAACTTTTTCACGCGATCCACCTCCCTCGCGCGCACACCGCACGGACCCGCAGCAGCGCCCGCGGGTCGGCCAGCGGATCGCCGTCCACGGCCAGCAGGTCGGCGTCGAAGCCGGGCGCGACGCGGCCCTTGCGGTGCGCGAGCCCGCACACCCCCGCCGCGACCGAGGTGATCGCCCGCAGCGCGTCGGCCGGCGACAGGCCGATCTGGCGCAGCATCAGCGGCGCCCACGGCAGCACGCCGTGCGGTTTCACCGGGGCGATGCCGGCGTCGGTGCCCGCGACCATCCGCGCACCGAGCTCGACGAGCCGCCGGTAGTTCGCGATGACCCCCGGCATGCGCCGGGCGAGCTCCTCGGGGGGAGCGAGGCCTTCGACCGGCACCATGCCGACCGTCGCCCCGACGGCCACGCCCTGGTCCACGACGGCGCGCAGCAGCTCCTCGGAGTGGTCGACGCCGGTGGCGGACCAGAAGCTCACGTGCTCCATGCCGTCCACGCCGGCGGCGAGGGCGTCGGCAATGGCCGAGGTGCCGTGCGCGTGCGCGGTGACCGGCAGCCCGTGCCGGTGCGCTTCGTCGACGGCGGCGCGCAGGACGTCCCGGTCGAACTGCGCGCATTCCTGGCGCGTGCCCGGCGTCATCGTCCCGCCGCTGGCCATGATCTTGACGACGTCGGTGCCGCGTTCGACGTGCTCGCGCACCGCCGCCCGCACCCCGGCCTCGCTCGCGTCCGCGACCCCGCCGAGGAAGTGGCAGTGCCCGCCGGGACTCGTGATCGGCGGCCCGGCGGCGACGAGCGTCGGCTGGTCCGCGCGGTTCTTCAAGGCCAGGGAGAGGTAACCGCGGTCCCCGAGGTCCCGCACGGTGGTGACGCCGGCCCGCAGGGACGCCCGCCCGGCTTCGGCCATCGCGGCCAGCGCCTGCTCGTCGTTCCGCGCGGCGAGCCGGGCGACCGGCTCGGAACTGGCGTCGAAGGCGAGGTGGACGTGCGTGTCGACCAGCCCGGGCAGGAGCGTCGCCCCGCCGAGGTCGAGGACGTCGGCTCCGTCCGGCGCGGTCCCGCCGGACTCGACGCCGAGGATCGTGGCGCCGTCGAGCACCACCAGCGGGTCGGCGACGAAGGCCGAGCCCGCACCATCGAACAACCGAGCCGCGCGGATGGCGGTGAGCCTGCGCCGCTCGGTGACCACAAGCTGATTCGTCATGCGGGCCACGATCGCCCGTTCCGGCGGCGGGCACGTCGGGGCAAGTACGGAGACGCGGTACGGAGATCCGCGCTGGGCGTACGTCCGGTTACGTAGGCCCGAAGCCGCTTCTGCGCCGACGCGGACACAGGCGTTGCCGCGGGAAGGTCGAGCAACCATTCCGCCCGACCTCAGAGGAGCCACCATGTCCGCACCGCGCGCGATCACCGGGGCCGCCGTCTTCCTGCTCGCCTACCTGACGGTGACCTTCGCCGGTACCGCACTCGGCGACCGCAGCCTGCCCCTGCCCGACGCGTCGGCCGCTGACGTCGCGGCGTACTACAGCGCCAGCCCCGCCGCCGCGCTGGTCGTCGCCGGGCTTCAGGTCTTGTCCGTCCTCGGCTTCGCCGTCTTCGCCCGGTCGGTCTCCCGCCGGCCGGCCATGGTGGTCGCCGCCGTCTCCGTGCTGGCCATGCTGGTTTCGAGCGCGCTCACCGTCGTCCTGACGATCGTCGCCGGCTCGGCGTCCCTGGAGACCGTCCAGGCGTTGCGGTTGGGCAGCTTCTACGCCGGCGGGGTCGTCAACGTCGTCACCTTGGGCGTCTTCGTGGTCATCGCCGCGAAAGGGCTGGCCGGCGCGCCGACCCGCTGGTTCGGGTACGCCGCCGGCGGCCTGGCGACGCTTTCGGTGCTGTCCCTGGCCTTCTACTACGCGAGCGTCCTGCTCCCGGTGGGCCGGGTGCTGTCGATGGTGTGGACGGTGATTGCCGCGATCGTGCTCGCCCGGAGCGGGCGGACCGGCCTACCATCGGCGGATGGGGGAAATCGGGCGCGAGCCGCCCGCCGGTGACACCACGAATCCGGCGGCGGCGGGGATGCGCCGCCTTCGTGCCGGTGGCCGGCGTTGGACCTTCGCGCTGGTGGCCGCCGTCGCGGTGTTCGGCGGAAGTATCGCGCTCTCGATCCTGCTGGACCGGGCCGCGGACGAACTCCTGCGCACCGGCGTGCGGGGCGACGGTTCCGTGGTGTCCGTTCACTCGGTTCGGAAGGCGTACGTGCTCACCGTCCGCTACGCACTCGCCGGGTCACCTCGGGAAGCGCGGGTCGAAGTGACCTCGGGCCGCCGCTACCAAGCCGGCGACCACGTCACCGTCGTCACGGACGCGGTCCGCCCGGACCGGGTCCGCACGGTCGACGAACCGAACGAGAACGCGGTCGTGAGCACCCTCGGCGGACTCCTGCTCTTCACCGGCGGGGTGACGCTGCCGATCGCCGTCCTGCGCCGGATCCGGTGGGCACGGCGGCGGGGCGCCGCCCGCCGCACCGGGTGGCGCCCCGCCGTCGTGACCGTCGTCCCGCACCGGCGCATCGCCGAGAAGGACCACCACGCACCGGACCTCGAGATCCGCTACGACGACGGCACCACCGTCACCGCCCGCGGCGCCCACGCCTTCGGTGTCGCGGCGCTGAGCGACCGGCCGCGCCGGCCCGCCTGGGTCGCCGGCACCGGCGCGAACCTGAGCGTCCTGTTCCGCGAGGGCCCCGGCGGCGGGCCCTTCCTGGTTCCGGCGGCCGAACGCACCGTCACCGGTTCATCGCGCTGACCTCGTCGCGGACCCGCGTGCGCACAGCGCTGTCCGAAGAGAGTCGCGTTCGGACGGACGGCGGCGCGCTCCGCACCGGCCCGGCGACCGGGTACACCTGGTCCTCGCCGATCAGCGGGACACCCGGGCACGTCGTGCTGCCGGGCCGGGAGTTCTTGGTGAGGAACACGTTCACGAGACCGTCGACGCAGGGGTCGCCCGCCAGCGCGTACTGGCCGTGAAACGGCGAATCGTCGACCGACACCAGCGGAACCCGGGCCGACCGCGCTGCCGCGGACGCCTGCTCGTACCCCGTCTGCGGGTCGAATTCTCCTTGCACCACCAGAATGTTGTTCGCCACCGAAGCCGGCACGTCCGGCAGCCCGTGCTGAGGCTGGTCCGACCAGAAGCCGCAGGTTTCGCCGAGGCCGTAGGCCCAGCCGAACAGCGGGTACCGCGGGCCCTGCCGGTCGCTGAGCGCCTGGTACCAGGCCGCCGAGCGGGTCGCCTGGTCCCCGCACGCGACGGCGAACCGGGTGCCCGGACGCTGGGTGTAGTCCGGCGCCGCGGCGGCCACCCGCTCCGGCGTCAGCGCCGCGGCCGGAACGCCGAACGCCTTGCGCGACACGGCATCCATCGAGTCGGCCAGCTTCGCCGGGGGAGTGGCGGACGTCCCGTCGAGAGCAGCTGCGCCCTGGAGGAACACCAGCGCGCCGAGCAGCCACTGGATTTCGCTGCCGTTGCCGACGAAGATGCTGTCGAACGTGTCGGGAGAGACGTCGTGGCTGCCGTAGTAGGCACGGACGCGCTCCCACTTCGCCTTGACCTCCGCGGGCGTCCCGCCCAGCTGCGCGGCGAAGTTCCGGGCCAGCCACGGCACGTAGACGTCGTCGAACTGCCGCTGGTCGATCACCGGGAACGCCTCGAAGTCGGCCTGCAGCCGGCCTTCGAAGTTCACGCTGGAGTCCAGCACCGCCTTGCCGGTGTGCTCGGGGAACAGCGACGCGTACTTGGCGCCGAGCCACGTGCCGTAGGAGTAGCCGAGGTAGTTCAGCTTCTCGTCGCCCAGCAGCGTGCGCACCAGGTCCATGTCGTGCGCGGTCTGCCACGTCGTGACGTACGGCGCGACCGCGTCGCTCTGGCACGCCTCGGCGGTGGCCCGGGGGACCTGCTGGTGCGCCGCGACGCTCGCCGCCGAACGGTCGCGCGCGTCGAGGAGGCCCTGCGGCAGCCGGCCGACCGGGACCTGGCATTGGAAGCCCTTGTCGTCGGTGCCGGCGTGCCCGGTGCCGCGCGGGTCCATGCCGACGAAGTCGTAGAGCTGGTGCACCGACGGCTCGAGCGTGGCGAACGACCCGGCCAGCGGCGTGCCCTGGCCGCCCGGCCCGCCCGGGTTGAGCAGGATCGCGCCGCGTCGCTCGCCGGTCGCGGCGGCGCGGCTGATCGACACCTGGAGGTCGGTACCCGCGGCCGGATTAGCCCAGTCGCGCGGCACGGTGACGAGCGCGCACTGCACGGGTGCGTCGTCGGTGGCCGGCTTGAACGGGCAGTCGCCCCACTGGAGCTGCTGGGTCGTGTACGGCGTGAGCGGGTCCGCGGCCGCGGCGGGTATCGAGGCCGCGAAGAGGGCCGCCGTCGCGGCCGCCAGTCCTGTCCGGGAGATGCGCACCGGGGGTCCTTCCGTCGCCGGGTGGGGTGCGCCCGAGCCTGGCCCGGTCGCGGCCACCGGTGATCAGCCCGGAGGACGAAGTCGCGGCCCGCGGCTCGGTCCCGGGTATGAGACGGCTCAGCGCGCGCCCGGGCGCCGGGACCGAGATCATGGGTGCATGACCCGTCCGGGACTCGGCGTCGTCGGGCGCCGCCTGGTGCAGTTCCTGCTGGACGAGCTGCTCGTCTTCGTGCCCATGCTGCTGCTCGCGATCGCGGTGGTCTGGCTGTTCCACCCACACGGCTTGGCCCTGCTGACGTTCCTGAAGGTCGTCCTCTACACGATGCTCGCGCTGGACTTCCTCGGTCTCGTGTTCGTCAACGTGTGGTGGCCCTACCGGCACAGCGGCCAGACGCCGGCGATGCGCTGGCTGCGCCTGCGGATCCAGACCATCGAGGGCGGCCACCCGTCGCTGGGCGCGTTCGTCGTCCGCGACCTGCTGATGCTTGTCGACGGGTTCGCGTGGGGGCTCGCGGGGATCGTGGTGATGCTGGTGACGCGCCGACGGCAGCGGTTCGGCGACGTCGTGGCGCGCACGGTCGTCGTACGCGTACCACGCTCAGCGGGTCAAGCCGCTTTCCCAGGCCCAGATGGCGATCTCGGTGCGGTTGCGGGCGCTCAGCTTGCGCTTGACCGCGCCGATGTGGGTCTTGACCGTCGGCAGTGAAACCACGAGTGAGCGGCAGATCTCGTCGTTCGTCTCGCCGCGCGCCACGGCCTTCACGACGTCGAGCTCGCGCGGGGTGAGCGGGCTCGCGGGCTCGGTGGCGCGGGCGGAACCGGCCCGCGTGAAGTGCGCCAGCAGCCGCGTGGTGATGGCGGGGGAGACGAGGGCTTCGCCGTGGGCGGCCGCGTGCACGGCTTCGATGAGCAGGTTCGGCCCGGCGTCCTTGAGCAGGAACCCGCAGGCACCGGCGCGCAGGGCCGCGTGCACGTTCTCGTCCAGCCCGAACGTCGTGACCATCACGACGTGCAGCGGGTCCGGAACTCCCTTGCCCGCCAGCAGTTCCGTGGCGCGCAGGCCGTCCACACCGGGCATCCGGATGTCCATCAGCGTGACGTCCGGACGCAGTTCGCGGGCCAGCCGCACGGCCTGGTCGCCGTCGGCGGCTTCGCCGACGACCTCGATGTCCGGCTCGCCTTCGAGGATCAGCCGGAACCCCGCGCGGACCATCGCCTGGTCGTCGGCGATCAGCACTCGCGTCGGCACCCGGTCTCCCCTCGCCTCAGCCGGGTTCGAGCGGCAGCCGCGCGACCACGCGCCAGCGCCGGCCTTCCGCCGGTCCCGCCTGCACCGTACCGCCCACCGCCGCGACCCGCTCCGCCATCCCGAGCAGGCCGTAGCCGCCCCGGCGGGCGGGCCGGGTGGCACCGTCGTTGACCACTTCGACGCGCAGTTCGCCGGAAGGTTCGTGGTGGACGGACACCCGGACCTCGGCGGCGTCGGGCGCGTGCCGGCGGACGTTCGTGAGCGACTCGGTGAGCAGCCGGTGCGCGGTGGTGACGACCTCCGGCGCGACGGCCAGCGTGGCGAGATCGGGGCTGACGTCGAGGTGGATGCGGTCGTCGTCGGGCACCGCGCGGTCCACGGCGGTGGCGAGGTCGGCGGGCGGCACGAAGAGGCTTTCGTCGCCGGTCCGCAGCGCGCCGACGAGCCGGCGCATCGCGGAAAGCGCTGTCGCGCCCGCCGTTTCCAGCTCGGCGAAGGTCGCGGTGTCGCCGCCCGTGCGTTCGGCGACGCGGTGCGCGGCCTGCACGCGCACGACGATCCCGGTGATCTGGTGGGCGACGAGGTCGTGCAGCTCGCGCGCCAGCCGGAGCCGTTCCGCGGACCGGAGTTCGAGGACGTCCACGCGGTGACGGACCTCGGCGTCGCGCAGGACGAGCCCGCCGGCCAGCGCGCCACCCCAGACCACCGCGGCGCCGGCCGCGTAGAGCGCGGCGGGGGAGCCGGTGCCGTAGCGCAGGATCGGGGCGAGGGTGGCGGCGGCGCCGCCGAGCACCGCCTGGATCGCGGCCGTCCGGGGTGGGAGCCGGTGGCAGCAGGCCCCGACCACCAGCGCGATCGCGAGGGCTTCGGCCGCGCCGGGCTGCGGCGGGAGCCGCGCTCCCGCCGTCGCGAGGGCCGCGGCGACCACCGAGCCCAGCAGCGAAAGGCCGGAGACGGCGGTGGCCAGCGCGGCGATGTGGTCGGGGAACCGGCGGCGCAGCACGGCCAGCAGGGCCACGACCGGGCCGACGCCCGGCGCGAACTCGGCGGCGACGGTGACGAGCTGGCTCTGCCCGGGCATGGCCCGGGCCGCGAAGACCATGTCGAGCACCACCAGCACGCCGAGGACGACCGCTTCGGCCACCAGGGGGCCGCGGCGGCCGGTCCACGGGATCCCCGGGTGGTCGGCGAAGGTCATCTGCCGATGGTGCCCCACCCGGCGTCCCCATGCTCCCTTCGCGGTGAGAGTTCGTACCTGGGTACGAGACGGCGGCGTGATCTCGTACCGCCGGTTGATCGCTCCCGCCGTCGTTCCCGGAAGGCTCGGAGCATGAACCGATTCCTGATGCGAGAGGCCGAAGTGGAGACCGGAACGAAGCCCGGGAAGATCGAAGGCCTGCCGGGCTGGTACTTCGTGCTCGTCGGCCTGCTGGTGGCCAGCAACGACTTCAGCCTGCAGTTCAGCGACCGGTATTCGTGGGTGGTGTTCCTGCCCCTCGTACTGGTGGCCGTGCACCTGACGCTGTGGTTCACGCTGCTGTCGCGGCGTCGCAAGTACCTGCGCGCGGTGTGGCGCAGCAAGCAGGCGCTCGCCCTCGTCGCCGTGCTCTTCGCACTGCGGCTGGGGCTGCAGGTCGGGCTGACGAAGCTGACCGACAGCGCGGCGCCGCTGCACAGCTACACGCACCTGATCCTCGGCCTCGTCATGCTGGTCGTGACCACGGCCGGAGCGTGGTTCGACCAGTGGCTGATCCTGCGCGTGGTGAACCGGGACGCCTGAGCGTCAGCTGGTGCCTCGCACCACGAGCCGGTGCGGGGCGACAATCGAGCGTGGCGGCCCGGGTTCGGCGGCCAGGCAGTCGAGGGCGAGCTCGGCGATGCGGTCCTTGTCCGGGGACACCGTCGTCAGGGCCGGGACGCTGAACCGGCCGTCCTCGATGTCGTCGAACCCCACCAGGGCCAGGTCGCCCGGCACGCTCACTCCGCGGTCGGCGGCGGCGCGCAGCGCACCCAGCGCGAGTTCGTCGGTGAAGCAGAAGACCGCGTCGGGCGGCTCGGCCCGGTCCAGCAGCGCCAGCATCGCCCGGTGGCCGTCGGCCCGGTGCAGGCGCTGGACCGGAACCTCCAGCCGGGGTAGCTCCGCCAGCGCTTCGCGGTACCCGGCGAGCCGCTGGCGGGCGGTCGCGTTCAGGGACCGCGGCTGGATGCCGAGCGCGGCGACGCGGCGGCGGCCGGTGGCCAGCAGGTGCCCGGTGGCCTCGCGCGCGGCGGCGACGTTGTCGATCGCGACGTGGTCGACCCCGGCGGTGCCGTCGTGCTCGCCGAGCAGCACCAGCGGGACGGTGTCGGTGCGCGCGGCCAGCTCCGCGGGAGCCACCGCCCACGGGCTGAACAGGACGCCGTCGACGAGCTGGCTGCGCCGACCGTGCAGCAGCTCCTTCTCCCGCTCGGCGTCGCCGTCGGTCTGGTCGATGAGCACGGTCAAGCCGCGGCTTTCGGCGATGCGGACCGTCCGCGCGGCGAGTTCGGCGAAGTACGGCGAGTCGATCTCCGGCACGACCAGGGCCACCAGCCCGGTCCGGCCGCGCCGCAGCGTCCGGGCGGCCATGTTCGGCCGGTAGCCGAGCGCGTCGATGCTCGCCTGCACCCGTTCCCGGGTCGCCGGGGCCACGTAGCGGAAGCCGTTGACCACGTTGGACACCGTCCGCACCGACACCCCGGCGTGGTCGGCCACGTCCCGCAACTTCGGGTTCACGACGGCAGCGTACCTCTTGCAACGTGGCATGCCACGTTGCAAACTTAAGTCGCCACGCCGTCGTGACTCCTCGGAGGACCGGATGACCACGAACCTGACCGCGCCGTTGACCGCCGCCGACGTCGAATCCCTGACCGGCCGGCTGCACGAGGACGGCATCATCGGCCTGCCCGGGGCGTTCCCGCGCGAGTGGGTGGGGCGACTCGGCGAAGACATCGACGCGGCGTTCGCCGAGGCCCGCGCCCGGCCCGGCGGCGCCGTCGGCCGCGGCCCGAACCGCTACTACGTCGAGATCCACCCCGAACAGCTGCGGGGATTCGCCGACCTGGCCGCGCACCCGTGGATCACGGCGGTCGCCGAAGCCGTGCTGGGGCCGGAGTACCGGATCGTCGAGATCGGGTTCGACGTCCCGCTCGCCGGCGCGGTCGACCAGCCGTGGCACCGCGACTTCCCGATGCCCGAAGAGACGGCGCGCCACCGCAGGCTGAACTCGCTCGCCGTCAACGTGACGGCCGTCGACACCGAGCCGGACATGGGCCCGTTCGAGATCGCGCCCGGCACGCACTGGGACGACGGCGGCGCGTTCGACCACGGCATGTTCCCGCCGCGCTCGGCTTATCCGCGTTACCGCTCGCTCGCGGTGCGCAAGTTCCCGCGGATGGGGGACATCTCGATCCGCTCGGCGCTGACCGTCCACCGCGGGACCGCGAACCAGTCCGCGAAGTCGCGGCCGGTGCTGGTGCTGGGCCTCGACGCGCCGGGCGCGGGCAACGACGAACGCCACGACACCGCCGTGACGCACGACTTCTGGGCGTCACTACCGGAATCCGTGCGCGCCCACCTGCACTGCCCGATCGTCGACACCCTGGAGCCGATCACCCAGAAGCACACCATCGAGGGGCTGGTGATGGGCGAGGAAGAGCCCGGATCCTGAACTCGGATGTTTGTGGGCCCGGCCCGCGGGCATCTCAGTGTCATGGTTGAAGCAGGGATCACCGAGATGTCGGGCCGGGCCGGGGTCGTCGCGGGCTTGCGCCGCGTGCTGCTGGCGTTCGGAGTCGGCGGTGCGCTGGCATGCCTCGCCTGGATGGCGTTGTGGCTGGCGATGCACCTGTAGCAGCTAGAACTCGTCCGTCTTCGTGAGGTCGTGTTCGAGCGAGTCCGCCCGCGCGACGACCGCCTTGAGCGGGCGCTCGAACTCGTGCTCGATGCTGAGGTCCTCCAGGGGCACGGTGTGCTTCAGGAGTGCGACCCCGTCCACCACGGCCGCGCCGCCGACGGCCGACGACCCCGCCAGCTCGAGCAGGCGCCGCAGGTCGATCTTGTCGGCCCAGCCGACCGGTGAGGAGATTTCGACCCACGCGCCGCCGTGCAACTCCTCCACGTGGTGCGCCGTCACCTGCTGCGTCCGGCCGTCCGGCCCCTGCAAGCGGAACCGGAGCCAGCCGTCGGTGTCCTCCAGGACCTCGTACCGCGTCCGGACAAAGTTGATCACATCGGTCCAGGTGGTCACCCGCTCCGCCTCTCCCTCGGGCCTGCTGCGGTCGCAGCATCTCACGAGCCCCTGCGTCAGATGATTCCGGCTTCGATCAGTTGCGGCCAGATTTCGCTCTGGTCCGCGACGGTCACGCCGTGCTTCTCCGCCTTCGTCAGCTTGGCGGCGCCGACGTCGGCGCCGGTGATGAGCAGGTCCGTGCTCGCCGAGACCGACGAAGCGATGGTCGCGCCGGCCTTCTCGCACAACCGTTGGAACGTCGGCCGGGGGACTTTTTCGCCCGAGCGCGGGTCGCTGATCGAGCCGGTGACCACCACGGTCTTGCCGGCCAGGGGAGCACCGGCCGCGACGACCGGCGGGAGGTCCTCCTCGCGGACGTCCAGGGACACGCCCCGCTCCCGCAGCCGCTCGAGCTCGGGCTGAAGCCGCGCGAGGTGCTCGATCAGCGACGCGGCGACCTTCGGCCCGATGTCCTCGACGGCGACGAGCCCGTCGACGCCCGCCGCGGCGACGTCTTCCAGGGAACCGAACCCCGCCCGGCACAGGCGGGCGGCGGTGCCTTCGGACGCCATCGGGATGGCGAGCCCGATCAGCGCCCGGCGCAGCCCGACCGCCCGGCTCCCGTCGATCGACTCGATCATCCGCGTGGCGGAGACCTCGCCGATGCGGTCGAACTCCAGCAGCCGCTCCTTCGTCAGGCGGTAGAAGTCCGACGGGTGCTCGAGGTCGCCGGACTCGGCCAGCCGTTCGATCCACACGCCGCCGATGGCGTCGATGTCCGCCGCGGCGCGCGAGGCCCAGTGGATCAGCCGCCGCACGGTCTGCGCCGGGCAGGCGACGTTGGTGCAGAACAGCTCCCGGCTGTTGCCCTGCTCGGTCAGCGGCTGCCCGCACGACGGGCACCGGCTCGGCGGGACGATCTCCCGCTCCGCGCCGGTGCGTCGGGCGGCGTCGAGTACGCCGGCCACGAACGGGATGACGTCCCCGGCCCGGCGGACCAGGACGGTGTCGCCGATCTTGATGCCGCGGGCCTTGATCACCTCCTGGTTCGCGAGGGTCGCGCGGGTGACGGTGGTGCCGCCGACGAACACGGGTTCCAGCCAGGCGACCGGGGCGATCTTGCCGGTCTTGCCGACGTCCCAGACGACGTCGGCCAGGACGGTGGTCTTCTCCTCGGCGGCGAACTTGAAGGCGAGCGCCCCGCGCGGCGAGCTCGACCGCGTGCCGGCGGCGGCGTAGGCGTCCCGGTCGGCGAGCCGCAGGACGGCGCCGTCGAGGTCGTAGTCCAGCTCGTTGCGCTGCTGTTCGATCTCGCCGATGACGGTTTGCGCGTTCGCCGCATCGCCGCACCGGCGCATGTCGGCGGCGGTGAAACCGAGCGTCTTCAGGGCGCTGCCCAGGTCGGTCTCGGCGCTGTCGGGATCGGTGTCGAGGTCGAAGGCGAAGAACCGCAGCCGCCGTTCGGCGACGGTGGCGGGATCCTTGGCGCGCAGCGTGCCGGCGGCGGCGTTGCGCGGGTTGATCAGCGGCTTGTCCGGGTGCGCGACGTTGTAGGCGGCGAAGGTGGAGCGCAGCATGACGGCCTCACCCCGCACCTCGACCCGGCCGGGGGCGGCCAGCCGGTCCGGGATCCCGTCGGTCAGGGCCCGGACCAGCATGGTGACGTCATCGCCGGTGGTCCCGTCCCCCCGGGTGACGGCTCTTTTCAGCCGGCCGTCTTCGTAGACGACGGCGAGGGAGAGGCCGTCCAGTTTGGGCATGACGACGACCGGCTGGCCGGGAAAGCGGTCGAAGAAGGCCTCGACCTGCTCGGGTTTCGTGGCTTTCTCGAGCGAGAGCATGGGGCGCGAGTGCCGGATCGGAGCGTGCAGGACAGCGGGGGCGCCCACCTGGTCGAGGGGGTTCGGGTCCGGGGTCAGGCCGGGATGGTCCGCGATGAGGGTGCGCAGCTCGTCTTCGACCGCGTCGTACTCGGCGTCCGCCACCAACGGCGAACCCCGGTAGTAGGCGTCGCGGAGGACCACGATGCGATCGGCCAGTTCCTGTATGCGGTCTCGAGCTTCCACGGGGAGGACGTTACCGGTCGGGTACGACAGTTTCCCGAGGTCATCCCCGGTTCGGCCTCACCCGTCGCCGAAGCGGTTGCCGATCTCCTCGATCTCCGGCAGGCCCACCAACTCGGCGAACTCCGTCAACCCCGGCAGCTCCCGGACCGCCTCGACCGGTGTCCCGTCCTGAGCGATGCGGCTCAACACCGCGCGCATCGCCTCCGTCGCCGCCAACAGCGTTGAAATCGGGCAGATCACCAGCCTGAACCCCAGTTCGCGCAACCGCTCGCGCCCCAATGGCGGGGTCTTGCCTCCCTCCGCCCAGTTGAACAGCAACGGCACGTCGCGGAACTTCTCCGCCACCCGCTCGATCTCGGCTTCCGACTGCAGCGCCTCCACGAACAACATGTCCGCCCCGGCCTCGCGGTAGCGGTGGGCCCGGTCGATCGCCGCGTCGAGGCCCTCGACCGCCCGGGCGTCCGTGCGCGCGGTCAGCAGGAAGCCGGGATCCGACCGGGCGGCCACGGCGGCCCGCACCCGGTCGGCCATCGTCGAGGCCGGGACCACCCGCTTCCCCTCGAGGTGGCCGCAGCGCTTCGGGGCCACCTGGTCCTCCAGGTGGATCGCCGCGACGCCGGCCGCTTCGTACTCGCGGACCGTGCGGATCACGTTGAGCGCGTTGCCGTAGCCGGTGTCGGCGTCGGCGATCACCGGGACCTCCACCGCCGAACGGAGGCGGCTCGCCGCCTGGACCATCTCCGTCATCGTCAGGAGGCCGACGTCGGGACGGCCCAGCAGCGACGCCGTCGTGCCGAAGCCCGTCATGTACACCGCCGGGAACCCGGCCGCCTCGACCAGCCGGGCGCTCAACGCGTCGTACGCCCCCGGCGCGACGACGATGTCCTCGCCGGCCAGCAGCTCGCGCAGGCGGGCCGGCCCGGAAACCCGCGAACCCAGCAGATCGGCCACGGCGATCACCTCCTGGCGGGGGCGTTCCCGAGCTGTCCCGGCGCCAAACCCACCCGCTCGAACACGATCTTCTCGTACGGCCCGGCCGTGCCCGTCTCGTACAGGACCCCGACCGTGGCCGGGTCGGCCTGCACCAGGTCGGAGTAGGCCGCCGGCCCGCTGGTCAGCGTGCGGCCCGCGCGCCACGTGTGCCCGCGGTCGGTGCTCACCCGCAGCTGCATCGACGCGCGCGTAGCGGGGTCGGCCGGGCCCGAGTACACCATCAGCCACGGGATCGTCGTCTGTAGCACGCTGCCCTCGACCTTCGTCCCGGACAGCGACGGCTGCACCTGGTACGGCCGGACCAGCGTCTTCCCGCCGTCCACGCTGTAGCCGTCGACGCGGTGCTCGGCGGCCGACCCTTGATTGCGGCTGGAGAAGTAGAGGGTGCCGTCGGGCAGCTCGGTCGCCGTCGTCTCGTTCGCGGCGACGACGCCGTCGGTGCGGTCGTCGGTGAAGCCGATGTGCCAGGTGCGGCCGGCGTCGTCGCTGTAGAGGTCGTGGCCGCCGTAGTACTTCGCCTCGGTGCCGACGTCGGAGGAGCCGGCCGGCGGCGAGCTGGAGTGGTTCGCGGGCACCACGATCCGGCCCGCGTGCGGGCCGTGGCGCAGCAGCGTGGCGTGCCCGGGCCCGGTGGCGTACCACCGCCAGCCCGGCAGCTTCGCGTCGGCGGTGATGTCCCGGGCGGGGGACCAGGTACGGCCGTTGTCGCGGCTGCGCAGCACGAAGACGCGCCGGGTGTCCTGATCGGACGCCTGCCCGGACATGATCTGCTTCTCCGACACGAGTCCGTTGTGGACGGTCAGCAGCACGAGCTCGCCGTCCCGCGCGAGCACCGGCGTCGGGTTGCCGGCCGTGGCGTTCCCGTTGGTGTCCACCACGGACAGCGGGCCCCAGGTGCAGCCGCCGTCGCGAGACGTGCGCGACACCGTCTGGATGGCGCCGGAGTCGCCGGCCGAGTCGCGTCGTCCTTCGGCGAACGCGACGAGCGCGCCGTTCGCGGCCCGGACCACCGCGGGGATGCGGAAGGTGTCGTAACCCTCGGTGCCGGACGTGAAGGCCACGGATGACGCGCATCCGTGCGCCGGGCCGGCCGTGGCTGCGGGGGTGAAGGACAGCGCGGTCGTGGCCGCCGCCAGAAGGATCGTGCTGAATCTGCGAATCGGGGACACCGGTTCGACCTCCTCGTCGAGGTAGGACATGGGATGTCTGACGTCCTATGTCCAGACAACCTAAGGAGGCCGGTGCGGGTTCGTCAAGGAGCACGCTGGGTGCCCGGACGGGCACGCAGCATTGGTGCAGAGTGGTTCGGCGGGACTACCGGCTCAAGGCCGATCGGCCGGGCACGGCCCGAAGTACAGGCACTCGACCAGCGCGTGGACGTCGTGCGCCCGTGCTCGCGGCTCCAGCTCGTCGAGCATCGCGGTGAGCGTGACCAGGTCGACCCGGCCGTCGCCGGTGAGCGGGAACTGCCGCTCCCGCGTGTCGTGCTTCGCGCAACCGCTGCCGCGCAGGTTGCCCGCCGGGACGACCGCGAACACCACCTCGCCCTCGTCGCCGAAGGTGAAGTAGCACTGCAGGACGACCGGGGTGGCGTCGGAGACCGTGTTGGTCCGCTCGCCGCCGAAGCTGGCCGGGTACGACCAGCCGGCCGTGGCGTCGTCGAGGAACCTGACGTCGGCGGGGCCGGTGTCCCCGTCGAGCCGCCAGCCACGCGCCAGGACGTGGTCGTGCACCTCGAGCTGGCGGGAGATGAGCAGCGTCGCGGTCATGCCCTCCAGTGTGGCCCACGCCGTCGCCCACGATCGGGTGACCTACCAATGGGGCTGGATCACGGGCGCCGGGCCTGATAAGCCTCTGCGCGTGACCATGGACCTGCACAGCGTCAACCCGTGGGAAGTGTCGTTCCTCCGCGAGGAGGTCGGCGGTTACTTCGCCCACGGCGTCGAGGTCGCCCCCGGCGCGACCGTACTCGACGTCGGTGCCAACATCGGCGTCTTCTCCGCGGCGGTGTACGAACGGCTCGGCGGCGACGTGCGGATCTACGCCTTCGAGCCGTTGCCGCCGCTCTACGAGAAGCTGGAAAGCAACGGCCGTGACTTCTTCGCGGGGCGGCTGAAAGCGCTGCCCTTCGGGCTCGCGGCCGGTGAGGACGAGCTCGACTTCAGCTACTTCCCGGGCGCGACGATCTTCTCGTCGTCGTGGCGGGACGAGGGCAACGTGGAGGCGGAGCGCAAGCGCGTCACCGCCAGCATCGTCGAGATGATCCGCCAGGGCGGTATGGGTCCGGCCCCCCGCCGCGTGCCGGCACCGCTCCTGCGCGGCCTGGTCGGCCGCCAGCTGAAGGTGCTGCGCAACCTCGAAACCCACCGGGTGCGGGTCCGGCCGCTGTCCCCGGTGCTCGACGAGGAAGGCATCGACCGCATCGACCTGCTCAAGGTCGACGTCGAGGGCGCGGAGCTGGACGTGCTGCGGGGGATCGAAGACCGGCACTGGCCGCTGGTCCGGCAGGCGGTCGTCGAAGTCGAACGGTGGGCCGAGAACCGTGACCGCGTCCGCGAAGTCTTCACCACGCGCGGGTTCACGGTCGAGGCGGTGCAGGACCCGGTCCAGCAGGCGGCGGACATCGGGATGGTGTTCGCGCTCCGCTGACCCTTGCCTTGACGTGGGCGTCACTGTTTAGCGTCGCCCCGTGTGAAGTTCGGAATCAGCTACAGCACGCCCCATTTCGGCGTCGACCCTGACAGACTCCTGCGCTTCGCGCGAGATGCCGAAGACTTCGGCTTCGAATCGCTGTACGTGCCGGAACACGTCGCCCTCCACCCCGGCGCGAAGATCGGCGCGATGGAGCTGGACCCGTCGCTGCCTTACGGCGATCCGCTCGAGTGCCTGACGTTCGTCGCCGCCGGCACGCGGCGCATCCTGCTCGGCACCGGCGTCCTGCTGCTGCCCTACCACCACCCGGTCGTCCTCGCCAAACGGCTGGCGACGCTCGACCTGCTGTCCGGCGGGCGCATGCGGCTGCTCACCATCGGCGTCGGCGCGCTGCCCGGCGAGGCCGCGGCCGCCGGGGTCGACTTCGCCACCCGCGGCCGCCGGGCCGATGAGGCCATCGACGTCCTGCGGCTGCTCTGGGCCGGGGACGCGGACGGCGTCGGCCACGCGGGGGAGTTCTTCATCCTGGACGCCGTGTGCAGCTTCCCGAAGCCGGTCGGCGGGGAACTGCCGATCCACGTGGGCGGTTCGAGCGCGGCCGCGGCGCGGCGGGCCGGGCGCCGCGGGAACGGCTACTTCCCCGGCGGTCTGCTCACCCCGGACGAGCGTCGCCGTCAGTTCGAGCTCGCCCGGGTGGCCGCAAGCGAGGCCGGCCGGGATCCGGATGCCCTGCAGTACACGCGATGGGGCTCGATCGGAATGTCCGAAGTGGACGCCGAGAACTTCGCGAACGACGGCGTGACGCGCGTCGTCGTGAGCCCCACGAGTGCCGATCCGGTCGTTCAAAGAACGGAGATGGCGGCCTTCGCCGAGCGGTTCGCCCTGGTTCCACCGGTTGGGCCAACCGAGTGACGGCGAAGGAGTCGTAAATTTTCTGATCGGTGTCTAATTCTTGCGTGACGGCGCTCACTTGTTGCATGCTCGGGGAGCTCAGGCTCCCGTCCCCCGCCGTCTCGAAGAAGAGAAGACGCCATGACTCGTACGCGCCTGTCCCGGTTCGTCGCCGGTTTCCTCGCCGTGGGACTGTCCTTCGCCGGGCTCTCCCTCGCCTCCGCGGCGAGCGGCCCACCCGGCTCACCCGCGGCGGCGGCCGCCGCGCCCGCGGCGGACGGGCCCCTGACCAGGACGGTGTCGGCGAGCAGCGCGCTGCCCGGCTATCCCGTCGCCAACGCCGCCGACGGGAACCAGGCCACGTACTGGGAGTCCGCGAACAACGCCTTCCCGCAGTGGATCCAGGCCGACCTGGGCTCCACGAAGGCCCTCTCGCGGATCGTGCTGAAGCTGCCCATCGGCTGGGAGAGCCGCACCCAGACCCTCTCGGTGCGCGGCAGCACCGACGGCACGACGTTCACCGACCTCGCCGCGGCGAGCGGGTACGCCTTCGTGCCGAGCGCCGACACCGTGACCATCCCGGTGACGGCCTCGACCCGGTACGTCCGGCTGACCATCACCGCCAACACCCGATGGCCCGCCGCGCAGCTCTCGGAGTTCGAGCTCTACGGGCCCGACACGGGGGACACGCAGGCCCCGGCCGCGCCGGCGAACCTCGCGCTGACCGAGCCCGCGTCCGGCCAGGTCAAGCTGACGTGGTCGGCCTCGACCGACGACGTCGGCGTCACCGGCTACACCGTCTACCGCGACGGCACGCCCGTCACCACGGTCACCGCCACCTCCTTCACCGAGACCCGGCCCGCCGGCACGCGCGTCGAGTACTTCGTGCGCGCCGAGGACGCCGCCGGGCACGAGTCCGCCGACAGCAACCACGTCGTGCGCCAAGGCACCCAGGCCGGCCAGAACCTCGCCGCGGGCAAGCCGATCGAGGCGTCGTCGAGCGTCTTCTCCTTCGTCGCCGCCAACGCGAACGACAACACCACCGCCACCTACTGGGAAGCTTCGGGCCAGTCGAGCACGCTGACCGTCAAGCTCGGCGCCAACGCCGATCTCGACCAGGTCGTCGTGAAGCTCAACCCCGACCCGGCCTGGGGCGCGCGGACGCAGACCTTCGAGGTCCTCGGCCGCGACCAGGGCGCCACCGCGTTCACCTCTCTCAAGGCCCGCGCCGACTACCGCTTCGACCCGGCCGCCAACCAGAACACGGTGACCATCCCGGTGAGCGGCCGCGCCGCCGACGTCCGGCTGCAGTTCTCCGCCAACTCCGGCGCGCCCGGCGCGCAGGTCGCCGAGTTCCAGGTGCTCGGTGTGCCGGCGCCGAACCCGGACCTCATCGTCACCGCCGCGACGTGGACCCCGGCGAACCCGACGGAGACGAGCCAGGTCGCGGTCTCCGCGACCGTCAAGAACGCGGGCACCGCGGCCGCGGCGGCCACGACCGTCAACGTCAGCCTGGGCGGCACCGTCGTCGGCAACGCGGGCGTCGGCGCCCTCGCCGCGGGCGCGTCCACGACGGTGACCGTGACCGCGGGCACCCGGCCGCAGGGCACCTACAGCGTGTCCGCCACGGTCGATCCCGCCGGCACGGTCGTCGAGCAGGACGACACCAACAACACGTTCACGTCACCGGACCCGCTCGTGATCGCGCAGGCGCCGGGTCCGGACCTCGAGGTCACCGGGATCACGTCGAACCCGCCCAACCCGGCGGCCGGCGCGGCGGTGTCGTTCACCGTCGCGGTGCACAACCGGGGCACGAGCGCCGCGGGCACGTCGGTGACCCGGCTGACCGCCGGCGCCACCACGCTGACCGGATCCACAGGCCCGATCGCGGCCGGTGCCACGGCGAACGTCGCGATCTCCGGCACGTGGACGGCCACCAGCGGCGGCGCGACTCTCACCGCAACCGCCGACTCCACGAACACGGTCGCCGAAACCAACGAGTCCGACAACGATCTCTCGCGGGCGATCGTGGTGGGCCGCGGCGCGGCCGTGCCCTACACCGAGTACGAAGCGGAATCCGCGCAGTACCAAGGACAACTGCTCCAGACCGATCCGCTGCGCACGTTCGGCCACACGAACTTCGCGACCGAGTCCTCGGGCCGCCAGTCCGTCCGGCTGGCGAGCCAGGGCCAGTACGTCGAGGTCACGTCGACGAACCAGTCGAACTCGATCGTGGTGCGCAACTCGGTGCCCGACGCGGCCGCCGGCGGTGGCCAGGACTACACGCTCAGCCTGTACGTCAACGGCACCTTCGCGCAGAAGCTGACGTTGTCCTCGACGCACAGCTGGCTCTACGGCAGCACCGACGACCCCGAGGGCCTCACGAACCGGCCCGGGGGAGACGCGCGGCGGCTGTTCGACGAGTCGCACGCGCTGCTGGCGCAGTCCTACCCGCCGGGCACGAAGTTCAAGCTGCAGCGGGACAACGGCGACAACGCGGCGTACTACGTCATCGACCTGGTCGATCTGGAGCAGGTGGCGCCGGCGCTGCCCAAGCCGGCCGGGTGCACGTCGATCACCGAGTACGGCGCCGTGCCGAACGACGGCGTCGACGACGCGCCGGCCATCCAGCGCGCGGTCACCGACGACCAGAACGGCGTGATCACCTGCGTCTGGATCCCCGAAGGCCAGTGGCGCCAGGAGGCGAAGATCCTGACCGACGACCCGACCGTGCCCAACGGCGGCGGGCAGTACAACCAGATCGGCATCTCCAACGTGACGATCCGCGGCGCCGGCATGTGGCGGTCGCAGCTGTACTCGCTGATCCAGCCGCAGGACGCGGGCACCATCAACCACCCGCACGAAGGCAACTTCGGGTTCGACATCGACAAGAACGTCCAGCTCTCGGACATCGCGATCTTCGGCTCCGGCCGGATCCGCGGCGGCGACGGCAACGCCGAGGGCGGTGTCGGCCTCAACGGCCGCTTCGGCACCGGCACCAAGATCTCCAACGTCTGGATCGAGCACGCCAACGTCGCCGTGTGGGTCGGCCGCGACTACAGCAACAAGCCCGAGCTGTGGGGCCCGGCCGACGGCCTGGACTTCAGCGGCATGCGGATCCGCGACACCTACGCCGACGGCATCAACTTCACCAACGGCACGCGCAACTCGCGGGTGTTCAACTCGTCCTTCCGCACCACCGGGGACGACTCGCTCGCGGTGTGGGCCAACCAGTACGTGAAGGACCCGTCGACCGACATCGGGCACGACAACGTGTTCACGAACAACACGATCCAGCTTCCCTGGCGCGCCAACGGGATCGCGGTCTACGGCGGCTACGGGAACCGGATCGAGAACAACCTCGTCTTCGACACGATGAACTACCCGGGCATCATGCTGGCGACCGACCACGACCCGCTGCCGTTCTCCGGGCAGACGACGATCGCCAACAACGCCCTCTACCGCTGCGGCGGCGTGTTCTGGGGCGAGCAGCAGCAGTTCGGCGCGATCACGTTCTTCGCCCAAGGCAAAGACATCCCGGGGGTGACGCTGCGGGACACCGAGATCCACGACTCGACCTACGACGGCATCCAGTTCAAGACCGGCGGCGGCGTGGTGACCGCGGCGATCTCGAACGTCAAGATCGACCGGTCGGCCAACGGCGCGGGCATCCTCGCGATGAGCGGCGCCCGCGGCAGCGCGACGCTGACCAACGTGACGATCACCGGCTCGGCGAAGGGTGACGTCGTCATCGAGCCGGGCTCGCAGTTCGTGATCACCGGCGCCCCGATCCCGGCGGTGGTCGCCTCGGGCCGGCGTAACGGGAGGTAGGGGAAGGGGGGTGCCTCGGCACCCCCCTTTCTCACGCGTCGATCAGGTGCAGCCGCTCCTGGCGCCGGCGGTCCTCGACCCACCACTTGCGGGCGCCGGGCTTGCGGGCCTCGTACGCCAGCTGCTTGACGGTGCTCGCGCAGACGAGCTCCTTGACCTTCGCCCCCAGCCGGCCGCCGAGGTGGAGCCGGATGGCCGTGTCGTCGCGGCGGGAGAACTGGAAGATCCCGGCCCGGCGCCCGAGGCTCAGGCACTGGCCGGCGAACCCGACGTCGGCCGCGGCCGGACGCGCACCCGCCAGCCGGCTGAGCACGGTCTCGGCGGCTTGCGGGCCGAGCTGGACGGCCGACTGGCAGCCCATCCGGTAGGGCAGGTCCGACGGCGCCGCCGCGTCACCGGCCGCCACGATCCGGTCGTCGTCCACGCTCGTCAGGGTCTCGTCCGTGCGCAGGCGGCCCAGGGCGTCGGTGCTCAGCCCGCTGCGCGCGGCCAGGTCCGGCACGCCGAACCCGGCGGTCCAGACAGTGACCGCGCTCGGCAGCTCGCGGCCGTCGGTGAGCCGCACGGCATCGCGCGTCACCTCGCTCACCACCCCGTCGGCGAGCACGGTCACGCCCAGCTTCGCCAGCCGCCCGGCCACCGCGTGCCGGCCCCGCGGGTGCAGGTACGGCCCGAGTTCTCCACCGCAGACCAGCGTCACCGCCCGGCCCGCCTCGGCGAGTTCGGCCGCGGTTTCGATCCCGGCCGGGCCGGCGCCGACGACCGTCACCGCGGACGCCGCGTCGAGCACCGGCCGCAGCCGCCGCGCCTCCTCGAAAGTCGTGACGGGGTAAGCGAACTCGGGCACGCTCGCGCCGGCGCTGCCGACCGCGTAGATCAGGTAGTCGTAGCCCAGGGTGCCCCCGTCCGCGAGCGCCACGATCCGCGCGGCCGCGTCGATCCCGGTCACGCTGTCCACGACCAGCCGGACGCGCGCGGCCAGGACGTCGCGGTAGGCCACGGCCGCGTCGCCGGAGCCGGCGGCGAGCTGGTGCAGGCGGATGCGCTCGACGAAGTGGGGGCGCGGGTTGACCAGGGTGACGGCGACGTCGTCGCGCCGGGTCAGGCGGTTGGCGGCCATGACGCCGGCGTATCCGCCGCCGATCACGACGACCTCGGTGGGCTCGGTCATGGTGTCTCCTTCGATGCCGGGTTCGGCATCGAGACACCGCGCGGCCGCGTGGTGTGACAGCTGCACAGTGACATCCGCACAGTGACAGCTGTGGTTCAGCTCACGCGTCGGTGGGCGACTTCGTCCACCGCAGCGCCGCGTGCCAGGCGGCGATCAGTGCTTCGTCGTCGGCGTAGCTGGGGCACGTTCCGACCGGGATCCACGCCTGCTCGACGGGTTCGCCGTCTTCGACGCGCAGGACGGTCACCCCGGCGTATTCCACCACTTCCCGGCGGTGCCCGGCGGGGACCGAGACCGCGCGGGTGCCCAGCCGCAGCCGCACCTGTCGTTCGCCCGTCATCGACCCCGCTCTCCCCTGAATGCTCCACGGTGGTGTCGCGCACCGGCCGCGATCTGTAACAGCCCGGCGCGCCCGTCTGCGGTGAACGGCGGAAATCGCCCGGTCAGTGGCAGCCGCGCGACGAGCGGGTGCGTCCGTTCGTGCTAATTCACGTGTAGGAGCGACCCTGCCTGGTCATCCCGGTCCCGGGGGAACCGTTCTGGGGGAGGTGCCGAAGACATGACGCGGGCAATATTCGAGTTCGAGGCGGAGCCGGCGCAGATCAGGCTGGTGCGGTCGTGGGCGCGCGAGCAGCTGGCCGCGGGTGAGGTGCCGGCCGAGGTGGCGGCGGACATCGTACTGATCACCTGCGAGCTGGCGACGAACGCCATCCGGCACGCCGCCGGGCCGCTGCGAGCCCTGCTGATCTGCGCCGATGCCGCGGTCTGGGTCGGGGTCGAGGACGCCGGCGGATCCGCGTGGTTCGACCCGGTCGTGCCCGACGCCGCTCCGGCGGGGACCGGGCTCACCTTGGTCGCCGCCTGTTCCGACCGGCGCGGGCACTTCCACCGCCGGGACGGCGGCAAGACCGTGTGGGCCGAGATCCCGCTCGCGTCCTGAGTCCATCGCCGGTCAGGTCGGCCGGGGGACGATGACGACCGTGTCGTCGGCGTCGGCGACCACCTCGGGCATCCGGGCCACCAGCTCACCGGCGGCAGCAGCCGGGCCTGACCTTCGTCGATGTCCTTGCGGCTCTCGACCAAACCGTCGGTGGACCGCAGCAGCGTGTCGCCCGGCGCGAGGCCGAGCTCCACCGGCCGGGGGCGCGCAGGCCGACCCCGGTCAGCCGGTCTGCTCACGGATCCAGTCCGCCACCACGTCGACGCGCGCGATCGTCTCCGCGCCCGGCTGCGGGCACGGCGGCCCGGTGTTCACGATGGCCACCAGGCGCCCGGTGTGGTCGCCGTCGTCCGAGACGAAGAACGGGCCGCCCGAATCCTCCGGGCACGGGCCGTTGTCCACCGTGCGCGTGCCGATCGGCAGCGCCTCCAAGGTGGACTCACCGATGCCCGAAACCCGGAAGTGGCCGCGTTTGAGGTGGTCGGACGGGCCGAGCACGGTCGCCGAGTGCGAGCCCCAGCCGGCGAACTGCAGCTCTTCGCCGACCGACGGCCGCGTCGAGGAGAGTTCCACCGGGGTGATGTTTTCCACCGGCGCGCTGAGCTTCGCGACCGCCAGGTCGTTGACCGGCGACTGGCGGACGTCGACGACCACCGCCGTGTGCCCGCCGGGATCGCTGTCCGCGAGCCGCCCGATCGTCACGGTCATCGTGTACGGCGGCCGGCCGCCGATCCGAGCGTCCTTGAGGTTGTGGAAGCAGTGCCCGGCCGTGACGACCCACTGCGGCGCCACCAGCGAGCCGCTGCAGGCGCCGTCGCGCACGCCGCCGCCGGGGACCGAGATGTCGTCCGACGTCAGTTTCGCGTTGAACGGCAGGATCGGCTCGGGTGCGGGCGTCGTCGGAGCCGGTGGCGCGGGCGCGGGCGCCGGGTCGCGGCCCAGTGCGCTGGTGTCGGGCAGGCTGGGCCCGCCGAGCGCCGCGGCCAGCGCGGGCCCGGCCGGCGCGCCGGTGGCGGCGTTGGCGAACGCGATACCGGCCCCCACCAGCACCGCGACGGCCACGGCCCGCGCGCGGAAGCGGTGCCGTCGATCCGAAATCGTCCTCACACTCTTAATGCACGGATGAGAGCCCGGAATGGTTGTGCGCCGCTCGTGATCTCACGGCGTCTTCACCGTCGCGATCGCCGGCCACAGCACCGAAACGACCGCTTCGGGGATTTCGTCTCCGCTTTCGCCGCGGTAGAAGGCGCCGTAGTAGCTGCCGAAGCACATCGTCGCGATGGTGTGCTTGTCGATGTCGTCCCGGACGGCGCCGCTGTCCTGCAGCTGGGTCAGCACGTTCTCGACGAGCGCGACCCGCGGCTCGACGGCGTGCTCGCGGACGATCCCGAGCAGCTCCGGCGTGCGGATCGCTTCGCCCGCGAAGTTGCCCATGAGGACCATCGCGTCCGGGTTGAAGTACGTGGGGTCCAGCCGGCGCACGGCTTCGATGAGCGCCTCCCGCGGCGCCATGCTGGTCAGGTCGACGGTGTAGAGGTCCCGCTGCTTGCGGAAGCCGTAGTCCAGCGCGTCGACGACCAGCTCGAACTTCGTGCTCCACCGCCGGTACAGGGTCGGGCGGCTGACCTTGGCGTCGGAGGCGATGTCGCCGATGGTCATGAGCGAGTAGCCGTCGCGGACGAGGCGGTTCCGGGTGGCCAGGATGATCGCCTCGTCGAGCGCGCTGTCCCGGGGCCGGCCACCGGGCCGCGGGGCCGCTTCGTCGTCCGTCGCTTCTTCGCGTGCTCGCGCCATGGTCGGAGCCTAGCGGATTCGTTACGATACCTAGCTGTTAAGTTACGATACTTGACTGTAACGAAACGTCGGCTTACCTTCGGAGCAACGATCGGAAGGAGCCCACGATGACCACCGCCCAGCAGCTGATCGACCGGAGCGTCCCGTTCCTCGACGACGTCAAGAACCGGACCGCGGGCGGGGAGCTGGAGACCTGGCTCAACGAGCACCACGGCCCCGGCAGCCCGCTCTACGACGACCTCGCGCGCATGATCACCGACGGCGTCCGGGACGGCTGGGCGGCGAACATCGAGGTGGACGGCCCGAAGTACCGGCGCAGCCGGATCGCCGACCCGCAGGACGTCCTGAACTACTTCAGCGTCACCGCCGTCTACATGGACAGCGTCGAGCCCTACCGCGGCCAGTACCACCAGCACCCGTACGGCGAGCTCAACCTGGTGGTGCCGCTCGACCCGGACGCGAAGCTGATGGGCCCGCGCGGCTGGAGCGGACCGGGCTGGACCGCGCCCGGCCCGGGCAGCCACCACTACCCGGAGGTGAAGGGCGGCGCGCTGATCGCCCTCTTCTACCTGCCGGCGGGCCGGATCTCCTACGACATCACCCCGCCGGCCGAGTGAGCACCACCGTCGAGGAGGCGCTGCTGACGCGGCGCAGCTGCCGGGCGTTCCGGCCGGACCCGGTGCCGCGCGCGGAGCTCGAGCGGCTGCTGGACCTGGCGGCGCGGTCGGCCAGCAACTCCAACTGCCAGCCGTGGCAGGTGCACGTGCTGACCGGCGCGGCGAAGCGGGCGCTGAGCGCGGACCTGCTGTGCGCGCACGACGAAGGCCGCCGCTCGGCCGGGGAGTTCGCCTACCAGCCGGCCGCGGACCAGTGGCCCGAGCCGTTCCGCGCGCGCCGCCGCCGGTTCGGCGAAGGGCTCTACCGGGACGCGCTGGGCATCGAGCCCGGTGACACCGCCGGCCGCGTCGGACACCACCGGCGCAACTACGACTTCTTCGGCGCGCCGGTCGGCATGGTCCTCACGGTCAGCCGGCTGCCCCTGCAGGGCGCCCTGGTCGACGCCGGCCTGTTCCTGCAGGCGCTCATGCTGGCCGCGCGCGGGGCCGGGCTGCACACGTGCGCGCAGGCGTCGCTGATCGACTACCACCCGGTCCTGCGCCGGCACGTGACCGTGCCCGACGACCACGTGATCGTCTGCGGGATCGCCCTCGGGTACGCCGACGAGGGGCACCGGCTCGGCGGCCACCGCACCACGCGCGAGCCGGTGTCGGCGTTCGCGACCTTCCACGGTGCCCTCGATGACCCGGCCTGAGTCTTCGACGACCAAGGTCCTCAGGGACGCTGCCCGGCCTCGTCCACGAAGGTCTTCACCGTCACTGCGCTGTCGTCCGTGCCGAGGAACTGGTGGGTCCTGGCGTCGAAGACGAGCACGATCGGCTTGGCGCCCGGTGCCGAGCCCGGCGGGTGGGGCCAGGTGATCCCGACCCCCGGGCGGCCGGCGCCGTCGGTGACGTGGTCCAGCGCCTTGAGCCCGGGCACCTTCGCCGCCGCCTGGAACAGCGCGGCGTAGGACGCGGGGGTGAGGGCCCGCTCGTAGGCGAGCATGAAGACTTTCTTGCCCATCGAACTGACGTCGCCATCCTTGGTCCCCGGGAGGGCGGCGAGGTAGGCCAGCATCGCGTCGGCGGTCGTCGGCAGGTCCGCACGGTAGGCGGGGGAGGGACCGCAGTCCTCCAGCGTGCGCTTCTTCGCCGGGTCGGGGCCGGAGTACGGGGCCTTGCCGTCGTGGCAGCCGGTGACCTCGGTGTCGCCGATCAGGCCGTCGCGGGTGCCGTCGACCGACAGCCAGACTTCGCGGATGTGGTGGTCGGGATTCTCGGTCCGCACGTAGAGGAACTGGTCGGGGCGCGGAGCCTTCGCGGGCTCCTCGAGCGCCGCACCGGCCGCCTCGGTCAGTACGAGCAGCAGGACGTCCCGCTCGCGGGGGCGCAGCGCGGCCAGGGCCCGATCGAGGTCGGCGCCCAGCGCCTGCGCGCTGACCCGGTCGGCGACCCGGTCGGCGTGGCCGTCGTCCACGGCGGGCGCCCCGGCGGCCAGGCGGAGCTTCAGCTCGCGCACCTCGGCCCGCCACTGCCGCGAGACGAGGTTGGTGGCGATGCCGTAGAGCCACGGCCGGGCGTCCGGCCGCGAAAGGTCGAACTGGGCCCGTTTGCCGAACGCGATGAGGAACGTGTCCGCGAGGACGTCGTCCGCCGCCGTCGGGCCCAGGCGCCGGACGACGTAGCGGTGGATGTGCCGGGCGTGGCGGTCGAAGATGACCGCGAACAGGCTCGGCTCCTGCCGCGACCGCGCGATCACGCTCGCGTCGTCGTCGGCTTCCGTGTCTCCGGGGGTCATCGCCCGCCTCTCGCTGCGCTCAGTGTCATCCGCTCTTCTCGCGAGACGGGAAACGGGTTCCCGGATCACGCGGGCGAAGTGACGCAGGTCACGCTCGGGCGCCGGTACGGTGGTGATCATGCTGCCGAAGATCGCGCTGGAAGAGGCCTACGAGCACCCCGAGCGCGTCGCCCGGCTGCTGGCCGACGAGGCGGCGCTCGCCGACGCGTCCGACCGCGGCGGGGTGACGCCGGAGTTCTACCGGCCCGTGATGGAAAAGCTGCGGGAGTTCGACGACGTCCGGCTCGGCAGCATGGACCGGGCGGGGATCGCGCACACGATCCTCTCGCTCACCGCGCCCGGGATCCAGAGCATCCTCGACCCGGCGGCGGCGACCGCGGAAGCACGTCGGCAGAACGACTTCCTCGCCGGGCAGGTCGCCCGGCACCCGGACCGGTACTCCGGCTTCGCCGCGGTCGCCCTGCAGGAGCCGGAGAACGCGGCGGCCGAGCTGCGCCGCGCGGTCACCGAACTCGGTTTCAAGGGCGTGCTCGTCAACGGCTACACGAACGTCGGCGACCCCGAGCACGGCAGCTACCTCGACGAGCCGCGCTACCACGGCTTCTGGGAGACGCTCGCCGAACTCGACGTGCCGCTCTACCTGCACCCGCGGCCGTCACTGCCGGGCGCGCAGGCCCTCTACGCCGGGCACCCGGAGATGAAGGGCGCGACCTGGGGGTTCGGCACCGAGACGGCGTCGCACGCGGTGCGGCTGCTGCTGAGCGGGCACTTCGACCGGTTCCCGACGGCGAAGATGATCCTCGGGCACCTGGGGGAGGGGCTGCCCGCGCTGCTGTGGCGCACCCAGAACATGTTCCAGGCCAACACCTTCGGCCGGCGGCCGTGCAAGACCCTGCCCGAGTACGTCGCCGACAACATCTGGATCACCACCAGCGGCACCTTCTCCGACCACGCGCTGACCAACGCCGTGCTGACCGTCGGCGCCGACCACATCATGTTCTCCGTGGACTACCCCTATTCGGAGAACTCCGGGGCCGCCGACTGGATCGAGCGCGCGCCGATCAGCGAGCTGGACCGCCGCAAGATCACGCACGGCAACGCCGCCGCGCTGTTCGGGATCGAGCTCCCGTAAAGACGCTCGGTATTTGGAAGGTTACTTTACTAACTGGCGTCCGAGTCGTATGTTCGATTCCGGGTGTCCTTCGCCCACCGTTCGGGCAACTGCACGGCGCACTGCGGTGACGAAGGCGGCGACGTGCCGGACGACTCGTCGTGGTTCCCGATCCCACCTGGACGTCGGTGGCAAGCCGATCACGGACGGGGCCCACAACGAGCAGCAGGACTACCCGGGCGGCCACGGTGTGGACGCGGCGAAGAGCAGCACGGCGAAGTCGCTGTTCCTCGAGAACGTGAGCTGACCAGGCGCCTCGCCGTCTTCCGCAGCGGGCGGGGACGGCGAGGCGTTCAGCATGTGGAACCCGCGCGCGTCCGGGAATAGCTTCGCGAAGATCCGGTTGAGCACAGACGGACCTCGGACCATCGAAGGAGCCGCGCTGTGACCGGAGATTCCCTGCACTTCAACGCCTTCATCTGGCCGAACGGCTACCACGAGTCCGCGTGGCGGGTCGTCGACGACGACGTCCGCGGGGTGCTCGGGCTGCCGTACTACGCGAACATCGCGCGGACCGCCGAGCGCGGCCTGATGGACTCGATCTTCCTCGCCGACAACATCGCGATCGCCGAGTACCGCGTCACGCACCTGCCGCAGACCCAGTTCGACCCGATCTCGGTGCTGTCGGCGCTGGCCGCGGTCACCGAGAAGATCGGCCTGATCGGGACGGGGTCGACGACCTACAACAAGCCGTGGGAGCTGGCCCGCCGGTTCGCCACGCTCGACCACCTCAGCGGCGGCCGGGCCGGCTGGAACATTGTCACCACGATCACCCCGCTGGCCGCGGCGAACTTCGGCGAGAAGGCCCACCCCGACCACGCCGACCGGTACGAGCGCGCCCACGAGTTCGTCGACGTCGTCACCCGGGCGTGGGACAGCTGGGACGACGACGCGATCGTCGGCGACCGCGAGAACGGCGTCTGGGCCGACCGCGCCAAGCTGCACGCGCCGCGCTTCCACGGCAAGTTCTACGACGTCGAAGGCGTGCTGCCGTTCCCGCGGTCGCCGCAGGGCCACCCGGTGCTCGTCCAAGCCGGACAGTCGGCCGCCGGGATCGGGCTCGCCGCCCAGTACGCCGAGCTGGTGTTCTCCGGCCCGCCGTCGCTGGAAGCGGCGGTGAAGTTCCGCGCCGAGCTGGACGCCCAGGTCGTCGCGGCCGGCCGCGATCCGAAGAGCGTGCGCGTCCTGCCCGCGCTGATGGTGACCCTCGGCGGCACCGAGGCCGAGGCGAAGGCCCGGGCGCAGCGGCTCGAAGAGCTGGCCAGCCCGGAGTTCCGCTGGCAGAACGCGCTGTACACCGCCGGTCTCGACCCGGACGCGTTCGACCCCGACGCGCCGCTGCCCGCCGAGCTGCGGGCCGAGGGTGGGTCTTCGCGCCTGCAGCAGCTCTCGGCGGCGGCTCGGGAGCGTCCGGACGCCCCGCTGCGCGAGATCGCGGGAGCCATCACCGGGGGAGCGGGGCAGGTCCACTTCGTCGGCACGCCCGAGCAGCTCGCCGACCACGTGCTCACCTGGCAGGACGCCGGCGCCGTCGACGGGTTCACCATCATGGGCTCGACGCTGCCCTACGAGCTGGCCGCGTTCGTCGACCACGTCGTGCCGATCCTGCAGCGCAAGGGCCGCTATCGGACCGAGTACGCCGGCTCGACGCTGCGTGAGCACCTCGCGCCGTGATCCCAGTATGTGGTCTTTGTGGGTGGAGCGTCGGTGGGGCTGGTTAGGGTCCTGACCGTCCGAATTTGACTGAGGAGTGTGGGACGTGGGCTGGACCCGGAACATCCGAGTGGCCGCGCTGGTGGCGGTGGCCGCTCTGGGCCTGACGGCGTGCGGCGGCGGGGACGACAAGCCCGCCGCGGCGGGCAAGGGCGGGGCGCCGATCGTCGTCGCGTCCTTCAACTTCACCGACAGCCAGATCCTCGCCGAGATCTACGCGCAGGCGCTGGAGGCCAAGGGCTACCCGGTGACGCGCAAGCTGAACCTGGGTTCGCGGGAGCTGATCTACCCGTCGCTGAAGTCCGGTGAGCTGCAGTTCATCCCGGAGTACCAGGGCTCGGCGATCGCCGCCGGGTTCGGCGCGGATCCGGTGAAGGACGCCAAGGGCGAGCACGAGCAGCTGGCGAAGCTGCTCGAGCCGAGCGGCGTCTCGCTGCTGGACTACGCGGCGGCGGAGGACAAGAACACCTACATCGTCAAGGCCGACCTCGCGCAGTCGAAGGGCCTCGCGACCATCGGCGACCTGAAGAAACTCGACAAAGTCGTCCTCGCCGGCGGTCCGGAGTGCGAGAAGCGGCTGACGTGCTTCAAGGGCTTCACGGACGTCTACAAGCTGACGAACGCGACGTTCCAGACCGTCCAGGAGCTCGGGCCGCGGGCGCAGCAGCTCGACTCCGGTGCCGTCACGGTCATCCCGGTCGACTCGGTGAGCCCGCTGGCCGGTGACCCGAAGTACGTCGCGCTGAAGGACGACCTGGCGATGGTGCCGACCGAGAACGTCGTCCCGGCGGTGACCAAGAAGGTGTTCGACGAGCGCGGCGCGGACTTCGCGGCCGCCGTCAACGCCGTGAGCGCGAAGCTCACGACCGAGGGGATGCGCGAGCTGAACAAGCACGTCGACTCCGAAGGCGAAAAGGCCGCGGACGTGGCGAAGGACTGGCTGTCGCAGCAGGGCCTGGCCTGAGCCGGCGGGAAGACCTCAGCCGGGTGCTTGACGGCTGAGGTCTTCCCACCGCGCGTACTGCTCGTCGCGCAGCCGCGAGAGTTCCCGCACCAGGTCGAACGACGCACTTGCCCACGACCACCCGACGTGGCGGGTCTTCCATGGCGGCGACCCGCAGCACGACCGGCGCGGCCGTCTCGGGTGCCGGTCCGGCGTCGTCGCCCCACGGCCTGGGCGACCCACACCGCGCCGAAGAAGTTGACGTCGAAGTGCGCCCGGACCTGGCTCCCGACGCCGACCTGGATCTGCTGCTCGAAGTGCTCTACGCGCCGCTGTACCAGCGCTGGCTGCTGCGCACCGGCCCGTTGACCGAAAGCTACGCGGACGCCCTGGTCGCGACGACGTTGAAGGCGTTCCGCCCCTAGCTGAAGCTGACCCGGGCCAGCAGGTCGTCGACGAGGTCGGGCAGGGACTGGTCTCCGGACTCCTCCAGCCAGAGCACGCTCGCGGTCCGCACCGCCGCGAGGAACGTCGCCGTCATGAGGCGCGCCAAGGGTTCGTCGAGGTCGGGGCCCCGGGCGACCAGTACCGCGGCCAGGTCGCGCTCCAGGGTGATCTGGTCGCCGGCCTGCTGTGCGAGCAACGACGGGTGCCGCCGGAGCAGGCGCAGCTGCGCCACCCACTCGCGGTCGGGGACCGCCCGCCCGCGGTACAGCTCGCGGCTCGCCGTGCGCAGCGCTTGCCACGGCTCCTCGCCGGCCGGCCGGTGTTCGACCAGGGACACCAGCACGCCAGTCCGCTCGCGGTCGGCGTGCAGGATCGCGTCTTCCTTGTTCGTGAAGTAGTTGGAGAACGTCCGGCGGGACACGCCCACCGCGTCGGCGATGTCTTCGACCGTCACGCCGTCCAGCCCGCGCTCCATCGCCAGGCGCAGCGCGGCCTCGTGCAACGACTGCCGCGTCGCCGCCTTCTTGCGGGTGCGGAGCGTGTCGAGGGTGTCCATGCACTCAGCGTAGCCTCCAGGATAAGTTGCCCATTGTGCAAGTTTGCTCAGTGGGCAATGATGGTCCGGAACGTGCGAAGGGATCCCATGAAGTCCGGTACAGCCGGCTCGTCCGGGTCGATGCGGCACCGCGAGGTGCTCGAGTCCCTGTCCGGGCTGCTGCTCGCGCTGTTCGTGGCCATGATCAGCTCGACCGTCGTCTCGACGTCGCTGCCGCTGATCATCGGCTCGCTGAACGGCACGCAGACGCAGTACACCTGGGTCGTCACGGCCACGCTGCTGGCCGCCACGGCCACCACCCCGATCTGGGGCAAGCTCGCCGACCTGTTCAACAAGAAGACGCTGGTCCAGGTCGCGATCGTGATCTTCGTGGCCGGCTCGATGATCAGCGGTTTCAGCCAGGACACCGGGCAGCTGATCGCCGCGCGGGCGTTCCAGGGCATCGGCGTCGGCGGCCTGCAGGCGCTGGTCCAGGTCGTGATCGCCGCGATCATCCCGCCGCGGGAGCGCGGCCGGTACAACGGCTACCTCGGCGCCGTCATGGCCGTGGCGACCGTCGGCGGCCCGCTGCTGGGCGGCCTGATCGTGGACGTGCCGTGGCTGGGCTGGCGGTGGTGCTTCTTCGTCGGCGTGCCGATCGCGGTGCTCGCGTTCGTCGTGCTGCAGCGCACGCTGAAGCTGGAGACCGTGCGCCGGGAGAACGTCCGGGTCGACTACCTCGGCGCCGGTCTCATCGCCGCCGGCGTGAGCGTCCTGCTGATCTGGGTGTCGTTCGTCGGCACCACGTTCGACTGGCTGTCGTGGCCGACCGCCGTCATGGTCGCGGCCGGGGTCGTGCTGCTCGCGGTCGCCGTGGTGGTCGAGAAGAAGGTCCGCGAACCCGTGGTGCCGCTGCACATCGTCGTCCAGCGGACCCCCGCGCTCGCGATCATCGCGAGCCTCGCGGTGGGCATGGCGATGTTCGGCGGCGCGGTGTTCCTCGGCCAGTACTTCCAGATCGGCCGCGGGTACACGCCCACCGAAGCCGGCCTGCTGACCATGCCGATGATGGCGGGCGTGCTGGTGTCCTCGACGGTGTCCGGCAGGCTGATCAGCCGCACCGGGAAGATCAAGCCGTACATCGTTTCGGGCGCGGTGATCCTCGTGCTCGGCTTCCTCGGACTGGGTATGGTCGACCACGCCACGCCGCTGTGGATCATCGGCGTCGCGATGGCCGTCGTCGGCATCGGTGTGGGCATGACGATGCAGAACCTCGTGCTGGCGGTGCAGAACGACGTGCCCCTGCGGGACCTGGGCGCGGCGAGCGCGTCGGTGACGTTCTTCCGGTCGCTCGGCGGCACGATCGGCGTCTCGGTGCTCGGGGCGGTGCTCGCGAACCGCGTCTCGGCCGACCTGGCCGCGGCACTGCACGTGCCGGACGGGCAGGCGTCGACGGGCGGGGTCAGCGCGCTGAACCTCAAGGCGCTGCCGCCGCAGGTGCAGGCGGTCGTCCACACCGTCTACGGCGACGCGACCGCGCACATCTTCCTGATCTCCGCGGCGGTGGCCGTCGTCGGGGTGATCGCGGCCCTGTTCTTGAAGCCGATCACCTTGCGTACGACCATCGACCTGGCCGAGAAGGCCGGCGAACCGTCGGCCTCGGACGCGGTGGTGGGGTAGGGGAGACGGCGGATGGGCGGGCCTGGTGCTTTCGAGTCCACTGTGGAGCGATTCGGTCCGCGTCGCGAAGTCCCGGCACGGGCCATCCTGGCCGGGATCGACGGTACGGACACGGCCATGCGGGCGGCCGCCTTCGCCTTCGGCATGGCCCGCCGCCAGGGCAGCCGGCTCATCGTCGTCTTCGTGGCGTGCCCCGCACCGCTGACGCCGCTCCGGCCGGCGGTCGCGACGGTGCTGGAACACGACACGGCGACGCACCTGTACGCCGAGCTGCGCGACCAGATGCGCGACGCGGCCGAAGAACTGAGTGTGCCGGTGGCGCTGGTCAAGACGTACGGCGACCCGTTCACGGCCCTGCGCGACACGGCCGACCGCTGCCAAGCCGACACGGTGGTGGTCGGCGCGTCCCAGAAGGCCGGCCACCGTTTCGCGGGCTCGGTCGCGACGAAGCTCATCAGGGCGGGCCACTGGCCGGTGCTGGTGGTTCCCTGACTCGTCGAGCACGAGAAAGAACCGTTCGAGTGACAGGGAAAGGCGAGCCGCGGCGCTAGCCTCGAACCATGAAACGATCTTGGGGAGCTCTGGTCGTCGCCCTGCTCACGCTGGTCTCGCTCGCGGTCCCGGCCACCGCGTCGACCCGTTCGGACGTCTTCTGCCGCGGCAACGCGGTGGGCTTCCCCGGAAAGTGGGGAGCGGTGTCCAAGCCGTGCAGCTTCACCAGCCCGCCGCAGTGGCGCGGGTACCTCGAGGTCACCTGGTTCGTGGAGGCGGGCACGCAACAGCGCGGCTGCGTCGACGGCCGGATGGCCAGCGTGCGCGAGGAACGCCCGTGGCGGTCCCTGGGCTGTGGCAAAGGGGCCACCGGGCGGGTGAGCTGGCCCGCGAACACGTTGTCGCTGCTGGAGATCCGGGTCAAGAGCGTCAACGTCGGGCTCGCGGAGGTCACCTACGAGATCTGACCGCTCCGGTAGCGGGCGGCGAGTTCCGTGCGCTGGCCTCCGAAAGCGGCCAGCTCGGCCCGGAACACGGCGTCGAGGAGGCTCGTGTCCTCGACGCCGGGGGCGCAGACGACCTCGCCCAGTTCGAGGCCGCGCAGCGAAGCGGACACGACGTCGGCGGCGCTCATCCGCGGGATCGCGCTCAGGTCCAGGCCCTGGCGCTCGTGGAACTCCGTCGCGACCACGCCGGGGCACACGACCTGGACCCGGACGCCGGTGCCTTCGAGCTCGGCGCTCAAGGTCTGCGACAGCGTGACGAGGTGGGCGAGGGAGCCTGCGTAGACGGCGCGCCGGGGCAGCTGGGAGTGGGGCGCGGGTCCGCTGAACGCGATCATGCCGGCCACGTTGACGATGGCGCCGCGGCCGCGCTCCTGCATGCCCGCGACGGCCGCGCGGGCGAGCATCGTGGGGGCGAGGACCTTGACCTTGACCAGTTCGCGGGCCCGGCCGGCGGGCAGGTCGGCCAGCGGCATGTAGTGCGCGACGCCCGCGTTGTTCACCAGCAGGTCGAGCGGTTCGGTGGCGGTGATCTCCGCGACGGCGTCGATGCCTTCGTCGGTGGAGAGGTCGGCCGCGACGGCGCGAACCTTGACGCCGGTGTGGGCGGCGGCGAACTCGTCGAGCCGATCCTGTCGCCGGCCGACGAGCACCAGGTCGTGGCCGTCGGCGGCGAGGCGTTCGGCGAACGCCTGCCCGACCCCGGAGGTGGCGCCGGTGACGAGGGCGAGCTTGCTCATGCGTGGTTTTCCTGTTCACTCGTGGTGCGGGCGGCCGGCGGCAGGGCCGCGGAGGCCAGGAGGGCGAGCTTGTCCGCGGCGTCCGTGCCGGCATCGGGGTGGTAGACGGCGAGGACGAGGCCCGGTGCCTCGCTGATGAGGAGCTTTTCCCGATTCAGCACCAGTTCGCCGACCGAAGGGTGGTCGAACCGCACGGTCGCGCCCCGCCGGTTCGCGACGTCGTGGCGCGCCCACAGCTCCCGGAACCGGGGGCTGGCCAGCGAAAGCTCGCCGACCAGCTCGATGAACCGCGGATCATCGGTCTCGGTGCCGACGGACTGCCGGAAGCCGGCGACCAGGCCACGGGTGGCGAGTTCCCAGTCCGGGAAGAGCGCCTGCTCGGCCGGATCGAGGAAGACGTCCCGCAGCCGGTTGGCGCCCACGACGAGGCGGGGCGAGAGCGCCGCGGCGAGCGGGTTGGCAGCCAGCACGTCGAGGTAGCGGCCCTCGACGAAGGCGGGGAGTGACAGTGCCGCCAGGAACTTGACCGTGCCGGGTGGGACGGTCTCCTTGCGCCGTCGCCGCGTCCGCCGGGGCTTTCGATCGGCGAGGCCGATGAGGTAGGCCGTGGTGTCCTCGTCGAGCTGCAGCACGCGGGCCAGCGACTCGAGGACCGACCGCGACGGGTTGCGGTCGCGACCCTGTTCCAGGCGCAGGTAGTAGTCGGCACTGATGCCGGCCAGCATGGCGACCTCTTCCCGGCGCAGCCCGGGAACCCGCCGCACGCCGGAGATGGGCAGGCCTACTTGTGCGGGGGTGAGCAGCTCACGGCGGGCGCGGAGGTGATCGCCCAGGAGGTTCGGCTCATCGGTCATGGTTCGACTGTAGGTCGCACCGCGGGCCCGTGCCTGGTCCTGTCACTCCCAGGAACCGGCGGAGGCTTTTCAAGATGCGGCTTCGCCGGGGCGTGAGAAATCGGCGCTTCCTGTTGTTGCTACTCGCTCGGCGCGAGAGCGCCGATTCCCCACGCTACGGTGCCCCTGCCGGGCTGCCATTCTCCACCTGATCGGTAACTGTTCAGGTCGTTGTCGGGCTGTGAGCGGGCTTGTGGGATGATCTTGTTGTGGGGGAAGGTGTTCGTCCGTCGTATGACGAGCTGGCCGCGCTGGTCGCAGCGCAGGCCGTGGAGTTCGCGCGTGCGCGGGAGGAGATCGCCCGGTTGAGGGACGAGGTCGCCCAGCTGAAACGCCGCCTCGGGATGAATTCGGGTAACTCGTCGATGCCACCGTCCTCGGACCGGTTCAGCAAACCGGCACCGAAGTCGTTGCGGGGCAAGAGCAACCGCAAGCAGGGTAAGCAGCCCGGAGCGCCGGGGGCGAACCTGTCGCTGGTCGACGACCCCGATCAGGTCGTGGATCATGTGCCGTCGTCGTGTTCGGGATGCGGCAGCGGGCTGCACCGGCGCGACGAGGTCGGGGTGACACGCCGGCAGGTGGTGGACCTGCCCGAGGTGCGCCCGGCGGTGACCGAGCACCGCCTGCACCGGCTGCGGTGCCGTGGCTGCCGCCACGTCACCACCGCGCCCGGGCCGGCCGAGGCGACCGCACCCGCGTGTTACGGGCCGAACGTGACCGCGTTGGCGGTGTATCTGCTGAACTTCCAGCATGTTCCGGTCGCGCGAACCGCGCAGCTGCTGGCGGACCTGATGGGGTTGCCGGTGTCGACCGGCTGGGTCGCCGGTGTCCTCACCCCGGTCGCCGCCAACCTCGACGAGTTCGCCGAGCGGGTCGAGCAGGCTTTGCGGGCAGCGCCGGTAGCACATTTCGACGAGACCGGCATCCGGGTCGAAGGGAAGAACTGGTGGCTGCACGTCGCCTGCACCCCACACCTGACCGCGTATCTGCCGCACCGTCAGCGTGGCGGTGAGGCGATGGACGAGTTCGGGATCCTCAACTACTTCCGTGGTGTCGCGGTCCACGACGGACTGATGTCGTATCAAGACTATGGACGCAAACACGCCCGGTGCAATGCCCACCATCTGCGCGAGCTGGTCGCAGCCGGCGAAGCCCACCCCGAGCACACTTGGCCCAAGATCGCGGTCACCACCCTCGAACTGCTCAACACCGCCGCCCATGCCGCACGAGACGACGGTCTGGACACGATCCCCGCCCACATCGTCGATCCGCTGATCTCCCGGTTCGTCCGCACCATCCACCTCGGCCTGCTGCTGCACCCACCGGGCCGGGACCGTAAGCAAAGCAAGACCCGGAATCTGCTGGTGCGCCTACGCGACTACCAGCACCAGGTGCTGCTCTTCGCCCGCGACCTCACGGTCCCGTTCACCAACAATCAGGCCGAACGCGACCTACGCATGATCAAAGCGCAGCTGAAGATCTCCGGCGGCTGGCGCACCCGGCACGGCGCCCACACCTGGCTACGCGTCCGCGGCTACATCTCCACCGCCCGCAAAAACGGCCTCCACATCATCACCGCACTCCGAGACGCCATCACCGGAAACCCCTGGCTACCAACAACTATCGAAATGACCTGAACAGTTACCCTGATCGAGTGATGAACATGCGTTCGTGGGCCGGTAATCTTGGTGTGTGGACAGCGAAGCGGTGATGCGAGCGGATGCGGTGGCCTTGGCCGACCGCATCTCCGGGCTGCTCACTGTGGTGCGGTCCGCCGAGGCCGAGATCGGTTCTCTGCTCATAGAAATCGAGTCGCGCGGGGTGATGGAGCTCTTCGGATACCGTTCTGTGGCGCGGTTGTTCGAGCACCTGGCCGATGTCCCGAAGGCTGCCGCTGAGTCTGTAACCAAGCGAGCCCGCGCCCTTGCGCCCGGCCGGAACCTCGATGGCACACCTGTTTCCGCTGTTGCTCCCGCCACCGGCGCTGCCGCGTCGGAGGGTCGGTTGAGCACGCCGATGATCGACACGATCGTCGACGCCCTGACCCAGATCCCGCCCGAGCATCGTGAGGAGGCCGAGCAGCATCTGCTGACCTTCGCCGACGACGCCGGGCACAAGCAGGTCGCCGCTCTGGGTGCGCGGATCCTGGCCCACCTCGACCCGGACGGCCAGGAACCCGACACCACCGAACCGGCCACCCCCAGCCGCGAGCTTTCCTTGCGCCGCAAAAGAACCGGGGTCTGGGAGTTGAACGGCCGCTTCGACGACGAGACGGGCTCCCGCGCCAGCGCCCTGCTCGACGCGCTGGCCGAACGCCGCACCAGCGACGAGGGCCCCGACCTGCGCTCCCCGCAGGAACGCTACGGCGACGCCTTCTCCGACGCGATCGACCTGGCGTTGAACTCCCCCGATCTGCCGATGCAGGCCGGCGAACGAGCCCACCTGATGGTGGCGGTGTCGTTGGAGGACTTGAAGTCGGGCGTCGGCCGGGCCGTCCTCGGCGACACCGGCACGATGTCGGCGGCCGAAGCCCGGATCCACGCCTGCGACTGCATGCTCATCCCCACGGTGCTCGGTGGCAAGAGCGAACCCCTCGACCTCGGACGCCAACGCCGCCTGGTCCCGCCCGGAATCCGCCGCGCGTTGTACCTGCGCGACCGCGGTTGCGCGTTCCCCGGCTGTCATCGTCCACCCCGGCACTGTCAGGGTCACCACGTCCGGCATTGGGCTGATGGCGGCCCGACCGAGCTGGGCAACATGGTGCTGATGTGCGCCCATCACCACCGCCTGCTGCACCGCTCGGGCTGGCAAGTCCGCATCGCCGCTGACGGCCTCCCGGAGTTCTTGCCGCCGGTGTTCCTGGACAAACGCCGAAAACCCAGGCGCAACAACCTGCATCAACCGTTGCCGTTCGCGGCGTAGACAATCGCACATGGGAAAGGCCCGCAGCCACCGGCTACGGGCCTACACCCACGCCAGGGATGAACAGGGTCGCCACCAACATCCCATCCCAGCCCCAGCCGTTAACGCGCAGCCTCAGTCGCCGTCCCCATCGCGTAGCCGCACCGCGGTCGCCACCACTCAGCCCGGCCACCGCCGCCAAAGCTATCCCGGCACCCCCACCGGAGGCAGTGTCTGCCCGTGGCAGCCCGGCGCCGGCACGCTGACAAGCCACCGCGATCCATCCGACTTCGGAAGGCATTTACCGCGCCCAGCTCGACCGGGCCCAAGCGGCCGCCGGCAACGGATCCCCACCCAGGTCCGAAAAGTACCAATCACCCGAGAGAACCGTCGCAATCCTCAAAATCCTGCATCCGACGGTTCGCCTCCCCCAGCCCCTCGGCCAGCACCCGCAACTGCTCCGGGCTCAAAACGTCCACCAGCAACTCCCGTACCAAACCCACATATCCCGCCCCCGCCAGCGAGAGCCGCGAAGCGCCGTCCTCGGTCAGGACCGCGTACACCGCCCGCACGTCACTCGGGCACGCCCGCCGCTGGACCAACCCCGCCCGCTCCAACTGGCCGATCTGATAAGTCAACCCGCTCTTCGAAGCCGCGATCGCGCACGCCAGCTCCGCCATCCGCAGCTCCCGCTCGGGAGCCGCCGCCAACCGGGCCAAGATCTCGTACTGCAAGTGCGACAAGCCCGCGTCGCGCTTGAGCTGCTGATCCATGCGCTGGTGCAGGAGGGCGTACGTCGTCCGGAGCGCCGTCCATGCCCGCTGCTCCTCGGTGCTCAACCGGCCCATGCCGACCAGCCTAGTTCAAATTCGAACCGCTCAAGAGAGAGGCTGTTAGTGTCGACACGTCGGTATTCGGCCGAAGCCAACGTGGAGTCGCGTGTCCGAGGCGTTGACGTTCGATCCGGGGGCCGCTGCCCGTGTGCGGCTGTGCAGCCGCCGGGACAACGGCTGGTCCTCCGTGCTCGTGCGGCTGCTCGACAACGCCGAGGAAGCCGAACTCGACCTGCCGCCCGTCGGCGACCAGATCGTCGTGCTGGTGAGCCAGGGGACCACGACGATCGAATCGTTGCACGGTGCGCACTGGCGACGTGCGGACTACCGTCCCGGCTCGATCGGCATGACCGCGCCCGGGCAGCCGACGCGGATCCGCTGGTGCGGAACGGATCGCACCCAGACGACGCATGTGCACCTCCCCGGCGCCCTGATCGACCGCACCGCCCTGGACCTCTGGGGCCGGGACGCCACCCGGCTCGGCCGGCCGGACACGCTCGCCGTCGAGGACCCCGTGCTCGCCTCCGTCATGGGAGCGCTCAAGGCGGCCGCTCTCGCCGGCGCCGATGAGCTCTACGCCGAGTCGGCTGCCACGTTCCTCGCCGTCCACCTGCTGACCCGTCACGCCGAGGCGCCGCGACCGCGCGAGTTCGGGCGCGATGAGCTGCGGACGCGCCGGGCGGTGCAGTTCATCCGGGACAACCAGCACCTCCCGCTGACCCTCGGGGACATGGCGGCCGCGGCGGAGCTGAGCCCGTTTCACTTCCTGCGTGTCTTCAAGACGGCCACCGGCCAGACGCCGTACCGCTTCCTGACCCGGGTCCGGGTCGAACGGGCCTGCCGGCACCTCGAGCGCGGCGAGCTGTCCGTCACGGAAATCGCGCAGGCGTGCGGATTCGCGACGCCGTCCCGGTTCGCTTCGGCCTTCCGTGCCCAAATCGGACTCTCGCCTTCCGGATACCGGGCCACGGTGCGGCACCAGCGATGAAACCCAGCAATAAACGACGGCCCGGGCAGCAACCACGGGAAGGCGCCCCACCCGCGCGCGGGGCTAGCGTCGCCGCGTGTCCACTCCAGAAACCACCGTCGAAGCGACCGTCAACGGCGAGGCCGTCCGGCTCGAGCTGGATCCCCGTGAGTCGCTGCTCGACGTGCTGCGGGAACGGCTCGGCCTGACCGGCACCAAAAAGGGCTGCGACCAGGGCCACTGCGGCGCCTGCACCGTGCACCTCGGCGGGCGGCGCGTGGTCTCCTGCCTGACCCCCGCCGTGCAGGCCGCCGGGCAGGACGTCACCACCATCGAGGGCGTCGCCGGCCCCGGCGGCGCCCTGCACCCGCTGCAGCAGGCCTTCGTCGACCACGACGCGCTCCAGTGCGGCTACTGCACGCCCGGCCAGATCATGTCCGGCCTCGCCTGCATCGCCGAAGGCCACACGGCCGACGACGACCAGATCCGCGAGTACCTGAGCGGCAACCTCTGCCGCTGCGGCGCCTACGTCGGCATCGTCGCCGCCGTCCGGCAGGCGGCCGCCGCCGCCGCTACAAAAGAACCAAGCAAGGAGGGCTGATGCGTTCCTTCGCCTACATCGCGCCCGGCAGCGTGGTCGATGCCGTCGACGCCCTCCGCGACGCCGCGCCCGGCACCAAGGTGCTCGCCGGCGGCACCACGCTCTACGACCTCATGAAGCTCGGCATCGAGACCCCGCCCGCCGTCGTCGACGTGCACCGGCTGCCCGAGCTGAACGCCATCGAGACCCGCGAACACGAGCTGGTCTTCGGCGCCGGCGCCCGGATGGCCGATGTCGCCGACCACCCGGCCGTCCGCGACGAGTACCCCGCCCTGTCCGAGTCGCTCTGGCGGGCCGCGTCCCAGCAGCTGCGCAACATGGCGAGCGTCGGCGGGAACCTGTTGCAGCGCACCCGCTGCGGCTACTTCCGCGGCGGCCCGGAGTTCCCCTGCAACAAGCGCGACCCCGGCAGCGGCTGCGCGGCGCTCGAAGGCCACGACCGCACCCACGCGCTGCTGGGCGCCAGCGACGCGTGCATTGCCACCTACCCCGGTGACTGGGCCATCGCGCTGCTCGCCTTCGACGCGGTCGTCGACGTCGTCGGCCCCCGCGGCGAGCGCACGGTTCCCCTGGACGAGCTGCACGTCGAACCGGGTGACGACCCGACGCGCGAGCACACCCTGGACCCGGACGAGCTCATCCTGCGCATCCGCGTCCCCGCGACGCCCGCCGGCCGCGGCTCCACCTACCTGAAGATCCGTGACCGCGAGTCCTACGCTTTCGCGCTGGCGTCCGCGGCCGTCGCGCTGACCGTCGAGGACGGCGTGATCGGCGACTGCCGGATCGCGCTCGGCGGCGTCGCCACGCGGCCGTGGCGGGCCGGCGACGCCGAACGCGTGCTGCGCGGCGCACCCCTGACGCCCGAGGCCGCCCGCCACGCCGGGGAAGTCGCCTTCGCCGGCGCACGTCCCGGCACCTACAACGGATTCCGAGTCGAGCTGGGCATCCGCACCGTCGCCGACGCCGTGCGCATCGCTGCGGAGAGGGCCTCCCGATGACCGACACGCGCCGAGTGGACGCCTACGAGAAGGTCACCGGGCAAGCCGCCTACGGGACCGACCGCGTGCCCGAGGGCGTCGCCTACGCGACGCTCGCCCTGGCCCGGATCGGCCGTGGCCGGGTCACCCGGGTGGACACCACCGCGGCCGAGGCCGTGCCGGGCGTCCTGCTCACCGTCACCCGCTTCGACGCCGAAGAGCTGCGCGGCGCCGGCTTCATCATGGGCGGCGGGTTTTCCTTCCAGAGCCTGCAGCCGCTGCTGGACGACCACATCGCCTATCGCGGCCAGCCGATCGCCCTGATCGTCGCCGAGAACCTGGTCGCCGCGACCGAGGCGGCCGAGCTCGTCACCGCCGAGTACGAGACCGAGCCCTTCGCCGTCCACCTCGGCGCCGAGGGCGCGACCACGCTCGTGCAGGAGGAGGCGATCCCGCTGCCGTTCCTCGCCGACATCAAGGTCGGCGACGCGGACGCGGCGGTCGACGCGAGCCCGGTCCGGATCGACAGCACCTACGAGTACGCGGCGCAGCACGCCGTGCCGATGGAGCTGAACGGCGGCGTCGTCGAATGGCGGGGCGACACGCTCGTCGTGCACGAAGGCACCCAGAACGCGGCCGCGCTCCGGCACGGTCTCGCCCAGCAGCTCGGCATCGACGCCGCGGACATCGAGGTGCGCTCGCCGTACGTCGGCGGCGGCTTCGGCCAGAAGAACTCGCTCCAGCCGCACCTCGGCCCGCTCGCCCTGGTGGCGCGGCGCCTCGGGCGGCCGGTCAAGCTCGTGCTGGCCCGCACCCAGACGTTCCACAACGGGAGCTTCCGCCCGGCCACCCGCCACCGCGTCCGCCTCGGCGCGGACGCGTCCGGCAAGATCCTCGCCGCCGTCCACGAGGTCGACCAGCAGACGTCCCGGCACGACCTGTTCCCGGCGATGCACACCGAGGTCACGTCGCGGCTCTACGGCTTCCCGGCGTTCCGCGGCCGGCACCGCCTCGTCCAGACCGACGTGCAGACGCCGGGCTACATGCGGGCGCCGTTCGAGAGCTCGGCGGCCTTCGCCTTCGAGTCGGCCGTCGACGAGCTCGCCTACGCCACCGGGCAGGACCCGGTCGTGCTGCGGCTGGCCAACGACACGATGACCGACCCGGTCACCGGACGGCCCTTCTCCACCCGCTTCCTCGCCGAGTGCCTCCGCCGCGGCGCCGAAGAGTTCGGCTGGGCGGACCGGAACCCGGAGCCCGGCTCGATGCGGGCCGACGACGGTTCGTTCATCGGCTGGGGTGTCGCCGCGGGCAACTACCCGGGCAGCATCGTGCCCGCCGTCGCGCACCTGACCGCCGGCGCGGACGGCTGCGTGACGGTCGGCGTCGACGGCCACGAAATGGGCCAGGGCATCCGCTCGGCGATCGCGCTGCTCGTGGCCAGGGACCTCGGCATCCCGGCGCGTGACGTCGAAGTGCGGGTCGGCGACACGCGGTTCGCGGCGCAGCACCTCACCGCGGGTTCGTGGGGGACGGCGAGCGCGCTGCCGGCCGTCCACTCCGGACTGCGGGAGCTGCGCAAGCACCTGAACGTCGCCGACACCGGCGAGGTCGACGTCGCCGCGGCCGTCGAGCGCGCCGGGCACCCGGTCGAGGTCGAAGCGAGCACCCTCGGGCCCGGTCAGCCGCCCGAAGCGCTCGACCAGGCGAAGGCCGGGCACCTGGCCATTTCCGGCCCGGTCTTCCCCGAGTTCTGCACGTTCAGCTGGGTGGCCCACTTCGTCGAGGTCCGCGTGGAGCCGACGACGTGCCGGATCCGCGTGCCGCGCGTGGTCAGCGTCGTCGACTGCGGCCGGGTCGCCAGCCCGGTGACCGCGGCGAGCCAGGTGCGCGGCGCCGTCGTGTGGGGCATCGGCGGGGCACTGCGCGAGGAGAGCCTGGCCGACGACCGGTTCGGCGGCTTCCTCAACTCGACGCTCGAGGAGTACCCGATCATGGTCAACGCCGACGTCCACCGCGTCGACGTCGCCTTCGTGGACGAGCCGGACCTGCTGTTCAACCCGGTCGGGGTGAAGGGGCTCGGCGAGGTCGCGATGGTCGGGGTCGCGGCGGCCGTGGCGAACGCCGTCCACCACGCGACGGGGAAGCGTCACCACCGGCTGCCGATCCGCCTCGATGACGTCCTCTGAGCAGCTCGCGGACGATCGCCCGGCGGTCTGCAAGCCGGACGCGCTCACCCCGGTAGCCCTGGCCGACGCGCGGCGGAACCAGCCCCGGCGGGGGCTGCTCGGGCTGGCCTTCGTCCTGCCGGTGACCGCGCTGCTCGCGGCGGGCGCGGGCGGCCCGGCGACCACGCTGGAGGCGCTCGGGCCGCCGGTGACGTTCGCGCTGCCGATCGTCGCGATGATCGCGTTCTGGTGGGAGGACTGGCCGGGCAGCCTGCTGCGCGGCGGCTGGTCGGGCCTGTCCGACACGGCGCTCGTCGTGGCCGGGGGAGCGGCGCTGACGCTGCTCGCCCGGGCCGTGACCGGGACGGCGTCGGTGCCGCTGGCCGCGGGCATCTTCACGCTGATGCTGCAGCTGACGCTGGTCGGGGAGGGCTGGCCGCTGCGGGGCCGCGGCTCGCGCTGGCCGGGTGTCGCGGCGTTGGCGGTGTGCTGGATCGCGGGGCTGGCGCTGTACCTGGCCCTGGTCCGCACCGGCCTGGTGCCGGCCGAGGACTACGGCGCGTGGTTCGCCGTGCTGGGCGCGTGGCAGATGGTCTGGTACGTGGCGCTGCGCGGCTGGCCGTTCGCGCGCATCCGGCGGCGGGCGGTCCGCCTGGCGACGGCGCACGGCGCGGTCCTCGCCTGTGCCTGGACCACCTACGCGGTGGCGCCGCCGGATCGGCTCCCGCCGGTCGCGGGCGCGGCCATCGCGTCGGCGCTCGTGGTGGCGATGCTGTTCGAAGCGTGGCCGGCGATCCGGCTGACGCCGTTGCCCGGCCGCAGCCTGGTGCTGGTGCTGGTGGCGCTGCTGACGGTGGCCTTGTCGGCGGCGTTGCCGCTGGTGGCGCGCTGGGCGGGAGTGCCGGAGCGGCTGGTCACGGGCTGGACGACCCACACGACGTTGAACGCGCTCAGCCTGGCGGTGATCCTGCACGTGGCGGTCTGGCGGCGCTGGCCCGCTTCAGCGCCGTGACGCCGCGGTCGCCAGCTCCTCGGTGATCTTCTGCAGCAGCTCGGTGGCCGCGTCGCCGAGTGCTTCGAGGTCGGCCAGGGTCGTCTCTTGGGTTTTCACAGTTCGTCCTCGAAAGCTTCGTGGCGGGCGATGACGGCTTCGGCGAAGGCAGCGTGCACGCGGAGGTATTCGTCGAGACCCACCGCGGTCTCCGCCCACGCGTGCCACCGGACGTGCGCCTCGGCGACGTCGATCTTCGCCGCGGCGGCCGCGGTCGTGGGGCTGGTGCCGGCGAGGATCGCGTGGTGCATGAGCGACGGCGACGAGTTCCGGGCGAGCTCGGCCAGCGCGGCGAGGTGCGCCAACTCGGCGAGTGCGTCGGGGGCGACCGGACGGCGGCGCGGGACCGGAACGGGCCGGGCGTTCCCGAGACCGCCGGTCAGAACGCTGGTCATCAAACGACTCCTGGACGGAAGAAGCTGAGGAACCTGAACGGCTGACGTTTACCCCGCCCGTGGTGGGGTAAACCCGGGCGCTGGTGATCTCCGTCTCACCGATTCGGGTGGCAGAATCGGGGTCCTGACGGAGCACGACGCCGGCCTCATCCTCGGCCTGACCGCCCGCGGGATCCCGGGCCGCCGTGTTCCCGCCACGGCGAAGCCCGGGACCACCGGGTTCAGCTGTAGCGGACCTTCCCGCGGCACTGCGGGACCCGCTCCGGCCGCACGCTTTCCAGCGTCGGCGTCACCGGGACGATCGTCCCGTCGCGGCGGAAGGTCAGCTTGTCGATCGTCGTTTCGCGGTGGGTGCCGTCGCCGCCCGGGATGCCGAAGCGGTGGTAGGCCAGGTACCAGTCGTCCGTGCCCGGGACCTGGAGCATCGAGCTGTGGCCGGTGCCGAGGATGCCCAGGTGGGCGTCCTTGCCCAGGATCAGCCCGTGGTCGGTGAACGGGCCGGTCGGCGACGGCGCCGTCGCGTAGCCGACGCGGTAGTCCTCGCTGCGGGTGTCGTCGATCGACCAGCTCAGGTAGTACGTCCCCTTCCGCTGCACCATGAACAGGCCCTCGCGGAAGCCGTCCAGCCCGGTCAGGCGGGTGATCTTCGCCGGGTCGAACGAGACCATGTCCTCGTTCAGCGGCACCACGTATGCGTTGCCGTTGCCCCAGTACAGGTACGGCTGCCCGCTCGCGTCGACGAACACCGCCGGGTCGATCGCCTGGCCGCCGTCGGGGTTCGTCGCGATCAGCGGCTTGCCGGAGTCGACGAACGGGCCGGTCGGCGAGTCGCTCACGGCCACGCCGATCTTGGCTTCGGCGCAGAAGTAGAAGTAGTACTTCCCGTTGCGCTGCGCGATCGTCGGCGCCCAGGCGTTCTTGTCGGCCCAGCTGACGTCCGGTCCGAGGTCGAGGACGACGCCTTGGTTCGTCCAGTCGACGAGGTTCTTCGACGACCACGCCGAGAACTTGGTCCCGCTCCAGCCGTCGAAGCCGTCCGTCGTCGGGTACAGGTAATACGTGTCCCCGAACGCGACGATGTTCGGGTCGGCGTGGTAGCCCGGCAGCACCGGGCTGCGCGTCTCGTGCGCCTCGACCGTCCACACGCGACGGTCACCGCCGGCGCCGGTCACCGTGAACTGCCGCGGCCGGCTCAGGTCCACCGTCCGGGCGTCCGGCTTGATCGTGGCCCCCGGCGCCAGCCCGAACCTCGGCGCCAGCCGGCGCAGGTCCGTTCCCGGCTGCACCGGCAGCACGACGGTCGACGCGCCGGAGTCGATGACGGCCGGCGTCTTCAGCGAAGACAGCTCGACCGACCGGATCGTCGTGCTGTTCGACGGCAGCGCCGCCACCTGAAGCCCCGTCAGGGCCCGGTTGTACAGCCGCACGTCCTTCATCTTGCCGCGGAAGTACTTGTCGCTCGCGTAGAGCGACCGGCCCAGGTAGTTCGCCGCCGTGACGCCGCCGCCGAGGTCCGACGGCTTGATCGTGGCGTTCGCGTTGCGTCCCACCTCGACGCCGTCGAGGTACAGCACCGCTACGCCGTCGCCGACGGTCAGCGTCAGGTTCTTCCAGACCCCGCGCGGCAGCCCGCCGCTCGAGGCCACCTGCTGCTCGGTCGTCCAGTTGCCGGTCGCGATCGCGCCGCGCAGGCCGCCGCTCGCGGTGCCGCCGGTGGTGAACAGGTAGCCGTCGCCGGCTCCGGACGGTGCGGTGTTGCCGAAGCCCCACAGGAAGTACGGCGTCTGCTGGGCCGGGTCGACCAGGACGTCGGCGGACACGGTGGCCGCCGCGGCGCCGGTCAGCAGGTTGTTCGGCAGCTGGACGTGTCCGTTCGCGCCGCCGAACGACAGCGAGCCGTCGGTCCACGACACGTCGCCGGCGAGGGCGCCGTCGTAGCCGTGGCCGGTGGTGTCGGTCGCGACCTGCCCCGACTTCGCGTCCAGCGGCCAGTGCGCGACCAAGCCGTTCGCGTCGGCGCGCACCGGCGCCGGGGGAGCGCTCAGCCGGGCCATCTCCGCCTGCGTGACCGGCAGGACGGTGCCGTGCCGCGGTGACGCCGGCAGGTGTGCGCCCGCCGACATCGTCCACCTGCCCGAGTTCAGGTCGGTGGACTCGAACGGGACGTAGCCGCGACCGCCGAACTCGTCGATGAACACGTACCACTTGTTTTCGGTGTTGGACTTGAACCCGGTCGGACCTTCGCCCGCTGACAGCCCCGGGCTGGTCGCCGTCGCCTTGCCGATGCAGTCGGCGACGAAGCCGTAGTGCGGGTCGAGCAGGTCGGCCGACTTCTCCTCGGTGATGAACTTGCTGCACGGCGTCGAGGACGTGTTGTTGCGTTCGTCCTTGGTGAACCGGTAGTAGGTGTCCTGGTCCTTGATGACCGTCGAGTCGATCACCGAATAGCCCGGGTCGTTCCACACCTGCGGCGCGCTGAAGGTGACGAAGTCGCGCGTGGTCGCGTACATCATCCGGTTGTAGCTGTCGCCGGCGTGGTTCGGGTCGTTCTCGGCGTAGAGCTTCGAGGCCCAGTACACGACGTACGTCCCGCGCTTCGCGTCCCAGGAGGCTTCCGGCGCCCACGTGTTGCCCGCGGTCGGCGGGGACACCTGGACACTGCGCTGACGCGACCAGTGCGCCAGGTCGGTGGACTCCCACACCATGATCGACCGGCTGCCGGAGCGCTGGGCGGCGTCCCAGCCGCGGCCGGCGTAGATCCGCAGGTCGGTGGCGAGCAGGTAGAACTTGTCGCCGTCGGGCGAGCGCAGGATGAACGGGTCGCGCACGCCCAGCTCGCCGAGGCTCGACTTGAGCACCGGACGCCCGTTGTTCAGCTCGGTCCAGTTCAGCGGGTCGTTGCCCTTGCTCAGCGCCGAGTAGATCTGCTCGCCGTCGGAGGTACCTTCGCCGGTGAAGTAGAAGAAGCTGTAGCCCGCCAACGGTTCCTGGTCCGGCTTCGGGACGACGGTCGCGGCGAACCGCCGCGTGGTGCTCTCGCGGCCGAGGCTGACCTTCGCGGTCAGGACGACCTTCGCGGGCTTGGTGCCGGTCGGCGGCCGGGTGACTTCGCCGGTCGGGGTGACGACGGCGGGAGCGGACGACGTCCAGGCGACGCTCGTGCCGCCCGCGCCGGCCGTCGGCAGCGTGAGGTTGCCGCGGACGTCGTCGATGCCGGGCACGGACAGGGCGCTCGCGGCCTCCCGCACGGACGGCGGGGGAGCGGCGCCGGCACCGGCGCTGCCCAGGGGGACGAGGGCGGCCACGACGGCCAGCACGACGCCGAAACGGCGCGGGGAGAACAACTTCATCGTTGTCGATCCTTCGGGGCGCGTCGGGGACGAAGATGATGTTAACGTTAACATCAGGCGGGGCACGCTGACTTTAAGTCCGCCGGGTCCGGTGGTCAAGAGCCGGCCGGACGGCGCGCCGGAGGAGGCCCGGCGCGCCGTCGCCCGCAGTCCGCTGATTTCGAGCGCCGCCTTGTCCAGCCCCGCCGGGGTGACGGTGCCGCTCGGCGCCGGGAACGACGGGCCGGCGTCGCGCGGCCAGTCGTGCTCGAAGGGGCGAAGGACGGCTATCTCGCGCTGGTGATGCGCCGGCGGACGAGTACTACCGGCTGCGCAAAGAGGTCTATGCCTGGGAAGCGCGCACCAGCCGCCCGGCGCCCGTCAACCGAGGCCGTCGAACGCCGGGGCGAGCCGTTCCAGCACCGTGACGTCGGCGGTGAAGTCGTCGGTCGTCGGGGGCATGAGCAGGACGTGGTCCGCGCCCGCGGCGAGGTGCTCGCGCACCTTGGCGGAGATGGCGTCCGGGCCGCCGTGGGCCACGACCGCGTCCGCGATCCCGGCCACGTCGTCCAGCGGGAAACCCAAGCGGCGCAAGGCGTTCGAGAACGTGGGGAGGTTCAGCGTGCCGGAGATCTTCTCGATCGCCGCCGCCTTCGCCCGGTCGGCGTCGGCGTCCGGGACCACGGCCAGGCCGACGACCAGCAGCTTGTCCGGGCCGAGCACCGACCGGGCTTCGGCGGTGAACGCCGGCGGCAGGTTGGCCGGCAGCGCGCCGTCCGCGATCTCGCCCGCGAGGGCGAGCATCTTCGGCCCGTTCGCGCCGAGGAGCCGCGGATACTTCGCTTCGGGCGCCGGCGGCCAGGTCTCCGAATCCATCCGCTCGACATAGTCGCGCAGGGTGGCCAGCGGGCTGCCGAAGTCCCGGCCGGTGCCCTCGGCCTGCTGCGGGTAACCGACGCCCACGCCGAGCACGAGCCGGTCCGGGTACGCGTCGGCCAAGAACGCCGCCCCGGCGTGCAAGGTCTGCGGCTCGCGGGCCCAGATGTTCGCGATGCCGGTGCCGACCGTCAGCCGTTCCGTCGCGGCGAGCAGCACCGCCAGTTGCACGAGCGCGTCCTTGCCGCCGACGACCTCGTTCGTCCACACGGTCCGGTACCCGGCGCGCTCCAGCCGTCGCACGGCCTCGCGCTGGCTCTCGGCCGGCGGCGTGCGGGTGAACGAAATCGGCAGGTAGACGCCGACGGGCCCCAAGATCGTCATGGAACTCCCTCTCAGACGGTGTGGTCCTTCCACCGTGGCTTCGCCGGACGCGCCGAGTCCAATGATCGTTTCGCGATGCGTGCCGCGATTCGTGCATCACCGCAGTTCACGAAGCTAGGCTGGCGGTATGGCCGACCTCGATTTGCGCTTGGTGCGCGGCTTCGCCGTCGTCGCGGAGCACCGGCACTTCGGCCGCGCCGCCGCCGAACTGCACCTCACGCAGTCATCACTGAGCCGGCAGATCGTGCGGCTCGAGCAGCAGGTGGGTGCCCGCCTGCTGGACCGGACCCCGCAGGGCACGCGGCTCACCGAGGCCGGCGAGGCGTTCCTCCCGCTCGCCGCGGAGCTGCTGCGCGCGGCAGGCCACGCGGTGGCCCACGCGCGGGCGGTCGCGCGGCCCAGCCGGATCACCGTCGGCTACACCGGGAACCTGATCGTCACGCCGGTGGTGCGCGAGCTGCGCCGCCGCCACCCCGACGCCGACGTGCGCACCCAGCACCTCGCCTGGGACGACGCCCGCGCGGCGCTGCTGGAGCACCGCGTCGACGTGGCGGTCGTCCGGCTGCCGCTGCGGGCGGCGCGGCTGCACGTAACGGTCCTCTACGACGAGCCCCGCGTGGTGTTGCTGCCGAGCGACCACCTGTTGGCGGGCAAGGAATCCGTGACGCTCGACGACATCGCCGACGAGCCGCTGCCGCGCGCGCTCGACCCGGAGTGGGACGCGTTCTGGCGCGTCGACCCGCGTCCGGACGGCCGTCCGGCGCCCGGTGGCCCGGTCATCGACGCGATCGAGGACAAGATCGAGCTCGTGGCGAGCGGGCAGGCGGTGGCGATCATCCCGGCGGCGCCGGGGAACGTCACCGGCCTGCGTCCGGATCTGACGATCGTGCCGCTGACGGGCGTCGAGCCGAGCCGGGTGGCGGTGGCGACGCGCGCGGGCGAGCGCAACCGGCTCGTGGCGGCGTTCCGCCAGGGCGCGGAAGCTTTGCTCGTCGCACCGGAATGACGAATGCCGCGGCGCCTCGGCCGGGCACCGCGGCATCCTTTGTGGACGGTTCGGTCAGCGGGGCGCGGCGGCTGTCCCGGCCGGCGTTCGCGAGGCCTGCTGCGCCCGCTTCCGCTCGATCGCTTCCTGTTCGCGCTGCAGTTTGGCGTGCCATGCTCCTGAGTCGTTGGTCATGGTGCTCTCCGGTGGACGAGAAATGTGCGTGGCGGTGCCGTGGCCGTACCCGGGCACGGACGGAGGGTGCGGCCCGGTGAGGGGGACCTGGAACCCGGGCACCGGTGCCGTGTTCCGGAAGTACCCACGCTTTCCGGCGGTCAATCACTTTTCTGTGGTCCGACCTGCGGATCTTCGGGCCGGGGAAGCGCGTTCACACGTTCGGAGCAAGCGAGGCCGTCGAGGAACACCCGCACCAGGCGCTCCGCCGGTTCCGCCGGTTCCCGCGGCGTCAGCCCCGACACGAGCGCCGCTTCGTGCATCTCGAAGAGCAGCGCCAGGTCCGCGGGCTCCAGGTCCGCGCGCACGCTGCCTTCCCGTTGTGCTTCCTCGAAAGCGGGGCGCAGCAAGGAAACCAGGGCGTGGGTGTACTGGCGTTGGCTGCGCTCCGGCAGTTCCCGGAACAGCCGGACGAGCGGGCGCCGCCGGGCCTGCATCGCCAGCACCGCCCGCAGCAGCTCGCGGAACGACTCGTAGCCGCGCACCTGGAGTTTGAACGCCGCCAGGTGGTGGGCCGCGACGGCGAGCGCGAGTGCCGTGCGGTCGGGGAAGTGCCGGTAGACCGTCGCCCGGCCGAGGCCCGCGCGGCGAGCCACCTCGTCCAGCGCCACGTCGGCGTCTTCGCTGAAGGCTTCGTCGGCCGCGCGCAGGATCGCCTCGCGGTTGCGGCGGGCGTCGACGCGCCGGGGCACGGCCACGGACGGTCGCACAGCGCGCATGGGCCGGAATGCTACTCGCGAGTAATGAGACCGGCAATCCGTTCCATCTCTCGGTTCGGGTTCCTACCTTTACCGACAGTCATCACCGTCGCCGAAGGAGCCGCCCATGCGCAGCCTGAACCGCCGAACCGTCCTGCGGGGCGCGGCCGCCGTCGCCGGCGTCACCGCGCTCGGCGCGGGCCGGGTGCCGGTCACCCGGGAGGAACACCGGGTCGTGGTCATCGGCTCCGGGTTCGGCGGCGGGGTCACGGCGTTGCGGCTCGCGCGGGCCGGGGTGCCGGTGCTGGTGCTCGAACGCGGCCGCCGCTGGCCGACCGGCCCGGACGCCGAGACGTTCCCGCACCCGACGTCGGCACCCGACAAGCGGATCTTCTGGCTCGGCTCCGCGCCGTCGCTGCCCGGCCTGCCGTCGCTGCCGCCGTTCGAGCGCTACACCGGGCTGCTCGAACAGGTCACCGGCCAGGGCATGAGCATGATGTGCGCGGCCGGCGTCGGCGGCGGATCGCTGGTTTACCAGGGCATGACGCTGCAGCCGACGGCCGAGCTGTTCCACGCGTGCTTCCCCGAGCAGCTCGACTACGCGCGGCTGGACGCCGAGTACTACCCGCGTGTCGCCCGGATGCTCGGCATCGCGACCGCGCCGGACGCTCTCGTCGAGAGCAAGCCGTACAAGGCCTCGCGAGTCTTCGCCCGCAACGCGCGCGAGGCGGGCTACGCCGTCGAAAAGATCCCGATGCCGATCGACTGGGACTACGCCCTGCGCGAGCTCGACGGCGAGATGAAACCGTCCTACACCAACGGCGACTGCGCGCTCGGGGTGAACAACGGCGGCAAGCACTCGGTCGACGTCACCTACCTCGCCGCCGCCGAGGCCACCGGCCGCTGCACCGTCGCGACCCTGCACCACGTCACCGACGTCGCGCTCGCGTCCGACGGCCGGTGGGAGATCCGCGTCGACCGCATCGACACGTCCGGGACCGTGCTGGAGAAGAAGGTCCTGACGGCGAAGGCGCTCGTCATGGCGGCCGGCACGGCGAACACGACCAAGCTGCTGATGCGCGCGGGCGCGAAGGGCGACATCCCCGACCTGCCCGACGCGCTCGGCGCCGGGTGGGGCACCAACGGCGACCGCATCTACACCTGGACGAACCTCGCCGACGACTTCGGTGCCCCGCAGGGCGGCCCGGTCGTCTACGGCAGCAAGGAGTGGGACGACCCCGCGACCGCCAACACCGTCATCCAGGCGTCCCTGCCGCCGCTGCCGGACCTGCGGACCACGATGCTCGTCGGGTACGGCATCAGCGCCGGCCGCGGCCGGTTCGTCTACGACGCCGCGAAGGACGACGCCGTCCTGCACTGGCCCTCGAACGCCGACGCGAAGCTGAGTACCCGCATCCACGAACGCATCGCCCGCATCGCCGGCCCGCTCGGCGTGCTGCTCGACACGACCGCCGTCGCGCCCAGCACCTGGCACCCGCTCGGCGGTGCCGCGATGGGGTCGGTCTGCGACCTCGAGGGCCGCGTGCTCGGCCACCGCGGCCTCTACGTGCTCGACGGCGCGCTGATGCCCGGGACGACCGCCGCCTGCAACCCGTCGATGACCATCGCCGCGGTCGCCGAACGGGCCTTGGACCACCTGATCGCCGAAGACGTCGGCTCTGTTTTCTAGATCCTTTTACGGACTCAACGAGGAGTTCTCATGCGTCGCTTGTGGACGGTCCTGCTGGCCGTGCTCCTGGTGTTCACCACGGCAAGCCCGGCGGACGCCGCGGAGCCACCGCGCGGCCCGGACGGCGACGCCTTCTACACGCCGCCGAGCCCGCTGCCGGACGGCGCCGACGGCGACGTCGTCTGGTGGCGGCCGCTGCCGGACTCGTCCGGCACCAAGGGCTATCTGGTGCTGTACCGGTCGCGGTCCGCGACGGACACGCCGATCGCGGTGTCGGGCCGCGTCCTGGTGCCGGCGACGCCGTGGACCGGCGCCGGCCCGCGCCCGATCGTGTCGGTGGCCAGCGGCACCCGCGGCATCGGCGACCGCTGCGCGCCGTCGAAGTTCCAGCCGGACTACGAAAAGCCGCTGTTCGTCGACGCGATGCTGAACCGCGGCTGGGCCGTCGCGATCACCGACTACGAGGGCCTCGGTACCCCGGGCCTGCACACCTACATCGTCGGCCGGTCCGAAGGCCACACGGTGATCGACGCGGCCCGCGCGGCCACCCGGCTGCCGGCCGCGGGCCTGGCCGCTGGCGGCTCGGTCGCGTTCTCGGGTTACTCGCAGGGCGGCGGGGGAGCGGCGTGGGCGGGTGAGCTGGCGCCGTCGTACTCGCCGGAGCTGCACGTCGCCGGCATCACGGCCGGCGGGACGCCCGCGGACCTGAACGTCGTGGCTCGGGGCCTCGAGGGCAGTGTCGGGTTCGGGTTCCTGCTGCTCTCGGCACTGGGCTTGGACGCGGCGTACCCGGAGCTGGACCTGCCCGCCTACCTCAACGAGCGTGGCCGCACGTTGTACGAGACGCAGCAGGACGCGTGCGTCGACGCCGTGTTCGGCTACGCCTTCGGCCACATCGCCGACTACACGACGTCGAACCCGCTGACGACCCCGAAGTGGCAGGCCCGGCTGGCCGAGAACGAGCTGGGCGCCCGCCCGCCGGAGGCGCCGATCTTCCTGTTCCACGGCAGCGTCGACGAGATCATCCCGCTGTCGCAGGCGCAGACGCTGCGGCGCGAGTACTGCGCGGCCGGGGTGGACGTCACGTGGGGCACCTACCTCGGCGAACACGTGACGACGCTGGCGTTCTCCGCCGGTGACGTCGTGAACTACCTGGGCGACCGGTTCGCGGGCAAGCCGGCGCGCTCCAGCTGCTGAGCGATCTCGTCTTTCGGATACGGCGTCCTCCGGTCTTCGGTGTGCAGCGCGAAGTAGAAGTCGTTGACGACCTTGGCCAGTGGGGCGTAGCGGCCGAGGTCGTCCGCGTCCTCGATGTGGTGCCGGACGGCCCAGTTCGCCAAGCGGGTCAGCACGTAGGCCCGGTCGTGCGTGGAGTGCTCGGCGAGGAACTCCGCTTCGGCCGCCGAAAGCGCGAAGTCCGGCATCGCCGCGAGCCCGAAGTCGGTGAGGTACAGCCGTTCCCCGTCGGTGAGGATGTTCGCGAAGTGCGCGTCGAAGTGCTGAACACCCTTCCCGGCCAGGAACTCGGTGATGCCGCGCAGGTCACGGTGGGCCAGTGCCCAGCCGCCGGGGTTGCCGTCGAGCCAGTGCGCGAGATCCCGCGGCAGGCACTCGAGGAACAGCACCAGGTCGGTGGTGGCCCCGGCGAGCGCCTCGAGCCGGCGCCGGACGCCCGGGTCGCCGTGCCAGAACGCGACGTCCCGCTCGATGTCGGCGTGGGGGCGTGGCAGCCCCTCGAGGATCCGCCAGTGGTGCAGGAGCGGGAAGTTCTCGCACTCGCCGGTGCGGACCCATTCGGTCGCCCTCAGGTGTGCTTCCAGCTCGCGCCAGGCCCCGCCGCCCGCCGAGCCGACCCCGTAGTGCGACCACGGCGGCAGCCCGTAGAGGTCGGCCGTCGAGCCTTCGTGCCGCCGCTCGACGTCGGTGAGCGCGACCCGCTTGACGAAGACGGGCTCGCCCGCCACCCGCAGCAGCCAGGTCGACCCGCCGATCCCGGTGCCGAGCGGGCGCGCGTCGGCGAGGATGTCGCCGGGTGCGTCTTCGAGGGCGGCGGCGATCTTGTCATGGCGGGCGAGTCGGGTCATCCTTCGAAGCTACTCACGGACGGACGACCGTGAGAGCGAACCGCGTCCGGCCGCTCGCCGCGTGGTCGAGGGCGCCGGCGATGTCGTCGAGGCCGAATTCGGTCACCGCGAACTGGCCGAGGTCGAGCAATCCGGATCGGGCCAGGGCGATCATGCTCGCGTTCGCCGTCCGCGGCTGCATCCACCGGCCGCGCACCGTGATGCCGTTGCGCATGAGCCAGGGGTAGGGCAGGGCGAGGTCGTCGCCGCCGAGCATGCCGACCCCGCCCATCAGCACGACCCGGCCGTACTCGCGGACCGCCATCGCCGCGGCGCGCACGGGCGCGGTGCTCGCCGAGGGCGGCAGCAGATCGAGGACGACGTCGATCGGGCCCGGCGCCGCGGCACGCAGGCGGGCCGTGTCGTCGTCGCCGGTGAGCCGGACGGTCCGGACGCGGGTGCCGAACCGCCGTTCGAGGTCGTCGAGGGCGGCTTCGTTGCGCCCCGGTGCCACCACGCACGCCGCGCCCATGGCGAGCGCGACGGCGACCCCCGCGCTCCCGAAGTTCCCGGTGGCGCCGCTGACCAGCACGGTCTCGCCGGGGCGCAGGCCGGCCGCGAGAAAGCCGCCGTAGGGCACGAGACACAGCGTGAGCGCGGTCCACCGGCCGGCTTCCGCCGGGTCGATCGGCCCGAGGGGGATCGCGTTTTCGGTCGGGAGGAGGAGTTGCTCGGCGTAGGCGCCGTGGCCGAAGTGGCGCTGCAGGAACAGGCCGCCCTCGCCCCGTGCGCTCAGGCCCTGCAGCGTGATGTCCGGGGTGAGCGCGTCGTCGCGGGAGCGGATGACCGGATCGCACAGCACCCAGTCACCGGGGGCCAGGCGGGTCGAGTCCGGGCCGGTCGCGTGCACCCGGCCGATCGCGCCGGCGCCGGGCACGACCGGCAGGGTGAGCTGGTAGTTCCGCTCGCCGCGGAACACCTCTGCCGCGTAGGGCAGCACGGCCGCGGCGACGACGTCGACCAGGACTTCTCCGGTGCCGAGCGTCGGTGCGGGGACTTCGCGCACCGACAGCGGCTTGCCGAATTCTTCGAGGACTGCGGCTTTCATGTCCCCATCGTCGGGAAGAGCGAGAAGGGTATCCAGGCCTGGTATCATCCTGGGACTGTCGAGTGCCAGGCGGAGGTCGTCATGCCGGACGCGGCCCGCGCCGGGCTGGGGGAGTTCCTGCGGTCCCGGCGCGAACGGCTGAGCCCGGCGGCGCTCGGATTGCCGGACCGGCGCCGCCGCCGGACGCCGGGGCTGCGTCGCGAAGAGGTCGCCGAGCTGGCCGGCATCGGGGTCGACTGGTACATCCGGCTCGAACAGGGCCGCACGGTCAGTCCGTCGTCCGCGACGGTCGAGGCCCTCGCGAGCGCCCTGCGGCTGGACGACGCCGAGCGCGCCCACCTGCGTGCCCTGGCCCGGAACCCGGCCCGGACCCCGTTCCGTCGCGAGCGGGTGCCGGAAGCCACCCGGCGGCTCGTCGAGGGCCTGAGCGAGCCCGCTTACGTGACCGGCGGCCGCTGGGACGTGCTGGCCTGGAACCCCGCGGCGGCCGAGCTGTTCACGGACTTCGGCGCGGTGCCGGAGGCGGACCGCAACGTCCTGGTCTTCCTGCTGCTCGGCGAGCGCGGGCGGCGGCTGTTCGGACCGGGCTGGGCCGCGCAGGCCGAGCACACGGTGGCGCAGTTCCGCGCCGCGCACGACCTGTGGGCCGGCGACCCGGCGTTCACCGGGCTCGCGGCCGGGCTGCGGGCCGGCTGTCCGGAGTTCCCCGGGTGGTGGGACCGCCACGAGGTCGGCCGGAGCGGACCCGGGCGGAAGACGCTGTACCGGCCCGAGCCGGCGGTGTTCGACTACGCGACGTTCCAGGCGGCCGAGGACCCGGCGCTGCGCTTGACGATCTACGCGCCTGCCAGTGGCAGGTAGGTGTGGCCGAGCAGGACGAGACCGTCGTCGGCGAGACCGCGGCCGGTCCGGGCCGGCCCCGGCCGGTGCCGGTGAAGCCGTGGAACAGCACCAGCGACCAGTCCTCCGATGAATCGTCGACCAAGTGCGCGGACGTCTTGCCAACGAGCACCGGAAAGCGCTAACTTCGTGGCGCTAGACATCGGATGTCCAGCCCGGTTTGCCGGGTCCGTCCGCCGACCGATGTGCACCCCTGCCGAATTTCTCGCCAGGAAGGACACACCGATGATGCCGAAATTCTCCCGCCGGATGGCCCTCGCTCTCGCCGTCCCGCTCATGCTGTGCACGGCGCTGCCCGCCCAAGCGGCCCCGCTGTGGCATCCCGACCCCGCCACCGACGGCCTCAAGGCCTTCGAGGGCATCGAGGCCGACCGTGGCAACCTCCACCCCGACCGCAAATACGTCGTGGTCGAGGGCGACCACTACCGCTTCACCATCTGGAAGGACGACCGCGACACCACCGGCGGCGGCGACCGCCAGCGCACCGAGTCCAAGGGCATGGTCCAGAACGGCACCACGCTCAAGATGCACGACGGAGAGACGTGGACGCTCTCCTACGAGATGTACATCCCGGGCACCCTGCACGGCACCGGCAAGTTCACCCACATCTTCCAGACCAAGACCCCGTCCACCAACGGCGGCCCGTGGGTGACGCTGGACCTGACCCGCAGCGGCAGCAAGGAAATGCTCAACGCCCGTGCCTACGCCAACTCGGGGTCGCCGAGCATCGCGGCCACCGATCTCTCGCCGCTGCGAAACAAGTGGATCACCATCGAATGGACGTTCACGCCGGGCTCGAAGGGCAAGGCGTCGTGCGTCATCCGCAACGGCACCGGATCCGGTGCGCCGGTCGCCGCGCAGGGCAGCATGTCCACCGTCAACAACCCCGATCAGGGTGACTACGTGCGCCCCAAGTGGGGGATCTACCGCTCGGTCCAGAGCGCCTCGTCCGACATCCTGGACACGTACCTGCTGTTCCGGAACTACACGGCCGCGCGCAAGTAGTCGATCCGGGGCGGGCTCGTTCGCCGGGTTCGCCTGATTCGTGGCGGCGGACCCGCGCCGGGGTGACACTGGCGTCATGAAGGTCGTCGACGGGTACTACGGCACACGCCACCCGTCGACGACCTCGCGCTACGCCACGCCGCCGCCACTGCGACGCGGTCCGGTACTGGTCACGGCCGCTTTCGCCGCCCTCGGCGGCGCCTTGACCCCGGCTGCGTCGCTCGCCGCGCTGTGGCAGGTCTGGCAGTTCTACGCGATGCTGTTCGGCCTGTTCGCCGCCGTCGAGTTCGTCGCCTTCGTCGCCGTGCTCGGGTGGCCGACCCGCAAGACCGCCCGGGCCGGTGCGCTCGTCGCGACCGCGAGCCTCGCGTTGTGGGTGGCGAGCCGGCCGCTCGGGCTGCTGACGCGCTTCGACCCCTGGCAGCCGGCGGACACCGTCGTCGGCTTCACCGACTACGCCGCGGCCGCGCTGCAGGTCATCGCCGTCTTCGGCTTCCTGGTCGCGGCCCGGCGGCGGGCGCACCCGCGGCCGTCGACGGCGCGGCGCGTGTCGGCGTGGATCGTGCTGTTCCCCGTGCTCCTGCTGGTGCTCGCGACCGCCGCGGCGGGAACGGTCGCGGCCGGTGACAACATCAGCGGCAAGACGGCCTCGACGCTGCTCGACGGCAGCACGGTCGAGTACTGCCGCCCGGACGGGATCCCGCTCGTCATGGACATCGCCCGCCCGCGCCCGGACGCCCGGGCCGCCCCGGTGGCGTTGTTCCTGCACGGCGGTGGCCTCGTCCTCGGCAACCGCAAGCCGGCCGGCCCGGGCGCGCTGCTCGGCGGGTCGCGACTCGTCCCCCTGCGCGACGCGCTGACGGCGCGGGGGTTCGCGGTCGCCTCGATCGACTACCGCCTCGCGCCCGCGGCCCGCTGGCCCGCGCCGCTGACCGACGCGAAGTGCGCGGTCCGGTTTCTCATGGTCAATGCGGCGGCGCTGAACGTCGACCCGGCGCGGATCACGGCCGTGGGCACGGGAACGGGTGGCACGCTGGCGTCGCTGCTCGGCGTGGCCCGGGACGCGAACAGCCCGGTCCGGGCGGTGGCGGCGCTGGACGCCCCGGCCGAGTTCGGCTTCACGGGTCAGGACCCGCTCACCCGGGCGTCGATCCTGCTGGCGCTGGGCCGCGACCCGGCGACGCTGCGCGAAGCGAGCCCGCTGACGTACCCGGCCACGGGGGCGCCGCCGTTCCTGATCGAGGGCGGCCGCAAGTCGGGGGAGTTCGCCGACCACCTGCGCGCGGCGGGCGTCCCGGTGACCACCGGCGGCGGCGCTCCCCCCGAGGTGGCGGACTTCCTGGCTGCGGCCGTGGGGTAGCTTGGAGGCACGAGCGGACGGGCGATCTTCGGCGATCACTCGTACCGCTGCGACTTCTACGGTTGACGGACCCGCTCCGGGTCCCGTTCTCTGTCAACCGTAAGGAAAAGTCATGTCTTCATCCCCGCACGCCGGTACGCGGTGGGCGCTCGAGCACATGCCGCTGACCGCGGCCGCCGTCGAGGAGACCGCGCCGGTGCTCACCGGGCGGCGTCTCGGGCACGTGCTCGCCGACGGCCGCGAGATCGTCGTCCTCGACCGGGGCCGGATGCTCAACCCGACCGCGGCGAACGGGAACTCGATCCAAGCCATGGATCTGGGGCTCACCCTGCAGGTCCGCAGCCTGGCGGCGGTGGCCGCGGGTGGCCTGGCCGCCGCGGTCCAGCCGGTGCCGGCGCCGGTGGAGCACCGGATCGCCACGGACCTGGTGGCGCGGCTGAGCTAGCTTGACCTGGAGCGCGCTCCAGGCTCTAGCGTGAGGGCCACGCCGACCGCACGTCAGGAGAACGCTTCATGGAGCTCGGTTTCCACCTTCCCATCTTCGACATCGACGGCGGGACCACCGCCATCGCCGGCGAGCTCGCCCGGGTGGGCGCCGCCGCGGAGGAAGCCGGGGCGACCTGGTTGTCTTTCATGGACCACTACTTCCAGATCGAGCCGACGGGCCTGCCCGCCGAGTCGAACATGCTGGAGGGCTACACCACCCTCGGCTTCCTCGCCGCGCACACGTCCCGGATCGAGCTCGGCCTGCTCGTCACCGGCGTGACCTACCGGCACCCCGGCCTGCTCGCGAAGATCGTCACCACCCTCGACGTCCTCTCGGGCGGCCGGGCCGTGCTGGGCGTCGGCGCGGCCTGGTTCGAACGCGAGCACCGGGGGATGGGCGTGCCGTTCCCGCCGATCTCCGAGCGATTCGAGCGGCTGGAGGAGACGCTGCGCATCTGCGGGCAGATGTGGGACCCGGCGGACAACGGCCCGTTCGAGGGCAAGCACTACCAGCTCGCCGAGACGCTCTGCTCGCCCCAGCCGATCAGCCGGCCGAAGGTGCTCATCGGCGGCGGCGGGGAGCGCAAGACGCTGCGGCTCGTCGCGCAGTACGGCGACGCGTGCAATCTGTTCGCGTCCTCGCCCGAGGACGTCGCGCACAAGCTGGACGTGCTGCGCGGCCACTGCGACGACGTCGGCCGCGACTACGACGAGATCCGCAAGACGGTCCTGGCCAACAACCCGCGTCCGGCACCGGAAACCCGCGACGACTTCGTCCGGGCAATGGCGGACTACGCGAAGCTCGGGATCCGGACGGCGATCATCACGCCGACCACGGGCTCGCCGTCGGCGTGGATCGAGGGCATGGCCCCGGCCGTGCCGCAGCTGGCCGACCTCGGGTAGTTCCGGCGTCCGGCCCGCGGGTTCACCTCCGGATTACTTCGGCCCTGGTAGTCAGGGGGTGAACCGGCGGACCGCCGGTTCCGGGTGTGGTGTGCCCTCTTCGTCCACAGTGGACTCTCCGGTTGTTTTCCTTTTGCGGTGAACCGTTCACGGCGTCGCGCCGTGTGCCGTGGTGAGGTGGCGACCAGAGAGGAGGGGCTGATGCCCCACGGACGCAGTACCGGACGACACCGCAAACAGGCCACGATCGGGCTGGCGGCGCTGCTGGGAGTCGCGGGGGCGACAGCGACGGCGATCGCCCTCAGCAGCCCGGCGAGCAACGCGGCGACGGAGAGCTGCGGCGGCCTGGACACGGCGCTGCAGAACAACCTGACGTTCATCGCGGGCCAGCAGGCGGCCCCGGACGCCCAGTCGGCGGCCCGGATAGCCAACCGCCAGGCGGTGGTCGACCAGATCCAGCAGCGCCGCGCGGCGGCCGGCTGCGGCGGAGCGGTGGCGGCCAACGCGGTCGCGGCCCAGTGCGCGGCGATCGCGGGAGCGGCCGAGCAGGACGCAGTCGCCGAAGAGGACGCCCAGGCCGGCGCGAACGGCATGGCCGTGGGCAACGGCAAGGCGAAGAACGGCAAGGCCGCCCAGCAGGGCGCGGCGGCCGAGAACGGCGCGGCGGCCGAGAACGGCGCGGCGGCCGAGAACGGCATGGCCGACGGCAACGGTATGGCCGCGGAGAACGGCATGGCCGACCAGAACGGTATGGCCGGGCAGCAGGAAGCCGCCGACCAGGGCAAGGCCGGCAAGGCGAAGCAGAAGGGCAAGGCGGCGGAGAACGGCGCCGCCGACGAGAACGCCATGGCCGGCGAGCAGGACGCGGCCGCCCAGGACGACGCGGCCGCCCAGGCTTGTGAAGTGGTCGAGCAGTGCGTGGCCCAGGCCGCGGGAGCCGCCGACGCCAACGGCATGGCCGCCGAGAACGGCATGGCGAACGGCAACGGCAAGGCCAAGCAGAACGGCGCGGCCAAGCAGAACGGTATGGCCAACGAGAACGGTATGGCCGACCAGAACGGCATGGCCAACGAGAACGGTATGGCCAAGCAGAACGGTATGGCCAACGAGAACGGTATGGCCGACCAGAACGGCATGGCCCAGCAGAACGAGGCTGCCGACGAAAACGGTATGGCCCAGCAGAACGGCATGGCCGACCAGAACGGCATGGCCGGCCAGCAGGGCATGGCAGCCCAGGACGAAGCCGCGGCGCAGGACGAAGCCGCGGCTCAGAACGTCGTCGCCGACCAGGACTGCGCCGCCGTTCTCGACTGCGTCACCCAAGCCGCCGCCGGCTCCGGCGCGGCCGCGGACCAGCAGGGCATGGCCGCCGACCAGAACGGCAACGGCCAGCAGAAGGCCAAGGCGAAGGACAAGAACAAGAACAAGAACAAGGCGGCCGGCGACGAGGCGGAGCAGGCAGCCGCGGCCGCGGTGGCGGAGAAGTGCGTCGCCGCTTCAGCCCAGGGCGAGACCGCGACCGGGACCGCCACCGCCGACACCACCACCGAAACCGCGACCGAATCCGCCACCGAATCTGCCACCGAATCTGCCACCGAAGGAAAGTGAGACCAGGAGGGTGTGCGCCGGCGGCGGGCCGGTGCACACCCTCCGTCAGCGCGAAGTGCCACACTGACTTCGTGGAGCACCCCGACTGCCCCGGCCCGGACCCGCGGCCCCGCGCCCCGGTCCGGGTCGAGGTGCCGCCCGGATCCGTCGACACCCACGCCCACGTCGTCGACGACCGCAGCTTCACCCCGCCGCCCGCCACGGCCGCCGCCTACGAAGCCATGCTCGACGCCACGCGCATGACCTACGGCGTCCTCGTGCAGGTCAGCGTGCACGGCACCGACAACACCCTGCTCCTCGACACCCTCCGTGCCCACCCGGGCCGGCTCAAGGGCGTGGCGGTCGTCGACCCGGGCATCAGCGACCGCGAACGAGCCGATCTCCACGACGCCGGCGTCACCGGCCTGCGGATCAACACCCTGACCCGCGGCGGCGTCGACCTCACGGCCCTCGATCGCCTGGAAGCGATCTGTGCGGAACACGGCTGGCACCTGCAGCTGTTCACCGACGCGGCCACGCTGAACCCGGCGAGACTCGCGAGGCTCCGCGTGCCGTACGTGCTCGACCACCTGGGCGTTCCCGACGTCACGGCCGGCCCCGGGAACTGGCCGGTGCGCGACCTGGTCGCCGACGGCGCCTGGGTCAAGCTGTCCGGCGCCAACCGGCTCGCCGGCCCGCCGTACGCCGAGACCGTGCCGTTCGCGCGGGCTCTCGTCGCCGCGGCGCCCGACCGGTGCGTCTACGGCTCCGACTGGCCGCACGTCGGTTGCCGGGGCCCGATGCCGAACGACGGCGACCTCGTCGACCTCCTCGCCGACTGGGTCCCCGACCCCGCCACGCGTGACGCGGTCCTCGGCGCCAACGCGCGCCGGCTCTACGGCTTCGACGACCCAACCCGATGACCCGATCCGGTGACCGGCGGGAACTCCGGCCCGCCGGTGCTCGTTGATCCGGTGGAGCGCAGTAACCTGGTGCGCGCAATTGTCCGACGACAGCACGAGGCTTCAGTGACCACCGATCAGGCGGCCGAGGACCTGCGGGAGGCGGCCGATGAGCTCGCCGTCGCCGGGCAGCTCCCGCGATTCCTGCTGATGTACAAGTTCGCCATCGAAGAGCTGATGACGAAACTGCGGATCCTCAGCGAGGAATTCGACTTCGTCCACCGCCACGACCCGATCGAGCACATCACGAGCCGGGTCAAGCGGCCGGAGGCGATCAAGGAAAAGGTCTACCGGCGCGGCCTCGGTGACGACTGGATCGCCGCCGCGCACGTCCTCGACGACATCGCCGGCATCCGCGTGGTCTGCCCGTTCGTCTCCGACGTCCACCAGGTCGCCCGCATGCTCACCGCCCAGGACGACGTCGAGCTGCTGCGCACCAAGGACTACATCGCGCGCCCGAAGGCCAACGGCTACCGCAGCCTGCACCTGATCGTCCGGATCCCGGTGTTCCTGTCCGACCGGGTCGAGAAGGTCAAGGTCGAGGTCCAGCTGCGCACCATCGCGATGGACTTCTGGGCCGCGGTCGAGCACAAGCTGTCCTACAAGTACGCCGACAGCGTCCCGGCGGACTTCGCGGGCGAGCTCGCGGCCGCGGCCCGGACGGCGGCGGACCTCGACGCCCGCATGGCGGCCCTGCACGAGCGGATCCGCTGAGTCACGGCGCGAGCGCGTCGAGCAGGATGTCCAGCCCGAACTCGAACTCCGTTTCGTGGTCGCACACCGCGAGGTACGGCGCCGCCGCGACGACCGCGGGCAGCCCCGACCCCGTCAGGTCCGCGAGCCGGCCCGGGTCGCCGGTACCGCTGAACGTCGGTGCCGCGTCGACCTCCCGCATCAGCGTCCCGATCAGGAACGCCAAGACCGCCCGCAGCCCGTGCACCGCGCGGTCCGGCGGGTAGCCCGCCGCGAGCAGCGGGCCGAGCACCGCCTCCACCGGCGCGAGCGCCGTCATCGAGGCGAGCCGGCGGGTGAGCACGAGCGGCGCCGCGCGCGGGTGGCCGAGCATCGCGGCCCGGAACCCGTGTGCCAGCGCGGACATCGTCTCCCGCAGGCCCGTTCCCGGTGGCGGCGAGGGGATCGCGGCCAGCAGGACCTCGGCGACCCCGTCCAGCAGGGCGTCCTTGCCGTCGACGTGGTTGTACAGGCTCATCGGGTCGACCCCGAGCCGGCGCGCGAGCTTGCGCATGCTGACCGCTTCGAGGCCCTCTTCGTCGACGAGCGCGAGCGCCTCCTTCAGGATCCGCGCGCGCGACAAAACGTCCGCGTCCCTGGGCGGACGCCCCCGCCGGGCCGTCACGGGGAGAGCACCGCGGGCAGGGTTTCGTAGCCGCGCAGGATCCGCGTCTCCCGGCGCCGGCCGCCGGGCAGCACGCGCAGGCCGGGGAACCGGTCGAAGATCGTGCGCAGCCCGATCTCGCCTTCCATGCGCGCGAGGGAAGCGCCCAGGCAGTGGTGGCGGCCGGCGCCGAAGGACACGTGGTCGCGCGCGCCGTCCCGCGTGACGTCGAAAGTGCCCGGATCGGCGAACACCGACGGGTCGCGGTTCGCGCCGGCCAGCACGGTGGTCACCAGCGCCCCGCGCGGCAGGGAAACCCCGGCGACTTCGGTGGCGCGCGTCGCCAGCCGGCCGGTCAGCAGGACCGGCGGGTCGTACCGCAGGACCTCCTCGACGGCGTTGCCCCACAGCTCCGGCCGCTCGCGCAGCACGGCGAGCTGCCCGGGATCGCCCGCGAGCAGGGCGATCCCGCTACCGAGCAGGTTGACGGTCGTCTCGAACCCGGCTGCCAGCACCAGGCCCGCGGTGGACTTCAGCTCCGTCTCGGTGAGGCCGACACCGTCGTCGCGGGCCGCGACGAGCTTGCTGAACAGGTCCTTGCCGGGGTTCCGGCGCAGGTGGGCGAGGTGCTCGCCGAGCCAGGCGTCGAACTCGCCCAGCGCGGTCTCGACGTGGCGGAACGTGCGCCAGCCCAGTCCGAGGTCGAGGCTGGGCGCGGCGGCCGCGCCCAGCGACAGCACCTTGCCGAGGTCGGACGGCGGCACGCCGAGGATCTCGCTGATGACCGTCACCGGGAGCAAACCGCAGTAGGACTCGACGAGGTCGAGCGGGCGGCCGGGGTCGAGCCCGTCGAGCAGGCCGTCCGCGATCTCCTGGACGCGGCCGCGCAGCTGCTCGACGGCGCGCACGGTGAACACGCCGGTGACCAGCTTGCGGTAGCGCGTGTGCTCGGGCGGGTTGACCGCGAGCAGCGACGGCGGCCGCACCGGGTGCAGGTGCTCGCCGGCCGACCACTCGATGAGCCGGCCGAGCGGCGAGCCGTCGGAACCGAGGACGCCGACGCGGAAGTCGTCGCCGGACAGCACTTCCCGGACCGCGGCGTGCGTGGTGGTCATCCAGCCGAAGCGGGTGCGGGCGAGCGGGCCGGCGGCGCGGATCTCCTCGAACAGCGCGGTCAGGTCGCGCCCGTCGGCCGCGGCGACGACCATCCGCCCCTGGAGGTCGCCGCGCCGGGCTTCGCGGCGCAGCACGGTCCGGGGAAGCGCGTGGCCGAGGCCCCACCGGATGGCGGGCTTCGCCCGGGCCAGAGCTGCGTCGAGCACCGTCACGACGTCCTCTTCCTTCAGCGTGCCTACAGTGTAGGTTATCGTGAATTATCTACGGCGTAGATTCAAGGAGCCTCGATGACCGAGTTCGCCATCCCCGGGCCCGAAGTCCTCGCGGCCCGGCAGAAGCTGGTGCTCGACCACTTCCGCGACGAGGTCACCCAGGACTGGGACGCCACGCTCTCGACGTTCCCGCACCCGCACTACGAGGTCGTCGCGACGATGACCGTCCACGACGGCGACGGCGCCGTCCGCGGCTAATACCAGGACACGCGCACCGCGTTCCCCGACCAGCACCACGAGCTGATCGCCCTGCGGCACAGCGCCGACGCGGTCGTCGTCGAGTTCTGGCTGCTGGGCACGCACCTCGGCCCGCTCGGCGCGATCCCGGCGACCGGGTCCCGCTTCCGCGTCCGCATGACGGCCTACTTCGTGTTCGACGCCGACGAGAAGCTCGTCTGCGAGCGCATCTACTTCGACACGCTCTCGATGCTCAAGCAGCTGATCGGCGGGGTGGACAAGAAGAACCCGAAGAACTGGCCGCTGCTGCTCCGGGTGGCACGGGGCTTCCTGGCGATGTCGGGGGAGCGGCCGGATCCGCGGCTGACGGAGACGACGGAGCCGGTGTTGTCACAGCGAGAACGTTGACCGCGACGATCACGCCGATCGCCGCCCAGGAAAGCGCGTCGAGGCGCTGGCCGAGGACCAGCAGGCCGGCCAGCGCCGCCAGGACCGGGTTCACGCTCATCACCGTGCCGAACACCGAGGCCGGGACCCGGCGCAGCGTCAGCAGGTCGGCCAGCATCGGCACGGCCGACGACAGGACGCCGGCGGTCACCGCGGCCAGGACGGCGCCGAGGCCCGGCCGGTGCGCGATCATCGCCCAGATGCCGACCGGCACGTACGCCAGCCCGGACGCGCCCGCGGCGGCCGCCGCGCCCGCGACGCCGGGGATGTGCGCGCCCACCGCGCGGTTGAGCAGGATGTAGCCCGCCCAGCACGCGGCGGCGAGCAGCGCCAGGCCGATGCCGAGGTAGTCCGTGCTCGGCCGCGGCCGGACCAGGACCACGACGGCCGCCGCCGCGACCAGCGCGCACAGCAGGTCGCCGCGCCGTCGTGACCCGGCGAGGGCGACGGCCAGCGGGCCGAGGAACTCCAGCGTGACGGCCAAGCCGAGGCCGACGCGGTCGACCGCGCTGTACAGCGAGAGGTTCATCGTCCCGAACACCAGCGCCAGGGCCAGGACGAGCCGCCACTGCGCCGCGGAGAACCCGCGCAGCCGCGGCCGTGCGGTCACGAGCAGGACGACGGCCGCGACCCACTGGCGGACGGCGACGACGCCCGCCGGCCCGAGCTGGGGGAAAGCCAGGGCCGCGACCGACGCCCCGACCTGGTTGGACAGCCCGCTGCCCGTCATCAGCGCCGCCCCGCGCCAGCGTCCTTCGCTTTTCATGCCCCGACTATCAGGGCGGAGGGTGCATACACAAAATGCATCCGACACGTCGGCTATACGCTGGACGCATGGATGCCTCGCTGGAGCTGCGTCACCTGCGGCACCTCGTCGCGGTCGTGGACACCGGGAGCTTCACCGACGCCGCGATCGAGCTCGGCGTCTCCCAGGCGACGGTGTCGCGGACGCTGCTCGCGCTGGAGCGGGTCCTCGGCGTGCGGCTGCTGCACCGCACGAGCCGGACCGTCGAGCCCACGACGGCCGGCGTCACGGTCCTCGCCCGGGCGCGGGTCCTGCTGGCCGACGCCGAGACGCTCGTGCACGAGGTCACGACCGGGCACACCCGGCTCCGGCTCGGGCACGCGTGGTCGGCCGTGGGGCGGCACACCCCGGAGTTCCAGCGGCGCTGGCACGACCGGTACCCCGACGTCGAGCTGCAGCTGGTGCGGACCAACACGGCGACCGGTGGCCTGGCCGAGGGGCGCTGCGATCTGGCCGTCGTCCGCACCGCCGTCGACACCCGCCGGTACGCCCACGTGCTCGTCGGCCGGGAACGCCGGTGCATCGCCCTCGCGTCCGACGACCCGTGGGCGCGGCGCCGGGTGATCGGGTTCGCCGAGCTGGGCGACCGCACGCTCGTCGTCGACCGGCGCACCGGCACCACGACCCTGGACCTGTGGCCCGAAGACGCCCGGCCGGCGGTGGAGTACACCCACGACATCGACGACTGGCTGGCGGCCATCGCGACCGGGCGCTGCGTCGGCGTCACCCCCGAGGCGACCGCGGCGCAGTACCGGCGCGACGGCATCCGCTACCGGCCGCTGCGCGACGCGGACCGCGTGCCGGTCCGGCTGATCTGGCGCCACCGCGACGCACATCCGGCGACGCACCTGGCCGCCGCCCTGCTGACGGAGCTCTACCGCGCCTGAGAACGCGCTGGAGCGAGCAGGACGCCCAGCGCGACCAGCTCGGTCAGCGCCATCCCGCGTTCCACGAGGCCGAGCGGGATGAGCGTCCACCAGCGGCCGCCGTCCACCGCGGCGACCACGACCGCCCCGAGGATCACCGTGAACCAGGCCAGCGACGCGATCGCCGGCACGCGGGCGAGCCACCGGCGGCCAGGGGAGTCGGGAAACGCCGCGCGTGCCGCGACCAGCACGGCCAGCGGGAGCGCGACGAAGGCCACCACGCTCGCGATCCGGTGCAGCGTGCCGCCGAAGTCCGAGCGCGAGACCGTGGCCCAGTCCGGCTTCGGGAAGGCCACGATGACCAGCAGTCCGACCGTCCACAATGTACCCAGGAAGGCCGCGGGCACGGGCAGTCGCCGTTGGCTGTGCAGGACGGCGAGCCCGGCCGCCGAGCCCAGGGCCACCAGGATCACCGCGAGGTCGAACAACCACTTGTGGTCCGACAGCCCGTACTCGCTGATCGTGCGGCGGGTCGCGCTGATCTCGTCGGTCGGCGGGATGACCTGCAGCAGCAGCACCAGCGCGGCGCCGATCGCGAGGGCGGCGATACCGCTCAGCGAAACCGCGAGCGACGTCCGTCGCGCAGGGACCGTGACCATGAACCGAGAGTAGCCGACCGGCGGTTGAACTCCCGGTGAAATGTCCGTTCGGACGATCGGAGGCGTGAAAACCGGGTGAAGGCTGTACGACTTACGGCGGTTACCGCAGCCTGTTTTCGTCCATTACGGTCACTCGCTACCGGTACGTCCGTGCTGTGCCGGCCTCGTCAAGGAGGTCTTTGCCTGTGGGGAATTCACCAAGAAGACTGGTGCTGGCGGCTTCGGTCGTCGCGCTGTCGGCGGCGTTCGTCACGTTACCGGCCGGTACCGCCGGCGCCGCTCAGAACATCCTGCGTGCCGACAAGTCGGCACCGCGCTCGTGCTTCGCGAAAGTGCTGCCCAAGGGCACTTCGGGCACCGATCGCCGTGAGGTCACGTCCACTGTGGACGGGCTCGTCCAGGCCCGGCTGAAGCCGGCCTCGGGCACCGAAGGCGACTGGGACGTCGCCGTGTTCGACAAGGTGACGGGCGCGGTGGTCGCTGCCTCCGCGGCGTTGCGCACCCACGAACTCGCCGAAAGCTTCGTGAAGAAGGGCCAGGAGCTCGTCGTCCAGGGCTGCCGCTACGGCGGCTCGGCCGACCGGGCCCAGCTCGGCGTCGACTTCCTCGCGCTGACCCCGCAGGGCACGCCGACGACCGCGCAGAAGGCGCAGCTGGTCCGGGTCGAGACGCCGACGCGCGCCGACAAGAACAAGCTCACCGGCTTGGGCCTCGACGTCACCGAGAAGGGTGACGCGACCGGGATCGAGGTCGTCCTCGCCGACGACGCCGACCGCCAGGTGCTCAAGAACAGCGGCTTCAAGTCGAAGGTGATCGAAGCCGACCTCTCGGCCAAGTCGGTCCAGGACGCGAAGACCGACCGCCAGTACGCCGCGAAGACCGCCGCCTCGGCGCTGCCGTCCGGGCGCACCAGCTACCGGCACCTCTACGACTACAACTACGAGATGAAGGAGCTGGCCCGCAAGAACCCCGGCCTCGTCTCGGCGTTCACCATGCCGGAGTCGACCTGGGAAGGCCGGGACGTCGTCGGCGTCGAGATCGCCACCGACGTCAAGAACGTCACCGACGGCAAGCCGGTGAACTTCACCATGGGCGTGCACCACGCCCGGGAGTGGCCGGCCGGCGAGCACGTCATGGAGTGGGCGTACGAGCTGATCAACGGCTACGCGCACGACGCCGCGATCCGCAGCCTCGTCGGCAAGACCCGCAACATCGTCGTGCCGATCATCAACCCGGACGGCTTCGAGATCTCCCGCGAGGCCGAGCCGAAGGGCGACTTCACCCGGTTCGACTACGAAATGAAGCGCAAGAACTGCAACGTCAACGACTCGCCGCCGCAGTACGCCACCGGCGTCTGCAAGGCCAACCCCGGCGGCCGCCTCCGCGGCACCGACCCGAACCGCAACTACGCGGGCTTCTGGGGCGGCGCCGGCGCCGAGATCGCCTGGAGCGGCGACACCTTCCGCGGGTCCGCGCCGTTCAGCGAGCCCGAGGTCCGCAACGTGCGCTCGATCGTGTCCTCGCGCCAGGTGACCAACCTGATGACGATGCACACCGTCGCCGCGCTGGTGTTGCGCCCGCCGGGCGTGGCCGACGTCCGCCCGCCGCTGGAGGAGCCGGCCTACAAGGCCCTCGGCGACAAGATGGCGTCGCGCAACGGCTACATCAGCCAGCCGAGCTGGGCGCTGTACGACACCACCGGCAGCACCGAGGACTGGTCGTACTGGGCCACCGGCGGCTGGGGCTTCACGATCGAGGTCGGCGGCAACGGCTTCCACGGTCCCTACGCCGACAGCGTCGTCGCCGAGTACGAAGGCCTCGCGCCGTCGTCCGGTGCGGGCAAGGGTGGCAACCGCCAGGCGCTGCTGGACCAGCTGGGCAGCGCGGCCGACCCGCAGCAGCACTCGACGCTGATCGGCTCGGCGCCCAAGGGCTACCAGCTCAAGCTGCACAAGACGTTCCAGACGCCGACGTCGCCGGTGATCCAGCCCGACGGCTCCACCAAGCCGCCGATCTACGTCACCGACGACCTGAACTCGAAGTTCACGACCACCGGCGGGCGCTTCGCCTGGTCGGTCAACCCGTCGACCCGGCCGTACGTGGCCGGCCGCTACGGGCGCGACCCCCAGGGCCCGGCGCAGCAGGGGCAGCCGGTGACCAACCCGGCCGGCGTGCCGCCGATCAACCAGAACTACCCGGCCGACCCGGCGGGTGACTCGTTCACGTTCCACGTCAACGGCCTGCCCCAGGTCGACAACGGGAAGTTCAGCGTGAACATCAACTGGGCGAACACGGCGACCGACTGGGACCTGTTCATCTACGACGCGGCGGGCAACCTGGTCAGCTCGTCGGCGAACGGCGGCACGACGTCCGAGCACGCCGTGCTGTTCGACCCGCCGGCCGGCGACTACCGCGCCGTGGTGGTCAACTACGACCAGGCCGACCCGGCCGCGGTCGACGACTGGACCGGGGACGTGTCGTTCGCGTCGCCGATCCCGCCGACGTACGGGCCGAAGGAGGCCTACCAGCTGACCTGCACGTCGCCTCGGGGTCAGCTCGTGGGCGTGGCGGACGTGTACGCCGATCGCGGCCAGACGGTCGACGTCGGCGAGGTCTGCACCCGCTCCGCGCACGCGCAGAAGCAGCGCGCTTCGGGTGGGGCCCGGTAGTTCTGTCTGGTTCGCTCGTGAAGGCCTCCTCACTTCGTGGGGAGGCCTTCACGGCGTTACGGCGAGGATGACGCCGAGGACCACGAGAATCGTGCCGACGACGCGGTTGAGGGTGGGTTTCGCGCGGGCGTACCAGCGCTGGGTGGCGGGAGCGGAGAACAGCAGGGCGACCGACAGGTGCCAGGCGGTCGAGGTCAGGAGGATGAGGGCGACGGCCGCGGCTTTGACGGCGGTGGGTTCAGTCGGCGGGAGGGCCGCGGTGAGCACGCTGCCGAAGAACGCGGCGGCTTTCGGGTTGGTCAGGTTGCTGACCACGCCTTGGCGGAAGGGGTTGGGGGTTTCGAGGCGGGCCGCTTTTTCGGAGGTCGCGAATGACTCATTCGGGACCTCCGGCGCCGCGAATGAGTCATTCGCGGCCTGCGGTGGCGCTGCCGCCTCTGGTTCGCGGGCTCGCAGCCACAGCCGTACCCCGAGCCAGGCCAGATAGCCACCGCAGACCACGCGCAGGACGGCGGCCAGCCACGGCGCCCGGGCGAGCACACCGCCCAGCCCGAAGACGGCAACGGCGGCCAGCACCCCACCGGCGGCGATCACCCCGAGCGCGACCGCCACCGCGGCCCGGCGAGTACCGGCCGCGGCGGTGTGCGCGATGAGCACGAAGTTCGGGCCGGGCGAGACGGCCGCCGGGAGGTAGGCCAGCAGCACGGTCCCCAGCGTGGCGGCGGGAGTCACCCCGCCAGCCTCGCACGGCCGCCGGGAGGTGGATCGGCCGTGCCGGGTGAGGCGGTTTTGGACGCCACCCGGGCCGATGCCGGTTGCCGGGAGGTGGACTGCGCCGGGCCAGGTGGGTTTACGTCACCGTCCGGCCCACGCCGTGCCAGGCGGGTTCTCGGCACAGTCCTCGGCCCACGCCGGTTGCCGGGAGGTGGACTGCGCCGGGCCAGGTGGGTTTACGTCACCGTCCGGCCCACGCCGTGCCAGGTGGGCTCACGACACCGCCCTCGGCCCACGCTGGTCGCCGGAGGGTGGCCGCGCCGTGCCACCAGCCGCCGTCCGGCCCGAGCCGCTCGAGCCGGCACGCGGCCCGGCCCGGCATCGCGCCGGGGCTCAGGCCGCCCGCCCACCCCCGCCGACCACCTGGTCGCGCATCGTCCGCAACGCCTGGTGGTCCACAGTAGACGGATCTGCGGCCAGCCACTCGCCGATCTCGTGCAGGAACTCCTCCGGCGTCATCGGCGCGGCGGGCAAGTCTCCCGGGTCGGCCGTGGTCAGGTCCCCGCTGCGGCTCGGGTACACGATCATCGCGCCGCGCAGCGCCACCCCCGGCAGCAGGTCGCGGTAGGCGGCGAGGCTCTCGGCGAGCCGGCTGCCGCCGCCGCGGAACGGCCGGCCGTTGCGCAGCAGCCTGCCGTCCTCGGCCGTCTCGTAGTGGCCGGGCAGCCACAGCTTCGACTCGATGAGCACCAGGCGCTTGCCGCACAGCACGGCGTGGTCGACGTCGGCGAACACCGAACCCGGCCACGCGAGCCCGTGGAAGATCCGCGCGCCGGGCAGCCGGGTCAGGTAGCCCTCGAGCAGGTCGGCGGTGAGCCGTTCGGCCAGCTCGTCGCGCTCGGTCCCGGGGGCGCCGAACACGGTGCGGCCGCCGAACTCCTCGGCGTACGCCTCGCGGGCCTTGTTCGCCCGCAGGTAGCCGCGGGCCAGGCGCTGCACGAGCAGCGCGGTGCCGGCGGTCAGCAGCAGCCAGACGATCAGCACCGGCGTGCTGAACCCCACCCCCGTGACCAGCGGCAGCAGCACCAGCACCATCCCGCCCACCGCGGCGACCACCGGCGTGTGCCCGGGCCCGCGGCGGCGGCCGTGGCGCATCCGGGTGTCCTGCCCGGCGAAGTGCCACCAGCCGAGATCCTCGGCGTCCAGTTCGGGCAGGTCGGGGACGAAACCGGGCTCGTCCCCGAAGCGCCGCCGGGGGCGTGGCCGGGCCGGGACGGGCACCACGGTGGCGCCGCCGGAGTCGTACCGCGCGCGGGCGACCGGGTCGCTCAGGACGTCGTAGGCCTCGCGGAGCAGCCGGAACGTGCCGACGGTCCCGCCGCCGTCCGGGTGCATGGTCTTCGCCAGCCGGCGGTAGGCCGCCTTGACGTCGGCCGCCGTGGCGTCCCGGCGGACGCCGAGCACCTCGTAGTAGTCGACCTCGGGCACTCGGGCGTTCACCTCCGGATGGCTGCGCGAAGACTTTATGGGACCCGGTTTCCGGCTCGTTCACCGCCTCGGCGGCGCGTCGGGGTGATGGTCCTCCGGCGCAGGTCAGTGCGGTGTGCGGAGTTTTACCGCGGACGGCGGGAGGTTCGCGCGCGTGGTCCGCCGCCACCGGTGGATCGCGTGACGGGCACCCGGACGGGGTTTCCGGCGCGTTTGCCGTGGTCGGTGAGTGTCCATTGAGGACCTCGCGTCACTCGGAAGTGTTGCCGCGGCGCGAAACGTCGGAGTGACCGTGACGGTTCGTAGCGGGAATTCACCCGAAGGGACGGGAACAGGTGTTCGAATCCGCGGCTAGGATGGAGGCATGTCCCCGGCAATCCCCAGACGTGACGGGCCCACCGCCACCCCACCTCGGCAGCGGGCCCGTCACCCCCGTCACCGCTCGCGCAGCAGGAAGCGCTGCAGCTTCCCGCTCGCGTTGCGCGGCAGCGCGTCGATGAACCGTACCCGGCGCGGGTACTTGTACGGCGCCGCAACGGCTTTGGCGTGCTCCTGCAGGGCGTGCACGAGGTCCGGGCCCGGGGTGGCGCCGGGCCGGAGCACGACGAAGGCGGTCACGACCGCGCCCCGGTCCGGGTCGGGCGTGCCGACGACCGCGCACTCCTCGACGTCCGGGTGGCCGAGCAGCACCTCTTCGACCTCGGGAGCGGCGATGTTGTAGCCCGAGGAGACGATCATGTCGTCGCTGCGCGCCACGAACCGGAAGTAGCCGTCGGGTTCGCGGACGTAGGTGTCGCCGGTGATGTTCCAGCCGTCGCGGACGTAGCCGGCCTGCCGCGGGTCCTCGAGGTAGCGGCAGCCGGTCGGGCCCTGCACGGCGAGCAGCCCGGGCGTGCCGTCGGGTGTGGGCGTGCCGTCGATGTCCAGGACGGCGGCGCGGAACCCGGGCACGACGGTGCCGGTCGTGCCGGGACGCACGGCGTCGTCGGCGGCGGAGATGAAGACGTGCAGCATCTCCGTGCTGCCGATGCCGTCGATGAGCGGGCGGCCGACGATGTCGCGGTACTGCTCGGCCACGGCGGCGGGCAGGGCTTCCCCGGCGGAGACGGCGCGGCGCACCCCTTTCAGGAGGGGGCCGTCGCCGGAGCCGAGGATCGCGCGGTACGCGGTCGGCGCCGTGAACAGCACGGTCACCGACCGCTCGGCGACGATCGAGGCCAGCTCCTTGGGGGTGGCGCGTTCCACGAGGAGCACGGACGCGCCGGCGTGCAGGGGGAAGACCAGCAGACCGCCGAGGCCGAAGGTGAACGCGAGGGGAGGGGTGCCGCAGAAGAGGTCGTCCGCGGTGGGGCGCACGACGTGCCGCGAGAACGTGTCGGCGATGGCCAGCAGGTCGCGGTGGAAGTGCATCGTCGCCTTGGGCGTCCCGGTGGTGCCGGAGGTGAACGCGAGCAGCGCGACGTCGTCGGCGGCGGTCGGCACGTCGTCGAAGGCCGCCGGGTGCCGCGCGCAGCGTCCGGCGAGCTCGGTGCCGTAGGAGACGACGGGCAGCCCGGGCGGCAGCTCGTCGAGCAGGCGCTCGTCGCAGAGCGCGACGGCCGGCCGCGCCCGGTCGACGATCTTGTCGAGCTCGTGGCGGCGCAGCATCGGCATGGTGGAGACGGCGACGGCGCCGGCCTTGAGCACGCCCAGCCAGCACGCTGCCAGCCACGGCGTGTTGGTGCCGCGCAGCAGCACGCGGTTCCCGGGCACCACCCCGAGTTCGGCGGTGAGGACGTGCGCGATCCGGTTGGCGCGCGCGAGGACGTCGCCGTAGCTCCACGTCTCGTCGAGCGAGCGCAGGCAGGGCCGGTCGGCGCCGAGGCGGTCGACGGTGCCGTCGAGCAGGGCGGTGGCGGCGTTGAGCCGGTCGGGGTAGGCCAGCTCGGGCAGGTCGAAGACGAGCCGCGGCCACTGTTCCGCGGGCGGCAGCCGGTCACGGCAGAACGAGTCGGTGTGAGCGCTGGGAGTAAGCGTCATCGCAGCTCCTCGGATCGGCCTGGACCATGAGAAACGTAGCACTCGTTGCGACCGTCGAGAAGGCGCGATGCCGCACCTCTGACGGCGGCGACGAAAAAGCGATATCGCTCCGTGGACCGCGGGCCGCGCAGAGTGACAGCCGATCGCTGCAGGCCCCGCCCGCTACCACCCGGTGGGCGGGTTTCAGGCCCGGCCACCGTGGTAGCCACCGATCATGGTGAGCGTCGGGTACTTCCTCTCCTCCGAAGAGTTCTCTCCCCGCGAGCTGGTCCGTCAGGCCCGGCTCGCGGAGGCCGCCGGGTTCGAGCGGCTGTGGATCTCCGACCACTTCCACCCCTGGCTCGACGAGCAGGGCAACAGCCCCTTCGTCTGGTCGGTCATCGGCGCGCTGAGCGAGGTGACCTCGCTGCCGATCTCCACCGCGGTGACCTGCCCGATCATCCGGATGCACCCCGCCGTCGTCGCGCAGGCCGCCGCCACCGCGGCGGTGCAGTGCGAAGGCCGGTTCGTGCTCGGGGTGGGCACCGGCGAAGCGCTCAACGAGCACGTCACCGGTGCGCAGTGGCCGCCGCCCGCGGTGCGGCTCGAGATGCTCGAAGAGGCCATCGACGTCATCCGGCAGCTGCACGCCGGCAAAGAGGTCAACCACCGAGGCCGGTACTACACCGTCGACCACGCGCGGCTCTACACCGTGCCCGACGAGCCGGTGCCCATCTACGTCTCCGCGTTCGGCCCGGCGGCCACCGACCTCGCCGCCCGGGCGGGCGACGGCTTCTGCACCGTCATGCCCGACGCCGGCCTCGTCCGGCAGTACCGCGAAGGCGGGGGCGGCGACAAGCCGGTGCAGGGCGGCCTGAAGGTCTGCTGGGCCGAGTCCGAAGAGGACGGTGTCCGCACCGCCCACCAACGCTGGCGCAACGAACTCCTGCCCGGCAAGCTCCCCTCGACCCTCCCCACCCCGGCCGACTACGCGGCCGCGGCGAGCCTGGTCACCGAGGACATGGTCCGCGAGCAGTTCCCCTGCGGCCCGGACGCGGACCGGCACGTCGAAGCCGTTCGCGAGTTCGCCGACGCCGGGTTCGACGAGGTGTACGTCCAGCAGATCGGCCCGGACCAGGAGAAGTTCTTCGAAGCCTGGCGGACGCAGGTGCTGCCGCGCCTCTGACCGTCCTCAAGGGACAGAAGCCCGGCCGCGCGGGGAGGACGCGGCTCAGTCCGCGGGCGGCGCGACCGTCGCGTCCGGCTGGTTCGCGCGGCGCAACGCGCCGGCGACGAACCCGTTCGCCTTCAGCTCTTCGACCAGGTCACGCAGGAACGCGACCGTCGAAGGACGGCGAGCCGGCGTGGTGCCGACAGCCTGCTGGATCTGCATGAACCGCTCTGGAACCACCCGCGTTCCCGAGTGCGAGGAGACATACGCGGTCATCGGCTGCCGAATCCCGGCCGCCACTTCGAGACTCTGCTCTTCGAACGCGACGACGCCGTCCGAGCCGCGCACGACCGTCGCGTGCGCAAGGGTCCGCGTCAGGAACAAGTCGTAGGCCGACCCCTGCTTCACGCCGATCCGGACGCCCGGCCGGTCGACGTCCGCGGGCGTGCCGATCGGCGAATCCGAGGCGACCACGTACACGCCTTCGATGACGACGTACGGCGCGGTGAAGGCCACCGAGGCCGCGCGCGCCGGCTCGATCGCCAGGAAACCGAGGTCGGCCACGCCCGAGGTCAGCGCCTCGAACGACTTCCGCGCCGCGTCGAAGCAGACGAACTCCACCGGCACGTCCAGCCGTGCCGCCACCTCGCGTGCGAGGTCGACCGTGATGCCGCCAGGCTCGTCCGGCGTCCCGTGGGCGAGCACCGGGTTGCCGAGGTTGATGGCGGCGCGCAGGACGCCGGTGGGCGCGAGGTCGGCGGAAAGATCTCCCATGACCCGCGAGGGTAGCGGCGAGGGCGGCCGGAAAAGGGCGAGAGTTGCTCACGCCACCGGCGGCCGCTCCGACGTCGTCAGCTCGAAGGCCGTCTCCTGGTGGTAGACCTCGCCCGGCCGGAGCACCGTGCTCGGGAAGTCCGGCCGGTTCGGCGAGTCCGGGAAGTGCTGGGCCTCCAGCGCGAACCCGGCGCCCGGACTCGCGAGGTGGTTGCCCGAATAGAACTGCAGGCCCGGCTCGGTCGTCCACATCGTGAGCAGCCGCCCGGACGTCGGCTCCCAGGCCCGGGCGGCGAACGGCGCGCCGTCGTCGAGGACCCAGTTGTGGTCGTAGCCGCGTCCGATCGCCAGCTGCGGGTCGGGCTCGCCGAGGCGGGCGCCGATCGGCGTCGGGCGGCGGAAGTCGAACGGGGTCCCGTCGACCGGCGCCGGGTCGCCCGCCGGGATCAGGTCCTCGTCGGTCGGGCAATAGTGGCGGCCGGTGATCGACAGCGAGTGGTCGTACACGGAACCGCCGCCGGCCAGGTTCCAGTACGTGTGGTTGGTCAGGTTCACGACCGTCGGCGCGTCCGTGGTCGCGCGGTAGGTGATGCGCAGCCGCGAGTCGAGGCGATAGGTGACGTCCACCGCGAGCCGGCCGGGGTAGCCCTGGTCGCCGTCCGGGCTGACCAGCGTGAACCGCACGCCGTCGCCGACCGGCGTCGCGGACCACACCCGCGTGTCGAACCCCGCGGGGCCGCCGTGCAGGCTGTTCTTCCCGTCGTTCACCGGCACGCGGTGCAGGACGCCGTCGAGGGCGAACGCGCCGCCGGCGATCCGGTTGGCGTACCGGCCGATCACCGCACCGAGGAAGACCCGCGCGGCGCCGGGCCGGTTGTTCGCGACGTACCCGTCGAGGTCGGGGTGGCCCAGCACGACGTCGGCCCGCCGCCCGGAAAGGTCCGGGGCTGCCACCGACTGGATGACGCCGCCGTAGTCGAGCACGCGGACGGTGAGCCCGCCGGGCCGGGAGAGGGTGTACCGGTGGACGTCGGTACCGCCGGCGCGCCCGAAGAGCTCCCGGCTGAGTTCGGTAAGCGTCATCGGTGAGCCCTCCGCAAGCGCTGTTAGCGCTAACAGCATGCGGGAGCCGCACCGCTCGGTCAAGGGTCAGTGCTCACCCGGCGGCGGCGTGCCCAGCAGCTGGTGCGCCCGCAGCGCCATCTGGATCTCCAGGCGCTGCGCCGGATCCGTCAGCCGGTCGCCGAAGAGGTCGCTCAGCTGGCTCACGCGGTAGCGCACCGTCTGCGGGTGGACGCCCAGCGCCTGTGCGATGTCGGGGGTGTTCCCGTTGTGCTCCAGCCAGCTCAGCAACGTCTCCGCGAGACGGGCCTGCTGCTTCACCGTCAGGCCCGCGAACGGCGCCAGGGTCTTCGCCGACAGCTGGTCGAGCAGGAACCGGTCCAGCAGCAGCCAGTGCGTCGCCAGGTGATCGGCCGTGTGGGTCACCGCGCCGTCGCCGACCAGGCCGCGGCGGACCAGGTCGAGCGTGCGGCGCGCCCACAGTGCCGACGTCGCCGCGTCGGCCGGCCGGACCCGGGGCCCGACCGCCGCGCGCCAGCCCGGCAGCCGGCCTTCGAGGCCCCGCAGGTCGCGGTCCGGGTTCGGGGTCAGCAGGCAGGGCTCGGTGCCTTCGAGGTCGAGCAGGACGTCGTCGGCGACCTGCGGGGCCGGCGTCAGGTGCTGATCGCTGCGCGGGTCGAGCGCGACGACCGTGACCCACCCCGGCATGGCCCACTTCGCGGCCTCCGCCATCGTCGCGATCGTCGCCGGGGACGACGGCGGCGTGGACAGGAGGAGTTCGAGCAGCCGGCGGCGACGGCGTTCGAGCGTGCCGGTCGCCATCGCCTGCGCCAGCGTGTACCCCTCGACCGAGTACGACGAAATCTCTTCCACGTAGGCGAAAATCGCCTCCGCGCCGACGCACAGCACGGCCGCCGGGAACCGGTGCGCCTGGCCCAGCTCCGCGATGTAGCGCCACGCGGCTCGGCCGCCCGCGCGGTAGGCCGCCTGCAGCGAGTTCAGGCTGCCGCCGTCGTGGTGAACGCGCTTTCCGACCTCGCGGAACAACTTCGGCCAATTGTCCTCTGTGGACGGCAGGGAGTCGATGCTGTCGATGCAGCTGAGCACGGCCTGTTCGATGGCCAGCACGATCATCTTCCCGAATGCGCCCTCCAGGGGCTTGGCGTATTCGGGCACGGCCCGCTGGATCTCTTCGAGGATCCGCCGGGCGAGGGGGTCGGCGTGCGGCCGGAACCGCCGGGCGAGCGCGGTCGGCAGCGACCACCACAACTGCTGCGCCCGGCCGGTGCCGCGGGGGTGCGGGACGGTGACCGTCCGGGTCATGGGCCACCCCTCTCCGCATCGGCGCGCACGTCATGAACTCACACGAAAACGAGATTGGCAACCGCCGGACCCGCATCTGTCACGAGGTGACCAAGGGTTTCGCGCGAATTTGTCACGCGTCCGACAAGCGGCGGAACACTCACGGGCGCAAGGGTTTTCCCGATCCGATTTGTGAGCCCGGCCCGTATCTTCGCGACCCATTCCGTTGTTAGCGTGATCAACAACGGAAGCGGAAGGAGAACGGGATGACAGCCGTCGTTTCGTGGTCTTTCCGCTGGTCCGGCGTGGTGGTCGTGCTGTGGCTGACGGCGCTGGCCGGGCTGGTCGCCGCCGTGGTGCACACCGGCGCGGATTTCCGTGACACGGTCGACCTGCCCGCCGCGGACAGCACCGCCGCGGCCCGGCTCCTGCACAGCACCGGCACCGAGGAACACGTCGTCGTCCGCGCGCCCGACAGCCCGATCGACACCGGGACCGGCCGTGTCCGGCTCGACGCGTTCGCCGCCCGGTTGGCGGTGCTCCCGCACGTCGTGGCCGTCGGGCCGCCGCCCGGTCAGATGGCGGACGACCACCGGACCGCGGTCCTGACCGTCCGGTTCGACGCGCCGGCCGCCGACCTCGGCCAGGGCACGGCGGACGCCTTCGCGGCCGTCGTCCGGGACGCCGGCGACCTCACCGCCGGCGCGTCGGGGGAGCTCGCCGCGATGACGGCGGCCGCGCCGGACCTGGGCAACGCCGCGCTCGGCCTGCTCGCCGCGGCCGTCGTGCTGCTGGTGACGTTCCGCTCGGCGGCGTGCGTCCTGCTCCCGGTCCTCACCGCGTCGGTGCCGGTCGGCTGCGCCCTCGCCGTCGTGACGCTGTTGTCGCACGTCATGACCGTCCCGAAGATCAGCACCGAGATCGCCGCGCTGCTCGGGCTCGGGGTCGGCGTCGACTACGCCCTGTTCGTGCTCACCCGCTACCGGCAGGGCCGCCGGGAAGGCGCGGACCCCGCAGCGGCGCTGGCCGTCGCGGCGGCGACATCGGGCCGCAGCGTGGTCTTCGCCGGCGTCACCGTGTGCGTCTCGCTGGCCGGCATGCTGACCGTCGGCTTGCCGTTCCTCGACGGGATCGCCGTCGCCGCGGCGGTTTCCGTGCTGCTCACCGCGTCCGCCGCGCTGACGCTGCTGCCCGCGTTGCTGCGGCCGGTGGCCGCGCGGATGCGGATCCCGGCGGAGGGCAGTGGCCGCCGCTGGGCCCGGCTCGCGCGTTCGGTGACCGGGCGGCCGGGCCCGTGCACGCTCGCGGCGCTGCTGGTCGTGGCCGTGCTCGCCCTGCCGATGACCGGCCTGCGGCTCGGCGTGCCGGACGCCGCCCTCGACCCGCCCGGCAGCGTGACGCGCACGGCCGCCGAGCTCCTGCGAGACGGGTTCGGGCCGGGCGCCGGCGCTCCGCTGCTGGTGGTGGGCACGGGCGATCCGTCGCTGGGCACGCTGCGCGAGGCACTCCTCGCCCGTGCCGAGGTCGGGCCGCCCGCGACGCTGCCCGCCGGCGGCTGGCTGCTCACGGTCACCCCGCACACCGCGCCCGACGACCCGGCCACCGGCGAGCTGCTGACCTGGGCGAGGTCGATCGCCACGACGATCGGCGGCCCGGACGCGCACGTCGGCGGGCTCGTCGCGGCCCGGGCCGACTTCTCCGCGGCCATCACCGCGCGGCTCCCGCTGTTCCTCTTCAGCGTCGTCGGCATCTCGGTGCTGCTGCTCGCCTGGGTGTTCCGCAGCGTGGTGATCCCGCTGACGGCGGCGGCGATGAACCTGCTGACCGCGGCCGCGACGACGGGCGCGGTCGTGTTCGCCTTCGGCGGCCCGATCGAGCCGTACCTGCCGGTGTTCCTGTTCGCCGGGCTGTTCGGCCTGTCGATGGACTACGAAGTCTTCCTCATCGCGCGCATCCAAGAGGCTTGGCGCCGCCGCGGTGACACCCGGGCCGCGATCGTCGACGGCGTCGCGGCGACCGGCCGGACCATCACCGCGGCCGCGCTGATCATGGCCCTGGTGTTCGTGGCGTTCGCCTTCGTGGACGCCCGCGTCGTGCGGGAAGCCGGGGTGGGGCTGACCGTCGCCGTGCTCCTCGACGCCGTCGTCGTCCGGTGCGTGCTGGTCCCGGCGGTGATGGCGTGGCTCGGCGAAGCCAACTGGTGGTTCCCGCGCCGTTCGCGCGCTCCAGCCGCCCGCGAGCTGGTGGGGAGTGCGCGATGACCCGGCGGACCCTGGTGCTGCTCGCGCTCGGCGCGTTCGTGACGACCCTGGACAACACGATCGTCGCGGCCGGCGCGCCCTCGATCGCCCGCGACCTCGGGCTGGACCTCGGGACGCTGCAGTGGGTCGCCCTCGGCTACATGCTCCCGTTCGCCGGCCTGCTCCTGGTGGCGGGTACCCTGATCGACCGCTGGGGCCGGCGCCCGGCGCTGCTGGCCGGGCTGCTCGCGTTCGGGATCGGCGCGGCTGCCGGTGGGTTGGCCGGCTCGGTGGGCCTGCTCGTCGCCGCCCGGGTGCTGCAGGGCGCGGCGGCGGCGTTCCTGGTGCCCGGTCTGCTGAGCCTGCTGCGCTCGAACCTCGACGCGCGGGGCCGGACGCTCGGCGCCGCCGTCTGGACGGCGTGCCTGGCCGCCGCGCTCGCGCTGGGTCCGGCACTCGGCGGGCTGCTGAGCGAATACTTCGGCTGGGCCTGGATCTTCTTCGTCAACCTCCCGTTCGTGGCGGCGATGCTCGCCCTGCTGCCGGGGACGGTGCCGGTGGGTCGCGAGCCGCCCGGTCCGCGGCCCGCCATCGGGGCGATGGCCGTCGTGACGGCGAGCCTGGTCCTCCTCACCGCCGCGCTCGTCTCGTGGGGCGACGACCCGCGGACCGGGCTCGCGCTGCTGGTCGCCGGAGCCGCGCTCGGCGCGGGGTTCGTGGTGCGGGAGCGGCGGGCCCGGGACCGGCTGGTGCCGCCCGACCTGACCGGCAACCGGGTGTTCGCCGGCTCGCTCGCCGTGCAGGTGCTGTGGGGGCTCGGGATCTCGGGCATCGTCTTCTTCACGCCCTTGCTGCACCAGGAGTTCCTCGGCCTCGACCCGGTCCGGGCGGGGTTGCCGCTGGCGCTCGTCGCGGTCGCGGTGGTGGCCGCGACGCCGCTGGTCCCGGGGGCGGTGGCCCGGTTCGGTCCCCATCGGACGGTCGCGGCCGGGCTCGCCGTGGTCGCCGGCGGACTGCTGGCGCTCGCCGCCGTGAACCACGTCCCGGCGGTTCTCCCGCGAGTTCCCGGGCTGGTGCTGATCGGGGCCGGTTCGGCGTTCACGACGCCGTTGACGTCGCACGCGCTGGACGTCGTGGCCGAACGGCGGTCCGGCACCGCGTCCGGGCTGCTCACGGCGTCGCGCGAGCTGTCGAGCGCGCTGGGCGTCGCGCTGATCGGCGCCGTCCTGACGGCGGTGCGGGCGATGCGGCTCGACGCGGGCGCTCCGCCGGGAGCGGCGCTGGCCGCGGGGTACACCGCCGGTCTCCTCGCCGCGGCCGGGCTGACGCTCGCCGGCGCGCTGCTGGCCGTGCGCGTGTTGCGAAGCCCGTCCGCCCCGACCTCGTCGCCGCGTGACAAACGCGCGGTGCCGTAATCCGTGTGCCGGTGAGTATCGGAAATCGCTTGATTGACAACCGTCCGGGCGCGGCTATTCACTGCGCCGGTAAACGCTATCTGCGAGGAGCCATGGAAACCATTTCCCAGCCGGTTCCCGTCACCGGGGAAACCACCGACGACCGCGCATCGCTGGCCACCCTGCTGGGCCGGTGGGCGCGGGTGCTCGGCGACGAGGTCGCCGTGACCCACCTGGACCACCGCGGCAGCGCGGACGGCCGGGCGGTCACCCTCACCTGGAGCGAACTCGACCAGCGCGTGAGCACGGTCGCCGCGCGGTTGAGCGGAATCGCGGCCCCGGGCGAGCGGGCGGCGGTGCTCGCCGGGCAGTCCGTCGACTACGTCGTCGCGTTCCTCGGCGCGATCCGGGCGGGGCTCGTCGCCGTGCCGCTGTTCGCTCCCGGCCTGCCCGGGCACGCGGGACGGCTGGTCGCGACCCTCGCCGACTGCGCCCCGCGGGTCGTGCTCACCACGACCGGGGAAATCGACGCGGTCAACGCCTTTCTCGCCGACTCGGCTGCTCCGGCCGTCGTCGCCGTGGATGCGCCGGCGCCGGCCGAAGCGCGGGAATGGCCTGCGCCGGATCCCGATGCGATCGCGTACCTGCAGTACACGTCGGGCTCCACCCGCTCACCCGCCGGAGTCGTGCTGACCCACCGCAACGTCCTGGCGAACGCTCGCCAGGCGTGCACCGCCTACGGCGTGGAAAGCCGCACCACGTCGACGGTGAGCTGGCTCCCGCTCTTCCACGACATGGGCCTGATCCTCGGCATCGGCGCGCCGATGGTCGGCGGTATGGCGTCGGTGCTGATGGACCCCCTGGCGTTCCTGGAGCGGCCGTCCCGGTGGCTGCGCGCCCTCTCGGCCAGCCCCGGCGCGATCAGCGCGGCCCCCAACTTCGCCTACGCCTACTGCGCTTCCCGCGTGTCCGAGGCCGAGAAGAGCTACCTCGAGCTGAGCCGGGTCGTCTCGCTGATCAACGGCAGCGAACCGGTGCTGCCCGCCACGATCGCGAAGTTCGAGGCCGCCTTCGCCGAGTGCGGGCTGCGGCCGGAGGTCCACCGGTCGTCCTACGGACTGGCCGAGGCCACCGTGCTCGTTTCGGTGTCCGACGCGGGAAAACCGGCCCGGCAGGTCACGTTCGACCGCGACCGGCTCGCCGCCGGGTTCGCGGTGCCGGCCGCGTCCGGTTCGACCCTCGTTTCGTGCGGCCGCCCGGCCGGGCAACGGGTGTGCATCGCCGACCCCGGCACGGGCGAACCGCTCGCGCCCGGCGAGGTCGGCGAGATCCGGGTCAGCGGCCCGAACGTCGGCCGTGGCTACTGGGGCCGGGCAGCGTCGTCGGCCACGTTCGGCCTGCCGCCGCTCGACCCGGACACCGGCGAGGGCTGGCTGGCGACCGGCGACCTCGGCGTGGTGTTCGACGGCGAGCTGTTCGTCACCGGCCGGCTGAAGGACCTGGTCGTCGTCGACGGCCGCAACCACTACCCGCAGGACATCGAGCAGACGGTGGAGGAGCACGCGGGCGTCCGGCCGCACTCGGCCGCGGTCTTCGCCATCGGCACCGACGACGGAGAAGCCGCGGTCGTCGCGCTGGAACGGGCCAAGAACTCGGATCTCGACGTCGAGGAGGTCTCGGCCGCGCTGAGGGCGGCGGTGTCGGCCGCGCACGGTCTGCGGCTGCACGACGTCGTCGTCCTGGCTCCCGGGGAGGTGCCCCGGACGTCCAGCGGCAAGATCAGCCGGGCGCACTCCCGGGCGTCCTACTTGGACGGTTCGCTGGAAGCGCGGCGGCTCGGATGACCACGACGGACGCGGTACGCGCGTGGCTGCTGGCCCGGCTCGGTCCGGTGGACCCCGACCGGCCGTTGAGCGAGACGGGACTGTCCTCACGGGACGCGACGGCCCTCGCGGCCGATCTCGGGCAGTTCGTCGGCCGTCCACTGGACGCGACCCTCGTCTGGCAGTACCCGACGATCGACGCGCTGGCGTCGTATCTGTCCACAGGGGACTCTGCGGTGGTCTCGTTGCCCGAGCTGCGGGCGGAGGAACCGATCGCCGTCGTCGGCCTCGGCTGCCGGCTGCCGGGTGGGATCGACTCGCCGGAGGCGTTCTGGCGCTTCCTCGACTCCGGTGGCGACGGCATCGGCGACGTCCCCGAGGGCCGCTGGGAGACGTTCGCGCCGGCGTCGGATCTCGCGGGGTTGCCGTCGCGGGGCGGGTTCCTCGACGACGTCGCCGGATTCGACGCCGAGTTCTTCGGCATCACGCCTCGCGAAGCCGAAGCGATGGATCCGCAGCAGCGAATCCTTCTGGAGGTGGCTTGGGCGGCGCTGGAGCACGCCGGGATCCCGCCGTCCGGGCTGCGCGGCAGCCGGACGGGCGTGTTCGTCGGGCTGTCGGCCACCGAGTACGGCTCCCTGACGATGACCGACGTCGCGGCTGTCGACGTCTGGTCGGGCACGGGCGCCGCGGCGAGCATCGCCGCCAACCGGCTGTCGTACCTGCTCGACCTGCGCGGGCCGAGTCTGACTCTGGACACGGCGTGTTCGTCGTCGCTGGTCGCGGTGCACCAGGCGATGCAGAGCCTGCGTCGCGGCGAGAGCGAGCTCGCGCTGGCCGCCGGGGTGAACGTCCTGCTCTCGCCGGGCATCACCGCGGGCTTCCACCGCGCCGGCGTGCTGGCGGCGGACGGGCACTGCAAGCCGTTCGACGCGGGCGCCGACGGCATCGCCCGCGGCGAGGGGTGCGGGGTGGTCGTGCTGAAGCCGCTGCGGGCGGCCCGCCGGGCGGGCGACCGGGTGCTGGCGGTGCTGCGCGGCAGCGCGGTGAACTCCGACGGCCGGTCCAACGGCATGACGGCGCCCAACCCGTCGGCGCAGGCCGACCTGCTGCGTTCGGCGTACGCGGTGGCCGGCGTGGAGCCGTCCACAGTGGACTACGTCGAGGCGCACGGGACCGGCACGCCGCTGGGCGATCCGCTGGAGGCCGGTGCGCTGGCGACGGTTCTCGGGCGCGAACCGGACCGGCCGCTGCTGCTGGGGTCGGTGAAGAGCAACCTGGGCCACCTGGAAGGGGCGGCCGGCATCGCGGGGCTGCTGAAGGTGGTCCTGGCGATGACGCACCGGCGGCTGCCGCCGAGCCTGCATTTTCGTTCGCCGAACCCGCACATCGACTTCACGGGGCTGCGGGTGGTGACCTCGGGCACGGAGTGGCCCCGCTACTCGGGGACGGCGCGGGCCGGGGTGTCGGCCTTCGGCTTCGGCGGGACGAACGCGCACGTGGTGGTCGAAGAGTGGCCGGCGGCGTCGTTCCCGGTGCGTGGGGCAGAGGTTTCCGGGCCATCGGTGTTCGCGCTTTCGGCCCGGTCGGCGGAGGTGCTGCGGGCGCGGGCGGCCGAGCTGGCGGAGTGGGTCGAGGGGTCGGAGGTACCGCTGGGCGCGGTGGCGTCGACGCTGGCCCACGGGCGCGAGCACCTGCCGGTTCGTGGCGCGGTGGTGGGGGAAAGCCGCGAGGAGGTGGTGGCGGGGCTGCGCGAGCTGGCCGCGGGCCGCGGCCTGGCCAGTGCGGAGACCGGGAGCGGCGACCCGGGGGTGGTCTTCGTTTTCACCGGGTATGGCTCTCAGTGGGCCGGCATGGGTCGCCAGTTCCTTCTCTCCGAACCCGCCTTCCGCGCCGAGGTCGAAGCACTCGACCCCGTCTTCCGCGCCGATACCGGCTCCTCCCTCCACGACCTCCTCGACCGCGAACCCGAGGACCTCGCCACCACCCAGCTCGCCCTCTTCGGCATGCAGCTCGCCCTGGCCGGACTCTGGCGCGCGCACGGTGTCACCCCCGCCGCGGTCCTCGGCCACTCCATGGGCGAGGTCGCCGCGGCCGTGGTCGCCGGGGCGCTCGACGTCGGCGATGGCCTGCGCGTCATGTCCACTCGCGCGCGGCTGCTCGCCGAACTCGATCGGAGCGGGGACGGTGCCATGGCCGTCGTCGAGCTTTCTCCACAAGAGCTGGCGAAGTTCCCCGATGTCACCGTCGCCGTGTACGCGTCGCCCACCCAGTGCACCGTCAGCGGTGCCGCGGACCAGGTCGACGCCCTCGTCGAGCACGCCGAACGACAAGGCCGGCTCGCCCGGCGGCTGCCCGTCGGCGGGGCCGGGCACTCCGCCGCCGTCGATGCCGTGCTCGACCGCTTCCGCAGTGAAATCAAGATTCAGCCCACCAAGCCGGAAATCCCCTGCTACACCACGGTTCTCGACGATCCCCGAGAGACACCCACCTTCGACGTCGAGTACTGGGCCGCGAACCTGCGCCGTCCGGTGCGGTTCAGCCAAGCCCTCGCCGCCGCCGCACACGACGGGCACGCCGTGTTCGTCGAAGTCTCCCCGCACCCCGTCGCGCTCGCGGCCATCGAACAGACCACGGGTGACCGAGCTCTGCCGTCGGCGAGCCGCCGGATCGACGAACGGACGGCGTTCCTCACCAGCCTCGCCCGGCTGCACGTCGGCGGCCGCCCCGGTGCACTGGCCGCGCGCCCCCGGACCGCGCCGGTCGATCTGCCGGGCCCGGTCTGGCGGCACGAGCGGTTCTGGCCGAAGCGCCGGACTCACGTGCAAGGCGCCCACCCCCTGCTGGGCGTCCACATCGAACACCCGGACGGCCACCTCTGGCGTGCCGACGTCGGCGTGGAAACGCTGCCGTGGCTCGCCGACCACACCGTGCAGGGGACGCCCGTCTTCCCCGCCACCGGCTTCCTCGAACTGGCGCTCGCCGCCGCTCGGACCGGGCGGATCCGCGACCTCGAACTCCGGGAGGTCCTGGCCCTCGCCGACCACACCGAGGTGACGACCAGCCGCACCGGCACCGAGCTCGGCGTCCACGCCAAGTCCGCGCAGGGTGAGTGGGTCCGCCACGCCACCGCACGAATCGACACCGGCGGCACGCCGTCGGTACCCTTCGGCGAGGTCACCGGTGAGCCCTTGGACCTCTACCGCGTCCTGGCCGAGCTGGGTCAGGACTACGGCCCGGCCTTCCGTGTCCTCCGCCGGGTGACGACGGAGAACGGCCGCGCTTCGGCGGAGATCGCCCTGCCCGACGCCGATCACCCCGCCTACCTGCTGCACCCCGCCCTCGCCGACGCCTGCCTGCACGCGCTCGCCGCGGCCGTCGGGGACGCGGACGCCCTCTACCTCCCGCTCACGATCGGCGAGGTGATCCTCGCCGGCGAACCCCGGCACGGCGTGCGCGTGGACGCCGTCCTCACGTCGAAAGACCCGTCCGGCGACGGTCTGCTCGGCAGCGTCCAGCTCGTCGACGCCGACGACGTCGTCCTGGTGGAGTTCCGCGACGTCTACTGCCGCCGGTTCCGGGACGCGGCCCTGGACCGGCTGCTGTACGAGGCGGCCTGGCAGCCCGCCGATCTGCCTTCCGCGCCGGAGCGGGCCGGCGGCTGGATCGTGCTGTCCGAAGAGGACGGTGACCTCGTCACCGCCCGCCTCGGCGACCGCGCCGCCCTCGCGAAGCTCGTGCGCGAAGGCGAAGCGACCGTGGTCGTGGTCCGGCTCGGCGGAAAGACCACTCCGGATCCCCAGCGGGCCGCGCGGCTGGTCGGGACCCTGTCCGACGTCGTCGCCGAACTGGCCGAACTGCCGGAGCCGCCGCGGTTGTGGCTGGTCACGGCCGGGGCGCAGAGCGTCGAGCCCGGCGAGCGCGGCGACCCCGACCTGGCCGCACTGCGCGGGTTCGTCCGCGTCCTGGCCTTCGAACACCCCGAACTCCGCGTGAGCGCGATCGACTTCGACGCCGGTCCGGATCCGGCCCGGCTCTGGGTCGGCCAGCTGCGCGACGAAGTCGGCGCGGACGGGCCGGACGACGAAGTCGCCTGGCGCGAAGGCGTCCGGCACGTGCGCCGGCTGAGCCGCCCCGAGCAAACCGACGCCGTGCGCGAGCCGGTCCGCGACGGTGCCTACGTCATCACCGGCGGCCTCGGCGGCCTCGGCCTGGTCGCGGCGAAGTGGCTGGCCGACCGCGGCGCGACGCGGGTGGTGCTGAACAGCCGCCGCGCCGCCCCCGCGCCGGACCTGGGGATCGACGTCCGCGTCGTGCCCGGCGACATCGGCGGGCCCGGCACGGCCGAGGCGCTGGTCGCGGCGGCCGTCGACGGCGGCGTGCCGCTGCGCGGGGTGCTGCACGCCGCCGGGGTCCTGGCCGACGGCGCCGCGATCAGCCTGGACGCCGGCGCGCTCGACGCCGTCTGGCGGCCGAAGGCGCTGGGCGCCTGGCGGCTGCACGAGGCCACCGCCGGGCACGACCTCGACTGGTGGCTCGTCTATTCGTCGGCGGCCGCGTTGTTCGGCTCGCCCGGTCAGGCCGCGTACGCCACGGCGAACGCGTGGGCCGACGCGCTCGTCGCGTGGCGCCGGGCCCAGGGCCTCCCGGCGGCGACGATCGGGTGGGGCGCCTGGGGCGAGGTGGGCGCCGCGGCCGGCTCGCGCAACCCGGTGCTCGAGCCGCTCGGCACCGAGGAAGCGCTGTCGGCTTTGGACGTCGTCCTCGCCCGAGACCGCGCGGCGACCGGTGTGGCCCGTGTCGACGCCGCGACAGTGCTGGAGCTGTTCCCGCGGCTGGCCGATCGGCCGTTCTTCGGGTTGTTCGCGCCGCGGACCGGACCGTCTGCTTGGGACGGTTTGGACGCGCTGCGGGCCGGAACAGCCGAAGCAGCGCGAAAAGCGATCGCCGACCACCTGGCCGGGCTCATCGCGGGCCTGCTGGGCTACGCCGAGGTCGAACGGGACGTGCCGCTCACCCGGCTCGGCCTCGACTCGCTGTCGGCGATGCGCGCACGGGGCGCGGTGGAGCGCGACTTCGGCCTGCCGCTGCCGATTCCGCTGCTGCTGCGCGGCGCCAGCCTGGCCGAGCTCGCCGGTCACCTCGCCGAGCAGGCCGGCTTCGGAACGGCCAACGCCGAAGCGGTCACCGCGGGACCGCGCGACCCCGCCGAGCGGTGGGTCGCCCGCCACTGGCGGGCGGAGCTGGGCGGCCCGGAGCCCGGTGTGCACGACGACTTCTTCGCCGTGGGCGGCGATCCGGACCGCGCGCGGCGGCTGCGGGCGGTGTTCGCGGAGCAGCTGGGCGCCGTGCCCGCCGTGGAGCGGTTGTTCGCCACGCCGACGGTCGCGGCGATGGCCGACCTGCTGCGTGCGGAGCTCGAAGGGCACGGCGGCGGCCCGGTGCGGCTGCTGCGCGACGGCGTCGGCGAGCCGGTGTTCCTGTTCCACCCGGCGGGCGGCCCGACGAGTGTGTACCGCGAGCTCGTCCGGCTGCTGCCGGAGGGGCACCCGGTGTACGGGTTCGAGCGGATCGACGACGAGGACACGGTCGAGGCCAAGGCCGCGTGCTACGTCGAGCTGATCCGGGAGATCCAGCCGCGGGGACCCTACCGCCTGGGCGGCTGGTCGTTCGGCGGCTGCCTGGCGTACGAGACGGCGCGGCGCCTGGACGGGCCGGTCGACCTCGTGTTCCTGATCGACACGATCCTGCCGCTGCCCGCGCCCGGTAAGCCGGCCGACCTGCTGCTGGACCGCTTCGACCGGTTCGCCGAGCACGTGACGCGGACGTACGGCGTTCCGTTCGCGATCCCGCGCGACGCCCTGGCCGAGCTGGACGAGCACGCCCAGATCCGGTGGGTGCTGGAAAGCCTCGCCGAACAGGTCCCGGACCTGGGCGCCGGGGTCCTGCGCCACCAATACGAGTCCTATGTGGATGCTCGGGTGGCCGAACGGTACGCACCGGAGCGGTACGGCGGGCGCGTACTGCTGGTGCGAGCGCAGGAGCCGCATCCGTTGACGACCACTTTGGACCCGCGCTACCTGCGCACGGACGACACCCTGGGCTGGGACGAGTTCTGCCCGGACCTCGAGGTGTCCCGCGTCCCGGGCGACCACGTCTCGATGATCGACCCGCCGCACGTGTCGGCCCTGGCGACGGAGCTGGCGGCGCGGCTCGGAGTGGGGGTGCGGTGATGGACGAGCTCACGCCGACCACGGCGTTCCGGATCGCCGACCTGGAGGCGCGCCAGGACGAAGCCGTCCGGATCGCGGAAAAGCGCGCCGTCGACCGGCAGCACGCCAAAGGCAAGCTCACCGCGCGCGAGCGGATCGGGCTGCTGCTCGACGCCGGTTCCTTCGTCGAGCTCGACCAGTTCGCCCGGCACCGGTGCACCGAGTTCGGGATGGACGCCAACCGGCCCTACGGGGACGGCGTCGTCACCGGGCACGGGACCGTCGACGGACGGCAGATCTGCGTCTTCTCGCAGGACTTCACCGTCTTCGGCGGCAGCATGGGCGAGGTCTCCGGCGAGAAGGTCCTCAAGGTGATGGACCTGGCCATGGCGCTCGGCTGCCCGGTCGTCGGGATCAACGACTCCGGCGGCGCGCGCATCCAGGAAGGCGTCGTCTCGCTGGCCTACTACGCCGAGCTGGGCCGGCGCAACGCCCACGCGTCCGGAGTGATCCCGCAGATCTCGATGATCATGGGCCCGTGCGCCGGCGGGGCCGTCTACGCGCCGGCCATCACCGACTTCACCGTGATGGTCGACGAAACCTCGCACATGTTCGTCACCGGGCCGGACGTCGTGCACGCCGTCACCGGCGAGCGGGTCACCGCGCAGGAGCTGGGCGGCGCGGCCGTGCAGAGCGAGGTCGCCGGCAACGCCCACCACCGGGCCGCCGACGAGCAGGACGCCATCGAGTGGGTGCAGACGCTGCTCGCGTACCTGCCCTCGAACAACCTCGACCCCGCCCCTGAGTACGCCGACGACACCAGCGCCGGTCTCACCCCGGCCGACCTCGAGCTGGACCGGCTGGTGCCCGATTCGCCGAACCAGACCTACGACATGGCCGAGCTGATCGTCCGGCTGGTCGACGACGGTGAGTTCACCGAGGTGCACAGCGCCTTCGCGGCCAACATGATCTGCGCGTTCGGCCGGGTGCAGGGCCGCACGGTCGGCATCGTGGCGAACCAGCCGCGGCACCAGGCCGGCGTCCTCGACATCGACGCGTCGGAGAAGGCCGCCCGGTTCGTACGCTTCTGCGACGCCTTCTCGATTCCGCTGGTGACTTTGGCCGACGTTCCCGGCTACCTGCCGGGCAGCGAGCAGGAACGCGGCGGCATCATCCGCCGCGGCGCCAAGCTGATCTACGCCTACTCCGAAGCCACCGTGCCGAAGGTGACCGTGGTCGTCCGCAAGGCCTACGGCGGCGGCTACGCGGTGATGGGCTCCAAGCACCTCGGCGCCGACGTGTCCCTGGCCTGGCCGACCGCGGAGATCGCGGTGATGGGCGCCGAGGGCGCGGTGCAGGTGCTCTACCGGCGCGAGCTGGCCGAGCTGCCACCGGAGCGGCGGGCCGCGGCGCGCCGGCGGCTCACCGAGGAGTACCGCAAGCGCCACACCGGCCCGTACCTGGCCGCCGAGCGCGGTTACGTCGACCAGGTCGTGACGCCGTCGCAGACCCGGCTGCAGGTCGCGCGCGCCCTGCGGACGCTGCGCACCAAACGGCAGACCCTGCCGGCGAAGAAACACGGAAACATCCCCCTGTGAAGGAGACTTCGATGAGAGCCACCCTGCTGATGCTGGCCGTCGTGGTCCTGATCGCCAGTGGCGTCACCGCCGCGCAGGCGAGCCCCGCCGTGGCCGACGACGGCGCGAAGGTCGTCCAGGAGACCTGGCTCGACGCCCGGACCGTCGACCTGAAAATCGACTCCCCGGCCCTCGGCACCACCGGGATGGTCCGGCTGATCGTGCCGTCGGGCTGGGCCGCGCAGCCCAGCCGCACCTGGCCGGTGCTGTTCCTGCTGCACGGCTGCTGCGAGCCCGTCGACTACAAGTCGTGGGACCAGTTCACCGACGTCAAGGCGTTCACGGCGACCAAGGACGCGCTCGTCGTGATGCCGACGGACGGGCCGGCCGGGATGTACACGAAGTGGTGGAACTTCGGGTTGTCGAGCAAACCCGACTGGGAGACGTTCCACACCGCGGAAGTGCGCCAGATCGTCGAACGCGGGTACCGCGGCGGCACGCGCCGGGCGATCGCCGGGCTGTCGATCGGCGGCTACGGCGCGTTCGCGTACGCCTTCCAGCACAAGGGGATGTTCGCCGCGGCGGCGTCCTACAGCGGCGTGCCGAACACGCTCTACCCGGGGATCCCGGTGTGGATCATCGGCATCCTGGCCCGCGCCGGGATCTTCAACTACCTGAACCTCTGGGGCGACTCCTTCGGGATGCAGCCGATCTGGTCGTCGCACAACCCCTACGACCACGTCCAGGACCTGCGTGGGATGGCCCTCTACCTCTCCTGCGGCAACGGGCAGACCGGGCCGCTCGACCCGCCCGGGCAGTCCGACGTGCTGGAACCGTCGGCGTTGCTCTCGTCCCGCAGCTTCACCGACAAGCTGCAGCAGGCGGGCATCCCGGCGACCGTCGACTACTACGGGCCGGGCACGCACAGCTGGCCGTACTGGCAGCGGGCCCTGCACAACTCGTGGCCGGTCCTCGCCGGCGCACTCGGGCTCCCCGCCTGAGCGCTTTCCTTTTTCCCGATGGAGGTTGTGGTGAAGTCTGTCCCCTTGCGACGAGTGCTGTCCGCGCTCCTGGGCGTCTGCCTGGCGGCGCTCGGAGTCGTGGCGGCGAGCCCGCCCGCCGGCGCGGCGGCGGCGCCGATCCTGCCCGGCCCGTTCGACGACTCGTTCTACACCCCGCCGTCGCCGCTGCCGGCCGGCAAGCCCGGTGACGTCCTGCGCTGGCGCCCCTCGGTGCCGCTGCTGAACGCCGCCAACGCCGACGCCTGGCAGGTCATGTACCTCTCGACCAACGCACAGGGCCGGCCGGACGCGGTCACCGGCACCATCCTGGTCCCGAAGGGCAAGGACCCGGCTACCGCGCCGATCGTCGGTTATGCGGTCGGCACGCAGGGCCCGGCGTTCAAGTGCACGGCGTCCAAGGCGATGGAACGCGGCACGCTCTACGACCAGCCCGCCATCAACGACTCGCTCTCCAGCGGCTACGCCGTCGCGGTGACCGACTACGAGGGCTACTCGCCGACGACCGTGCCGACCTACATCACCGGGCAGTCCATGGGACCCGCCGTGATCGACTCGGTGCGGGCGGCGCAGAACCTGCCGTCCGCGAAGCTGGCCAAGTCGGCGAAGGTGATCTTCCAGGGGTACTCGCAGGGCGGCGGCGGATCGATGTGGGCAGGGGAGAAGCAACCCGCGTACGCGCCCGAGTTGAACGTCGTGGGCGTCGTCGCGGGCGGCGTGCCGGCGGACCTGACCGAGGTCGCCAAGGGGCTCGACGGTTACATCGGCTTCGGGTTCCTCGCGTTCGCCGCGGTCGGGCTCGACGCCGCGTACCCGGATCTGAAGCTCGATTCCTTCCTCAACGACACCGGCCGGCAACAATTGAACGACGCGAAGAAGAACGCCTGCGTCGCGGAACTGCTGCTGAACTATTCGTTCAAGAAGATCAGCGACTACACGACGACGAACCCGCTGGGCACGCCCCAGTGGCAGGCTCGGCTGGCGCAGAACAAGCTGGGCGCGAACCCGCCGCGCGTGCCGGTGTTCCAGTACCACGCGAGCACCGACGAGATCGTCAACACGCCGCAGGCCGAGACACTGCACCGGGCCTACTGCGCGGCGGGTGTCCGTGAGCAGTGGCAGACCTACATTTCCGACCACGCCACGGGAATCCTCGCCGGCAACGCCGACGCGCACCAGTGGATCGTCAAGCGCTTCAGCGGCGACCCCGCACCCACCAACTGCTGAAAGTCCGTGAAGGCCACCTTGAGGAACTTCAAGTTCCTCAAGGTGGCCTTCACGAACATCGGATCAGACCTTGCCGGCGGCGAAGGCGGCCGCGTCGGCGGCGTTCCCGCCGTAGCTCAGGTGGGCCAGGATGTTGGCGCCGCCGGGCTGGCAGATCGGGTCGCCGTCGGCGCAGTAGTCCTTGGTGCGGCTCTGGTAGGTCCCGGTGACCTGACGTCCGATCGCGCGGATCGGGTTGCCGAACAGCAGGATGGCCGCGATCCGCGGGGCCAGGTCGGCCGGGATGGTCGCGACGATCGGGCCGCCGACGACGGCGCCGTCACTGCTGATGCCGATCGAGTTGTCGACGACGTTGGCGCCCTGGGAGTAGCCGACCAGGACGAACCGCTGCTGCGGGCACGCCGCGGCCTGGGTCCGCACGTGGTTCACCAGGTCGGTGTTGCCCTTCTGCACCGACGCGGGCTCGCCCAGGTCGGCCGGGTAGTCGACCCGGTAGCTGCTCAGCGACCGCGGCCGCAGCCGGTTCTGCACGGCCTGGTAGACGGGATCGCCGACGATGAAGCCCAGCGTGCCGGGCTCGCCCGTGCCGCGGGCGACCGGGACGTCGATGTCGGTGCACGCCGCGGCTGACGCGACCGGCGCGGTGGCGACGGCGAGCCCGGCCGCGGCGAGGCCGACCGTGACGGCGGAGGAAAGCAGACGGAACCTGGAAACGCGACTCATGGATGATCTCACCTCTGGTGACGGAGAAAACCGGAATACCCGCAAGCGCTTTCCCGGAATACGATTCCGCGCGGGTCACGGCAGCGTCGCAGCGATCAGCCGTCCGAGGCAAGAGTGCTTTTCCGGCGGCACCAAGAATTGTTCAGCCGGTGACAAAAGGTCCGGTGTGGACGCTCAGGTGGCGCACTGCCCGGCGTCGACGCGGTCCAGCAGGGCGGGGTCGAGGCCGCGCAGGGCGGCCATGACGAACCCGGTCGCCAGCTCGCCGGCCGCGATCGGGTCGACGCCGGGGGAGTGGGACACGTGCATCGCGGCGCGCCCGACCAAGCCGACCATCATCGCGGCGAGCAGGTCCGCGCCGGGGCCGGGCGTGCGGCCGTGGGCGAGCAGGTGCTCCCGGACCCGGTCGACGACGTGCCTGGTGACGGTGTCGGCCAGCGCGCGGCGCTCGTTCGACATCTCGTCGACGGCGGAGTCGAACAGCATCCGGAAGCTGTCCCGGTGAGCGCCCGCGTAGCTGAACATGGCCATCACGGAGAGCCGGACGCGGTCCTCGAGCGGGCGTGCGCTTTCCGTTTCGTAGGCGGTGAGCACCCAGTTCCGCAGCGCGGCGACCTCCCGGGTCACGGTCGCGCGGAACAGGGCGGCCTTGTCGCCGAAATGCGCGTACAGCGTCGGTTTCGTGGAGTCGGCGCGTTCGGCGATCAGGCCCATCGTGGCCTGGGCGTACCCGCGTTCGGCGAACACCGCGCGGGCGGCGTCGAGCAGCTCGTCGTCGGTGGGCCGGGCGGCCGGGCTCCGGCGAGTGCTGGATCGATCAGGGAAACGCGGCCGGCTCATGGCGGTGTACTGTACGGTCCCCGCTGCTTTACTGCCCGGTAAAGCACGCCCGCCTCGGGAGGGAACCTGGTGTCCGGCGACAGTGCTCGGCAGCAAGTCCCGGTGACGCGAGAGGTGTTCGGGCGCACGGAACTGGCCGCGCTCATGCGTCCGGCCGTTCCGGCGCTGGTGGACTGGATCGTCCGTGAGGTGTGGCGCGAGGTCCCGGTGTACGCCCGCCACGGCCGCGTCACCCGCCACGGCGTCGAGTGCGCGGTGGCGCTCTTCGTCGACCTGGTCGAGGATCCGCTCGCCCCGCGGGACCGGCTGTACGAGACGTGCCGCCGCCTCGGCGCGGGCGAGGCGTACGAGGGCCGGACGCTCGACGACCTCCAGGTGGCCTACCGCGTCGGCACGCGCGCGGGCTGGCGCTGGATCATGCGCCTGGGCCGCCGGCACCTGCTGTCGTCGGCGGTGATGGCGCGCCTGGCGGAGATGCTGTTCGGCTATGCGGACGAGCTGGCCCGGATGTCGATCCGCGGGCACCGCGAGGCGCAGGCGGAGCTCGACGGCACGCGGGTGGGCCTGCGCCGTCGCCTGCTGCGGCTGGTGACCGGCCCGGTGGCGGTGACGGACGCGGTCCTCACCGAGCTCGCGGCGGCGGCCGGCTGGCCGGTGCCGGCCGAGGTGGCGGCGGTGGTCATCGAGTCGCCGGTCACCCCGTCGTGGGGCCCCGACGTCCTGGCGGACCTCGAGTCGCCACAGCCGTACCTCCTGGTGCCGGCCCCGGCGGACCCGCGGTTCTGCGCCTCGCTCGGCGTCCGGGCCGCGGTGGGCCCGCCGGTGGCCCCGCCGGCCGCGGCGCATTCCCTGCGCTGGGCGCGGACGACGTCGCGGCTGGTGGGCGACGGCGCGCTGCCGGACGCGCCGGTGACGTGGTGCGCGGAGCACCTGACGACGCTGTGGCTGCTCTGCGACTCGCCCTTGGCGGACCAGGTGGCCCGGCAGGAGCTGGCCCCGCTGACCCAGTTCCCCGACCGCACGCGGCGACGCCTCGGCGAGACTTTGCTGTCGTGGCTGGAGAACGGCGGCAACTCGGAGAAGATCGCAGTGGACCTGTCGGTGCACCCGCAGACGGTGCGGTACCGCGTGCGTCAGCTCAAGCAGGCATTCGGGGACCGGCTGGACGATCCCGAGGCGCGGTTCGCGATACAGGCGGCCCTGCGCGCCTCGGCCTTGCGCTCCCAGGGCGCGTGAAAAGCCGTGAAGGCCTCCTTACCGGCATCTTCGGCCGGTAAGGAGGCCTTCACGGACTTCAGTTCTTGACCAGGGCGGTGACGGCTTCGGCCAGCGGCGTCGTCGGGCGGCCGATGAGGCGGCGCAGGTCGCCGGACGTCGAGGCCAGCTCGCCTTCAGCGATGCCGCGGTCGGCGTCGGCCAGCATGGCCGCCACCGGCTCCGGCAGGCCCGCGCCGACCAGGATCCGGCGGTACTGCTCGACCGGCAGGTCCTGGTACGTGACCTGCGTGCCCGACGCGGCCGTCACCGCGGCCGCCAGGTCGGCGTAGCCGAACGGCTCGTCGCCGGCCAGTTCGTACACCTGACCCTCGTGGCCTTCGCCGGTCAGGACCTCGACCGCCGCCTCCGCGAAGTCGATCCGCGGAACGGCTCCGAGCTTTCCTTCGCCGGCCGCGCCGGCGAAGGACCCGACGGCGAGCGCCTGGGTGATCGTCTGCGCGTAGTTCTCGGTGTACCAGCCGTTGCGCAGGAACGTGAACGGCACTCCCGACGCGCGGATGGCCTCCTCGGTGGCCTTGTGGTCCGGCGCGAGCGACAGCTTCGTCGTGTCGGCGGCCAGGACGCTCGTGTACGCGAGATGGCCGACGCCGGCTTCGCCGGCGGCCGCGATGACGGCTTCGTGCTGGGCCAGCCGCCTGCCGGGCGTGCTGCTCGAGATCAGCAGCACCTTGTCCGCGCCGGCGAACGCCGCGGCCAGGCTCGCCGGGTCGTCGTAGTCCGCCCGGCGCACCTGCACGCCGCGCGCGGCGAACTCGGCGGCCTTCGCCGGATCGCGCACGGCGGCGACGACCTCGGCGGCCGGGACCTTCTTCAGCAGGCCTTCCACGACCAAGCGGCCGAGCTGGCCGGTGGCACCGGTGACCACGATCATCTGCTTCTCCTCGCTGCCGGGATGCTTACTATTAGAGTGTACTAACTCTGAGAAAGTGCAAACTCTTGGTGAGCATCCTCACCTGGGTTTCCGCGACCGTGGAGGTACCGTGGACGGCATGAGCGAGGCGCCGGAGTGGGTGGACGAACACGGGCAGGTGCTGTTCGACGTGTTCGCGCAGGCCTGCACGTCCAGGGCGACGCTCGAGCACATCACCGGCCGGTGGGGGATCCTCGCGATGGTCGCGCTCCACGACGGCACGCTCCGGTTCAACGCCCTGCGCCGCCGCGTGTCCGGCGTGAGCGAGAAGATGCTCGCCCAGACGCTGCAGGCCCTCGAGCGCGACGGCTTCGTGCACCGCGAGGCGCAGCCGACGATCCCGCCGAAGGTCGAGTACAGCCTGACACCGCGTGGCCGCCGGACCGCGGCGCTTCTGCTGGCGCTCATCCAGGACGTCGAGGGGCAGATGCCCGAGGTCATGGAAGCCAACGCGAAGTACGACGCGGCGAAGCTCGACTCGTAACGGGTTCTAGTCAAGCCTGTGCGCCCCGGCCGGACGACATGAACGACTCGTTCATGTCGTCGGACGAGGTGAACGAGTCGTTCACGGCAGTCCGGCGCCGGCTCGGGGAATCGCGCGGCCCGGCATCCCGGCCCGTCGCCGCGCCCGCGAGCCTTGCCCAAAGTTGGAACGTGTTCTAGTTTTGTGACGTGCAGACCGATCTGGGCTTGGCCGGCGCCGTCGTGCTCGTCACCGGCGGTGTCCGCGGCGTGGGCCGGGGCATCAGCGACGTGTTCCTCGCCCACGGTGCCCACGTCGTCGCTTGCGCCCGCCGCGAGACCGCCACGACCGCGGAGTTCGTCCAGTGCGACGTCCGTGACGAAGCCCAGGTCACAGCCCTGATCGACGGGATCGTCGAACGACACGGCCGCCTCGACGTCGTCGTCAACAACGCCGGCGGTGCACCCTACGCGCCCGCGGCCGACGCGTCGCCGCGGCTGCACGACAAGATCGTCCAGCTCAACCTGCTGGCCCCGCTGCTGGTCTCCCAAAAAGCGAACGCCGTGATGCAAAGCCAGGACTCCGGCGGCTCCATCGTGATGATCTCCAGCGTCAGCGGCACCCGCGCGTCGCCCGGGACCGCCGCCTACGGTGCCGCGAAAGCCGGGCTCGACAACCTCACCGCCAGCCTCGCCGTCGAGTGGGCGCCCAAGGTCCGGGTCAACGCCCTGGACGTCGGCATGGTGCGCACCGAGCAGTCGCACCTGCACTACGGCAGCGAAGCCGCCATCGAAGCGGTCGGCAAGACCGTGCCGCTCGGCCGGCTCGCCGAGCCCGGGGAAGTGGGCGCGTGCGCCGCGTTCCTCGCCTCCGGCCTGGCTTCCTACGTCTCCGGCGCGACCCTGCGCGTCCACGGCGGCGGTGAGATCCCGGCGTTCCTCGCCGCGGCCGACGTCAACCAACGGGAGGATTCGTGAGCAGGTTGTGCCAGGACCGGGTGGTCGTGGTGACCGGCGCCGGCCGCGGCATCGGACGGGCCCACGCGCTCGCCTTCGCCGCCGAGGGCGCGCCGGTGGTGGTGAACGACGTGGACGGGGACGCGACCGCCGGAGTCGTCGCCGAGATCGAGGCGCGGGGCGGGCAGGCGGTGGCGAACACCTCCGACGTCGCCGACTGGGCCGGGGCGAGGGAACTGATCGGGACGGCGCTGGCGCACTTCGGCCGCCTGGACGTGCTGGTCAACAACGCGGGGTTCCTCCGGGACCGGATGCTCGTCAACCTCGGCGAGGACGAGTGGGACGCCGTCGTTCGCGTGCACCTCAAAGGTCACTTTGCGCCCTTGCGGCACGCCGCGGACCATTGGCGAGCCGAGGCGAAGGCCGGGCGGATGCCGAGCGCGCGCGTCATCAACACGAGTTCGGGTGCCGGGTTGCTGGGCAGCGTCGGCCAGGGCAACTATTCGGCGGCGAAGGCGGGGATCGCCGGCCTGACCGTCGTGGCGGCGGCCGAGCTGGCGCGCTACGGGGTGACGGTGAACGCGATCGCGCCGGCCGCGCGGACCCGGATGACCGAGGCGGTGTTCGCGTCGATGGCGCGTCCGGACGCGGGCTTCGACGCGATGGCCCCGGAAAACGTCTCGCCGCTGGTCGTCTGGCTCGGCAGCGAGGAGTCCTCGCACGTGACCGGACGGGTGTTCGAAGTCGAAGGCGGGAAGGTGTCGCTCGCCCAGGCGTGGCGCCACGGCCCGGCCGTGGACAAGGGCGACCGGTGGGACCCGGCCGAATTCGGCCCGGTGGTGAAGGACCTGCTCGAGCACGCGCCCGACCCCGAACCCGTCTACGGAGCGAGCTGATGGGCATCCTCACCAAGCGCGACGCGCACATCGAGATCGTCACGGTCGACTTCCCGCCGGTGAACGCGCTGCCCGTGCGGGGCTGGTTCGACCTGGCCGACGCGATCACGCAGGCGGGCCGCGACCCCGACGTGCACGTCGTGATCCTCCGCGCGGAAGGCCGCGGGTTCAACGCGGGCGTGGACATCAAGGAGATCCAGCGCAGCGCGGGCTACGACGCGCTGGTCGGCGCGAACCGGGGCTGCTACGCGGCTTTCGGGGCCGTCTACGACTGCGCGGTCCCGGTTGTCGCCGCGGTGCACGGGTTCTGCCTCGGCGGCGGAATCGGCCTGGCCGGCAACGCCGACGTCGTCATCGCTTCCGAGGACGCCACCTTCGGCGTCCCGGAGGTCGAACGCGGCGCCCTCGGCGCGGCGACCCACCTCGCCCGGCTGGTCCCGCAGCACCTGATGCGCACCCTCTACTTCACCGCGCGCACCATCACCGCCGCCGAGCTGCACACCCACGGCTCGGTCTACCAGGTCGTGCCGCGCGCCGAGCTGGACGACGCCGCGCTGGCCATCGCCCGGGACATCGCGAAGAAGGACCCGCGGGTCATCCGGGCGGCGAAAGAAGCTCTGAACGGCATCGACACCCAGCAGGTGCACCGCAGCTACCGGTTCGAGCAGGGCTTCACCTTCGAGCTCAACCTGCTCGGCGCGTCCGACGAAGCCCGCGAGGAGTTCTTGAATGGCCGATAAGCGCACGACCGCCGACGACGTCGCGGCGGAGCTGAAGGACGGCATGACCATCGGCATCGGCGGCTGGGGCTCCCGGCGCAAGCCGATGGCGCTCGTCCGCGCGCTCCTCCGCACTTCCGTCAAAGACCTCACCGTGGTGTCCTACGGCGGCCCCGACGTCGGCCTGCTGTGCGCGGCCGGCAAGGTCAAGCGCGTGGTGTTCGGGTTCGTCACGCTCGACTCGATCCCCTTCGACCCGTGGTTCGGCCGGGCCCGCGAGACGGGTGCGATCGCCGTCACCGAGTACGACGAAGGCATGTTCGGCGCGGCGCTTTCCGCGGCGGCGCAGCGGCTTCCGTTCCTCCCGATGCGCGCCGGGCTCGGCTCGGAGGTGATGCGCGCCAACCCGGACCTGCGGACCGTCCGTTCGCCGTACGCCGACGGCGAAGAGCTGGTCGCGGTGCCGGCGCAGCACCTCGACGTCGCGCTCGTGCACCTCAACCGCGCCGACGCCCGCGGCAACGCCCAGTACCTCGGCCCGGACCCCTACTTCGACGACCTGTTCTGCCTGGCGGCGGAGAAACGGTTCGTCTCGGTGGAAAAGGTCGTCGACACGCCCGAGCTGATGGCGGGCGGGCCGGTGCAGTCGCTGCTGCTCAACCGGAGTGCGGTCGACGGCGTCGTCGAGGCGCCGCGCGGCGCGCACTTCACCACGGCCGTGCCGGACTACGGCCGGGACGAACGGTTCCAGCGGCACTACGCGGCCTGCGCCAAGGATCCCGGCGCGTGGCCGGGATTCGTGGATCGGTTCCTGTCCGGGGACGAGCCGCGGTATCTGTCCGAAGTGGACAAGTTCGAGGCGGAGGCGGCATGAGCGCGACCCGGGCCGAGATCGTCGTCGTGGCGATGGCCGAGGTGTTCCGCGGCGACGGCGAGATCGTCGTCAGCCCGATGGGCCTGGTCCCGCAGCTCGGCGCGAAGCTCGCGCGGCTGACGTTCGAACCCGACCTGCTCATGTCCGACGGCGAGGCGTACCTGGTCACGGCCGACGGCGTCGTCGAGGGCTGGCAGCCGTTCCGCAAGATGCTCGACACGATCGTCCCGCACGGGCGCCGCCACGTCGTGATGGGCGCCAACCAGATCGACCGCTACGGCAACCAGAACATCTCCGCCATCGGCGACCACGCGCGGCCGAAGAAGCAGCTGCTCGGGGTGCGGGGCGCGCCGGGCAACACCGTCAACCACCGCACCAGCTACTGGGTTCCGCGGCATTCCTCGCGGGTCTTCGTGGACACCGTGGACGTCGTTTCGGGCGTGGGCTACGACAGCGCGGCGAAGGCGGGCCCGTCCGCCGAAAAGTTCCACGACGTCCACCGGGTCGTCACGAACCTCGGCGTCTTCGGCTTCGGGGGCGCCGACCACGCGATGCGAGCGGTGTCGCTGCACCCCGGCGTCACCCGGGACGAGGTCGCGGCGGCGACGACGTTCGAGATCGATTTCTCCGGTGTCGGGATCAGCCGTGAGCCGACCGGCGAAGAGCTGCGGCTCATCCGCGAAGTCGTGGACCCGAAGGGCTTGCGCGACAAGGAAGTCCCGGCGTGAAGACCGCGCTGACCGAACTCGTCGGCGTCGAGCACCCGGTCGTGCAGACCGGGATGGGCTGGGTCGCCGGCCCACGGCTCGTCTCGGCGACCGCCGAGGCGGGCGCGCTCGGCATCCTCGCGTCGGCCACGATGACCTTCGGCGAGCTGGAAGCGGCGATCGCCGAAGTCAAGAAACGCACGGAGAAGCCGTTCGGGGTGAACCTGCGCGCAGACGCGGCCGACGCGGGCGACCGCGTCGACCTGCTGATCCGCGAGGGCGTCAAGGTGGCGTCGTTCGCGCTCGCGCCGCGCAAGGAGATGATCGCGAAGCTGCGCGACCACGGGATCGTCGTGATCCCGTCCATCGGCGCCGCGCGCCACGCCGAAAAGGTCGCCGCCTGGGGCGCGGACGCCGTCATCGTCCAGGGCGGCGAAGGCGGCGGGCACACCGGGGGAGTGGCCACCACGCTGCTGCTGCCCTCGGTGCTGGACGCCGTCGACATCCCGGTCGTCGCCGCCGGCGGGTTCTTCGACGGACGCGGTCTGGCCGCCGCCCTCGCGTACGGCGCGGCGGGCGTCGCGATGGGTACCCGGTTCCTGCTGAGCAAGGAGAGCACGGTCCCCGACGACGTCAAGCGCGTCTACCTCGAGCAGGGTCTCACCGGGACGGTCGTCACGCGGCGCGTCGACGGCCTGCCGCACCGCGTGCTGCGCACCGACCTCGTCGAGAAGCTCGAGCACACCGGCCGGCTCCGCGGCTTGGCGCAGGCCGCGCGCAACGCGCTCGCGTTCCGGAATATCACCGGACTGTCCCCGGTTGCCATGGTCAAAGAAGGCCTGGCGATGAAGCACGGCAACGATCTGACCTGGAGTCAGCTGGTCATGGCGGCCAACACCCCGATGCTGTTGCGGGCGGGGCTGGTCGACGGCCGGACGGACGCGGGAGTGCTAGCGTCGGGACAGGTGGTGGGCATGATCCACGACCTGCCCACGGTGGCCGGGATCGTCGAGGGCACAGTGGCCGAGGCAGGTGAGATCCTGCGGCGACTCGGCCGGGAAACGGGAGGATGAGCGTGGCGCTCAAGATCGGTTACAAGGCGTCGGCGGAGCAGTTCGGACCGCGGGACCTGGTCGAGTACGCGGTGCGTGCCGAAGAGGTCGGCCTCGACTCGGTCTGGGTGTCCGACCACTTCCTGCCCTGGCGGCACGAAGGCGGCCACGCGCCGTGGGCGCTGGCGTGGATGCCGGCGGTCGCCGAGCGCACGAAGCGGGTACAGATCGGCACGAGCGTGCTGACGCCGACGTTCCGGTACAACCCGGCCGTGATCGCGCAGGCGTTCGCGACGATGTCCCTGCTGTCGAACGGCCGCGTGATCCTCGGCGTGGGGTCCGGCGAGGCCCTGAACGAGATCGCCGTCTCGGGGCGGGAATGGCCGGAGTTCAAGGAGCGCTTCGCGCGGCTTCGCGAGTCGATCAAGCTGATCCGCGAGCTGTGGACCAGCGACAACGTGAACTTCGACGGCGAGTACTACAAGCTGGTCGACGCACGCATCTACGACCGGCCGGAGCAGCCGGTGCCGGTCTACATCGCCGCGGGTGGCCCGGTGGTGGCCAAGTACGCGGGCCGCGCGGGGGACGGGTTCATCTGCACCTCGGGCAAGGGCATGGACCTCTACACCGAGAAGCTGATGCCCGCGGTCAAGGAAGGCGCGGAGGCGGCCGAGAAGACCGTCGAGGACGTCGACCGGACGATCGAGATCAAGATGTCCTACGACCGCGACCACGAGAAGGCCCTGGAGAACACCCGCTTCTGGGCGCCGCTGTCGCTGTCGGCGGAGCAGAAGCACAGCGTCACCTCGGCCGACGAGATGGAACGGCTGGCCGACGAACTGCCGATCGAGCAGGTCGCCAAGCGGTGGATCGTGGCGTCGGACCCGGACGAGGCCGTGGCGCAGATCAAGCCGTACCTCGACGCCGGGCTCAACCACCTGGTGTTCCACGGGCCGGGGCATGACCAGGAGCGGTTCTTGAGCCAGTTCTCCGAGGACGTGCTGCCGAAGCTGCGCGCCCTCGGCTGAGTCTCACGACAGGCGTTCGACTTCACAGCCGTTCGATGATGGTGACGTTGGCGGTGCCGCCGCCTTCGCACATCGTCTGCAGGCCGTAGCGGCCACCGCGGCGCTCCAGCTCGTGCAGGAGCGTCGCGAGGAGCTTCGTCCCGGTCGCCCCGATGGGGTGGCCGAGGGCGATGCCGCCGCCGTTGACGTTGACCCGCCCGGGGTCCGCGCCCGTTTCGTCCAGCCACGCCAGCACCACGCTGGCGAACGCCTCGTTGACCTCGAACAGGTCGATGTCCTCGATCGCGAGCCCGGTTTTCCGGAGCGCGTAGGAGGTCGCCGGGATCGGGCCGGTCAGCATCCACACCGGGTCAGCCGCGCGCACCGACAGGTGGTGGATGCGGGCCCGAGGCGTCAGGTTGTGTTCCTTCACGAACGCTTCCGACGCCAGCAACGCCGCGCTCGCGCCGTCGGAGATCTGGCTGGCCACCGCCGCCGTCAGCCGGGACTCCGGAGCGAGCGGCTTCAGGCCGCGGATCCGCTCCAACGACGTGTCCCGGCGCGGGCCTTCGTCCTGCTTGAAGCCGTCGACCGGCGCGATCTCGGCGTCGAACCGTCCGGAATCGATGGCGGCGAGAGCCCGCTGGTGGCTGCGGAAGGCGTACTCCTCCATGTCGGATCGGCTGATGTCCCAGTGCGAAGCGATCATGTCGGCGCTGCGGAACTGCGACACCTCGACGCTGCCGTAGCGCTCCTGCCAGCCTTTCGAGCCGGAGAACGGGTCGTCGAAGCCGTACTCGCGCCCGGCCAGCATCGCCGCGCTGATGGGGATGCGGCTCATGTTCTGCACGCCACCGGCCAGCACGAGGTCCTGCGTCCCGGACATGACGGCTTGCGCGGCGAAGTGCACCGCCTGCTGGCTCGACCCGCACTGCCGGTCGATCGTCACGCCGGGCACGTGGTCCGGGAAACCGGCCGCCAGCCACGCCGTGCGCGCGATGTTGCCCGACTGCGGGCCCAGGGTGTCCACACAGCCGAGGATGACGTCGTCGACGAGGTCCGGGTCGACGCCCGCGCGCTCGACGACCGCCCGGATGACGTGCGCCCCGAGGTCGGCGGAGTGCCACCCGGACAGCGCGCCGCCGCGCCGGCCGACCGGGGTGCGGACCGCGTCGAGGAGGAAGGCTTCGGGCACGAGGGCTCCTAGGGGTGCTGGCTGCTGACGGAGACGACTTCGCCGGTGAGGTAGCTCGCGTAGTCGCTGGCGAGGAAGACCATGACGTTGGCGACCTCCCACGGCTCGGCGGCGCGGCCGAACGCCTCCCGCTTGGTGAGGTCTTCGAGGAGTTCGTCGCTGGTCACCTTGGCGAGGAAGGGATGCATGGCCAGGCTCGGCGCGACGGCGTTGATCCGGACGCCGTGTTCGGCGGCGTCGAGGGCCGAGCAGCGGGTCAGGGCCATGACGCCGGCCTTCGCGGCGGCGTAGTGCGCCTGCCCGGCCTGGGCGCGCCAGCCGATCACCGACGCGTTGTTGACGATCGCCCCGCCGCCGCCCTGGGCGACGAACTGCCGCAGCGCCGCGCGGGTGCACCGGAAAGTCCCGGTGAGCGTGATGTCGAGGACGCGGGACCACTCCTCGTCGGCCATGTCCAGCACGGACTTCGTCCCGCCGAGCCCGGCGTTGTTGACCATCACGTCGAGGCGGCCGAAGTGGCCGACCGCGCCGTCGATGAGCGCCTGGACCTGGTCTTCCTTCGTGACGTCGCAGGGAATCGCGTGCACCTTCCCGAGTTCGGCCAGTTCGGCCGCCTTCTCGCCGAGCCGCCGTTCGTGCCAGTCACTGATGACGACGCTCGCGCCTTCTTCGAGGCACCGGCGAGCCACGGCCGAGCCGATGCCGGTGCCGGCCGCGGCGGTGACCACGACGACCTTCCCGGACAGCAGGTCGTGGCCGGGTACGTTTTTCAACGACACTGTCTGCGGGATCACGGGCGTGCCTCTCTCGGCAGGCCGAGCACGCGCTCGGCGATGATGTTCCGCTCGATCTCGTCCGACCCGCCGTAGATCGTGTCCGCGCGGGTGAACAGGTAGAGCCGCTGGGCGTCGTCCAGCTCGGCACCGCCGGCGACCAGCGACCGCGCACCACGGGCCCGCATCGCCAGTTCGCCGAGCCCGCGGTGCCACTGCGCCCACAGCAGCTTCCCGACGGCGACCTCCGGCCCGGCCGGCCGGCCGAGCGTCCGCAGCGCGTGCGCGCGCAGGACGCGCAGGCCGATCCGGGCGCGCGTGAGGTCGGCGCGCAGCAGCGGGTCGTCGTAGGTGCCGGTGCGCTTCGCCTCGGCGACGATCTCCTCGAGTTCGCGGCGGAAGCCGATCTGCTGGCCCAGCGTCGAGACGCCGCGTTCGAAGCCGAGGGTGGCCATGGCGATCTTCCAGCCGTCGCCGGGCTCGCCGACGACCAGCGCGGCGGGGGTGCGGGCGTCGTCGAAGAAGACTTCGTTGAACTCCGACGTGCCGGTCAGCTGCTGGATCGGCCGCACGGTGACGCCGTCCTGGCGCAGCGGTACCAGGAGGTAGGAGAGGCCGTGGTGGCGCTGCGACCCCGGTTCGGTGCGCGCCACGACGAAGCACCAGTCGGCCACGTGGGCCAGGGACGTCCAGATCTTCTGGCCGTTGAGCACCCAGTCGCCGTCGCGCCGGACCGCCGACGTCGAGACGGCGGCGAGGTCGGAGCCGGCGCCGGGCTCGGAGTAACCCTGGCACCACAGCTCTTCGACGGCGACGATCTTCGGCAGGAACCGTTTTCGCTGCTCAGGCGTGCCGAAGGCGATGAGCGTCGGGCCGAGCAGCTGCTCGCCGATGTGGTTGACGCGCGCGGGCGCAGCGGACGCCGCGTACTCCTCGTGGAAGGCGACCTGCTCGTCGAGGGACAGGCCGCGCCCGCCGTGCTCGACCGGCCAGCCGACGCAGGTCCAGCCCGCGGCGGCCAGGTGCCGTTCCCAGGCCAGGCGCAGGTCGAACGCCTCGTGCTCGCGTCCCGGCCCGCCGAGGCCGCGCAGCCGGGCGAACTCGCCGGTCAGGTTGTCCGCGAGCCAGCCCGCGACCTCGCGGCGGAATCGCGTCGGTTCCACGCACGCCTCCTTGCTGCCGGGCCGGTCCGGCACCTAGGGTAATGAGAACACGTTCTAGTTTGTCGGTCCAGAGGAGGGTGTGGTGGGACAGACCACGATCCCGGCCGTCGTCCGTGACGCCGCCGCGAAGTTCGGTTCGGCGGAGGCGCTGGTCGACGGCTCCCTGCGCCTCGGTTTCGACGATGTTCTGGAACGTGTTCAGTCGGTCGCGCGGGCCTTCGTCGCCCGCGGCGTCCAGCCCGGCGATCGCGTCGCGATCAACCTCCCGAACACCCACCACTGGGTGCTCACGGCGCTGGGCGCGCTCTACGCGGGCGCGACCCTGGTGCCGGTCAACACCCGGTTCACCGCCGCCGAGACCGTGGACCTGCTGGTCCGCGGCCGGGTGAAAGCCCTGGTCGTGGCGGCCGACTTCCTCGGCACCGACCGCCACGCCGCGATCGTCGCGACCGGGACGGACCTGCCCGACCTCGGCACGGTCGTCCGGGTCGCCCTGGACCAGCCGCACCGCCCGGTCGGGGGCGCCCTCGGCTGGGACGAGTTCCTCGCGCTGGCCGACAACGTGCCGGCCGCCGACGCCGAGGCGCGTGCGGACGCGGTCCGGCCGGACGACGTGAGCGACATCCTCTTCACCTCGGGCACGACCGGCCGTTCGAAAGGCGTGCTGTCCGCCCACCGCCAGGTGGTCGGCGTCGCCGCGGCCTGGGCGGAGTGCGGCCGGGTCACCGCCGACGACCGGTACCTGGTGATCAATCCGTTCTTCCACAGCTTCGGCTACAAGGCCGGGATCGTCGTGGGGCTGCTGACCGGCGCGACGCTCGTGCCGCAGGCGGTGTTCGACGTGCGCGCCGCGTTGGAGGTGATCGAGCGGGAGCGGATCTCGGTGCTGCCGGGGGCGCCGACGATCTTCCAGTCCCTGCTGCACGAACAGCGTCGGCCGGACCTGTCCTCACTCCGGCTCGCGATCACCGGCGCCGCCGACGTCCCGGCGTCGCTCGTCCGGCGCATGCGGTCCGAGCTGGGCTTCGACATCGTCCTCACGGCGTACGGCCTCACCGAAGCGGTGGTCGTGACGATGTGCCGTCCGGGCGACGACGCGGAGCTCGTCGCGAAGACGTCCGGCCGCGCGACCGCCGGGTTCGAAGTGGCGATCCAGGGCTCGCCCGGCGAGGTCGTCCTCCGCGGGCCGAACGTGATGCTCGGCTACCTCGACGACCCGGAAGCGACCGCGAAGACCATCGACGGAGACGGCTGGCTGCACACCGGCGACGTCGGCGAACTGGACGACGCCGGCAACCTCACGCTCACCGGCCGCCTCAAGGACATGTACATCTGCGGCGGTTTCAACGTCTACCCGGCCGAGGTCGAGCACGCCCTGACCGAGCTGGCCGGCGTCCGCGACGTCGCCGTGATCGGCGTGCCGGACGAGCGGCTCGGCGAGGTCGGCAAGGCGTTCGTCGTCGGCACCGGCCTGACCGCGGACGCGGTGCTCGCCTTCTGCCGCGAACGGCTCGCCAACTACAAGACCCCGCGGTCCGTCGCGTTCCTGGACGCGCTGCCCCGCAACGCTTCCGGCAAGGTGCTGAAGCGGCTGCTCAGTGAGGAGAAGGCATGAGCGTCGAAGCCGACGTCGTCCGCTACGAGCGCCGCGGGCCGGTCGCCGTCGTCACCATGAACCGGCCCGACTATCGCAACGCGCAGAACTCGGCGATGACCTACGCCCTCGACGACGCCTTCGCCCGCGCGGTGAACGACGCCGAGGTCAAGGTGATCGTCCTGGCGGGGGCGGGCAAGCACTTCTCGGCCGGGCACGACATCGGCACCCCGGGCCGGGACGTGGACCAGACGTTCGACCGGCGTTCGGTGCTGTGGTGGGACCACACCGACCGGTCCGGCGGTGACCAGCGGTTCGCTCGCGAGTCCGAGGTCTACCTGGGTATGTGCCGGCGGTGGCGGGAGATCCCGAAGCCGATGATCGCGAGCGTCCAGGGCGCCTGCATCGCGGGCGGGCTGATGCTGGCCTGGGTCTGCGACCTGATCGTGGCGTCCGACGACGCGTTCTTCGCCGATCCGGTGGTGCGCATGGGAATTCCGGGTGTGGAGTACTTCGCGCACCCGTGGGTGCTCGGGCCGCGCGCGGCGAAGGAAGTGCTGTTCACCGGCGAACGCTTCACCGTCCAGCAGGCGAAGGAATGGGGGATGATCAACCGGATCGTCCCGCGCGCGGAGCTGGAACAGCACACCCTCGAGCTGGCCGAGAAGATCGGCGCGATGCCGCAGTTCGGTCTGGCCCTGGCAAAGAAGGCCGTCAACCAGGCCGAAGACCTGATGGGCCTGCGGTCCGGAATGGACTCCGTGTTCGGGCTCCACCACCTGGCGCACGCCCACAACGCGGAGACGTCGGAAGACTCGCTCGGCGGGCAGTCCGCGCGGTCCATGCGCGACGCGAACAAGGGGGCTTGATGGACCTCGACATCGACGAGACGTCGGCCGCGTTCCGCGACGAGGCCCGCGAGTGGCTGGCTTCGCGCGTCCGGGCGTTGCCGTCGATGGACACCGCCGAGGGCTTCGCCGCGCACCGCGAGTGGGAGGCCGAACTCGCCGAGGCGCGGTGGTCGGTTGTCTCGTGGCCGCGCGAGTACCACGGCCGGGACGCGTCGATGCTGCAGTGGCTGCTGTTCGAGGAGGAGTACTACGCGTCGGGCGCGCCGGGCCGGGTGAGTCAGAACGGGATCTTCATGCTGGGGCCCACGCTGTTCGCGCACGGCACGCAGGAGCAGCGTGACCGCATCCTGCCCGCGATGGCGCGCGGCGACGAGGTCTGGGCGCAGGCGTGGTCGGAACCCGAGGCGGGCAGCGACATCGCGGCGTTGCGCAGCACGGCGGTGCGGACCGACGGCGGCTGGCGGCTTTCGGGGCAGAAGACGTGGAGTTCGCGGGCGACCTTCGCCGACCGCGCGTTCGGCCTGTTCCGCACGGATCCCGACGCGCAACGCCACCACGGCTTGACCTACTTCATGGCCGACCTGCGCGCCGACGGCGTCACGGTCCGGCCGATCCCGCAACTGGACGGCGAGCCCGGGTTCGCCGAGATCTTCTTCGACGACGTCTTCGTGTCCGACGAGGACGTCATCGGCGAACCCGGCCAGGGCTGGCGCGTCGCGATGACGACCGCGAACAACGAGCGCGGCCTGTCCCTGCGCAGCCCCGGCCGGTTCCTCGCCGCGGCTTCCCGGCTCGTGGATCTCTGGCGCGCGCAGGACTCGCCGCCGTCCACACAGGACCGTGTCGCCGACGCCTGGATCGGGGCGCGCGCTTATCAGCTCTACACGTTCGGCACGGTGAGCCGCCTGGCGGACGGCGGCGAGCTGGGCCCGGAGTCCAGCGTGAACAAGCTGTTCTGGTCGCACTTGGACGTTGAACTCCACGAGACGGCCCTGGACGTGCTCGGCCCGGCCGCCGAGACCGACCGGGACTGGGTGGCCGGCTACCTGTTCTCCCTCGCCGGGCCGATCTACGGCGGCACCGACCAGATCCAGCGCAACACGATCGCCGAGCGGCTGCTGAAGCTGCCGAGGGAGGCGCGCCGATGAAGTTCCAGCTGTCTCCGGAGCAGCGCCAGTTCTCCGCGTCCCTGCACGACCTGCTGGGCGGCGCGGACACCGCCGCGGTCGCGCGGACCTGGGCCGCGGGTTCCCCCGAGCGCGGCCTGAAACTGCTGCGCGCCCTCGCCGACCTCGGTGTCCCGGCGTTGCTGGTCGACGAGGACCACGGCGGGCTCGGCGGTTCCGCGGTCGACCTGGTCGTCGCCTTCGAAGCGCTCGGCTACCACGCCGTGCCCGGCCCGCTGGTCGAAACGGCCGCCGTGGCACCAGCGGTGCTGACCGGCGACCGGCTCGCCGCGCTCGCCGGCGGCGACCTCCTGGCCACGGTCGTCGCGCCCCCGGAAGTGCCGCTCGCCCTCGACGCCGACGTCGCCGGGGTGGTCCTGGACCTCAACGAGGGGGAGGTCACCGGCGTCGGGATCGAGCTCGTCCGGTCGGTCGACCCGGCCCGGCGGCTGTTCCGGATCACCGGGACCACCCGGACCACGGCCGCCGACCCGGTCGCGTTCGACCGGGGCGTCCTGGCCGTGTCCGCGCAGCTCCTCGGCGCGGGCCAGTGGCTTCTCGACGCGTCGGTCGCCTACGCCAAGCAACGCAGTCAGTACGGCCGGGCCATCGGCGAGTACCAGGCGATCAAGCACCTGCTCGCCGACGTCGTGACGCAGCTCGAACTCGCCCGGCCGCTGCTCTACGGCGCGGCCGTCGCCGTCGCCGGGGACACCTTCGCTCGCGATGTCTCGGCGGCGAAGGTGCTGGCGGCCGACGCCGCTTACCTGGCCGCGCGCACGGCCCTCCAGGTGCACGGCGCGATCGGCTACACCGCCGAACACGACCTCGGCCTGCGGCTGACGAAGGTGCGGGCCCTAGCCGGGGCCTGGGGAACCGGGTCGTTCCACCGTGCGCGCGTCCTGGCGGCGCTGTGATGACCGATCCCCTGGACACCGAGGAAGCCCAGGCCCTGCGGGACGCCGTGCGATCGCTGCTGACCCGCCGGTCGGGGCCGGCGGCGGTGCGCGCGGCGATGGAGTCACCGCTCGGCTACGACGACAAGCTCTGGTCGACGCTGTGCGAGCAGATCGGCGTCGCCGCCCTCGCGATCCCCGAGCACTACGGGGGCGCGGGCGCCGGCCTGGCCGAGGCGTGCGTGGTCCTGCAAGAGCTCGGCCGCACGCTCACCCCCGCCCCGATGCTCGGCTCCGCGGTGCTGTGCGGCTCCGCGGTGCTCGGCACCGGAAACGACGACGCCTGCGAACGGCTGCTCCCGGGCATCGCCGCGGGCACGATCCTCGCCGCGCTGGCCTGGTCCGACGAAGACTGGTCACCGGGCTTGACCGCGTCGGACACCGGACTCGACGGCCGCGCCCACTACGTCCTCGACGGCGACCTCGCGGACGTCCTGCTGGCCGTGGCCCGGACGTCCGACGGCGCCGGGCTGTTCGAGGTCCCGCTCGCCGGCGTCCGCCGGGAGCGCGTCACCACACTGGACCCGACCCGCCGGTTGGCGGTCGTGGACTTCGCTTCGACGCAGGCCCGACGCCTCGACGCCGACGGCTTCGACCTGCGGAAGCTGCGGGATACGGCGGTGGTCGCCGTCGCCGCCGAACAGGTCGGCGCGGCCGCCCGCGCGCTGGAACTGACGGTGGAGTACACAAAACAGCGTCGTCAGTTCGGCCGGGCGATCGGCTCGTTCCAGGCGTTGAAGCACCGGATGGCCGACGTGCACGTCCACGTCGAAGCGGCCCGCTCGGCGCTGTACGCGGCTCTGGTGGACGGCGACGCCGAAGCCGTGACGACTGCGAAAGTCGTGTGCAGCGAAGCGTTTTCCCATGCGGCGGCGGAGATGATCCAGCTCCACGGCGGCATCGCGATCACCTGGGAGCACGACGCCCACCTGTACTTCAAGCGCGCCCACGGGACCGCCCTGCTGTTCGGCGAGCCCGCGAGCGCGCTTTCGTCCTAGGACAGGTGGTGCCGCTCCTGCAGCCCGTAGACCGGCGTCGGGATGCCTTCCGCGCGGGCTTTCAGCTGCAGGGCGAGGTAGAGCGAGTAGTGCCGTGACTGGTGCAGGTTGCCGCCGTGGAACCACAGTCCGTCCTGCTGGGTGGGCTTCCACATGTTCCGCTGCTCGCCCTCCCACGGGCCCGGGTCCTTCGTCGTGTCCGAACCGAGGCCCCACACCTTGCCGACCTTGTCCGCGACCTCCTGGCTGATCAGGTCGGCCGCCCAGCCGTTCATCGAGCCGTACCCGGTCGCGTAGACGACCAGGTCGGCCTCCAGTTCGGTGCCGTCGTCGAGCTTCACGGAGTTCTCCGTCAGCTCGACGACCTGGCCGTGCGCGAGCTTGACGTCACCATTGGCCACGAGGTCCGCCGCGCCGACATCGATGTAGTAGCCCGACCCGCGTCGCAGGTACTTCATGAAGAGGCCGGAGTCGTCGTCACCCCAGTCGTGCCGGAAGCCCGCGGCTTCGAGGCGGTCGTAGAACTCCTGGTCGCGGTCTTTGATCGCGGCGTAAACCGGCTGCTGGAAGGTGTGCATGATCCGGTAGGGGAGCGAGGCGAACGTCAGGTCCGCCTTCTGCGTCGTCATGCCCGCCGCGAGTGCGCGTTCCGAGTAGAGGTCGCCGAGGCCGAGGTCCATCAGCGAGTCGGATTTCACGATGTGGGTCGAGCTGCGCTGGATCATGGTGACGTCGGCACCGGCTTCCCACAGCGCGCCGCAGATGTCGAACGCCGAGTTGTTCGACCCGACGATCACGGCCTTCTTGCCGCGGTAGGCGTCCGGGCCTGGGTGTTGCGAGCTGTGGTGCTGTTCGCCGCGGAAGCGATCTTGTCCAGGCAACACCGGGACGTTCGGCTTGCCCGACATGCCGGTCGCGAGCACCAGGTGCTTCGGCTTGAGGGTGACGTCTTCGCCGTCGCGGTCGAGGACGACCGTCCATTCCTTCGTTTCGTCGTTGTAGGAGGCGCTCTTGCAGGTCGTCGACGACCAGTAGTTCACCTCCATGACCTTCGTGTACATCTCGAGCCAGTCGGCGATCTTGTCCTTCGGCGCGAAGACCGGCCAGGTGCGCGGGAAGTCGAGGTAGGGCAGGTGGTCGTACCAGACCGGGTCGTGCAGGCAGAGCGACTTGTACCGGCCGCGCCACTGGTCGCCCGGCCGCGCGTACCGGTCGACGACGACGTGGTCCACGCCGAGCTGGCGCAGCCGGGCGCCGAGCGCGATCCCGCCTTGCCCGCCGCCGATGACGACGACGTACGGCTGCCGCGTGGTGCCCAGTTCGTCCGCTTCCGCCTGCCGCGCTTCGGACCACGTGACGCGCTCGCGGTTGACGCCGTGTTCGGCGCCCTTCGGCCGGGTGGTGCCGAGGGGCTCTTCGTGGTCCTTGAGCTCGTAGAGCGTGGTGAGGAAGGTGAACGCGCCTTCGCCGGTGAGGCGCAGGTGGCCGCGTCCGCGCCCGGCGGTCGTCTCGAACCCGATCCACGCTTCGACGACGCCATCGGACGCGGTCGGCTCCTCGGTGGCGTGGAAGCCACGGGCGTCGGCGGTGTCCATGGTCGCGAGCAGGAGGTCCTTGACGCCGTCCCGGTTCTCGACGGTCTTCAGGTTCCAGGTGAACGCGATCAGGTCGCGCCAGAACGACGTCGTCGCGAAGAGGGCGGCGGCCCGGTCGGCGTCCCGGGCCGCGAGCGCGGCCTCGAAGTCGGCGAGCCAGCCTTCGACGCGCCGCCGGGCATCGAGGGCCGCGGCCGGTTCGAGGGTCTGGGTCATGAGCGGACCTCCCCGTCTCGGGCACCGTCTTCGTCGGCGGCGCGTCAAGGCAGCCAACCCCGGCGGACCGGGTTCGCGTAAGGGTTGCCCTGGGGTTGCATCAGCACGAATTCGACACCGGGCGCGATCCGGTCCGGGCGACTCGCGAACCTGGATGGACGACTCACGTACCCAGGCAGTCGGCTCACGAGGTGCGTGAGCCGACTCTCCAGGTACGTGAGCCGACTGTCCAGGCACGTGAGCCGACCCTTCGGGTACGGCTCTGAGTGGGTGGAGGCGTCAGCCGGTGAGGCGGGCCGCGGAGCCCGGGAGCTCGCGGTTCGCCTCGTCCAGGCCCGTGGCCACCGTGCGGCACGAGCCGCAGCCTGCGATGTGGTCCGCGACCACGCTCGCCCGGCGCGGGGACAACGCTCCCCGGACCCACGCCCCCATGCGCCGGCGTGGCTCCCGGCAGACCGGCTCCTCGGCGTCGGGCACCTGGACCTGCAGGTACGCCTGGCGCAGCCCCTCGCGCGCCCGCATCGCCAGCGCCGACACGCTGTTCGGCGTCAAGCCCAGCAGCGGCGCCGCCTCGGTCGGCGTGTCGCCTTCGGCCTCGGTCCGCCAGAGCACCGTGCGCCACCGGCCCGGCAGCGTGCAGTACGCCGACCACACGAGCTTCTCGTTGGACCGGTGCAGGGCCAGCTCGTCGGCGCCGCTCGACGTCGTCTCGGGCACCGTTTCGCACAGCTCGACCCGGCTGCGCTGCCGGCTCCACCGCGACACCAGGTTCCGCAGCGTCACGACGAGGTAGGGCCGCAGGTCCGCGTCCGGGCCGCCCCCCGCGTGCACGATGGCGAGCACCCGCGCGAAGGTTTCGGCCACCAGGTCGTCGCGCTCCGCGGGCTGCTTCGCCCACGCCGCGGCGATCCGGCGCAGCGGCTCGGCGTGCCGGCGGAACAGGGCGCCGCCCGCGTCGAGGTCACCGGCGCGGAGAGCGGCGAGCAGCGCGGCGTCCGGCAGCTCCTCGTCGGTAGTGCTCATCGGTACTCTCCGTGGCCAGGTGGCACCCAAAGTTAACGGTACGGCAGTGTATGTCACACGGACCGCCGCTACACGCCACCACTACAATCCGGCCGATGACATCGACGGACACCCCGCGGCCGCCCGACGGCCGGGCCGCGCGGTGGGCCGGGCAGCGCGACCGTCGGCGCCGCGAGTTCGTCGAGGCGGGCCTGCGCGCGATCGCGCGGCACGGCCCCGAGGTGTCCACCGAGCAGATCGCCGACGAAGCCGGCGTCGCCCGCACACGCCTGTACCGGCACTTCGACGGCGCCGCCGACCTGCAGCACGCGATCGCCCGCCGGGTCGCGGAGCTGATCACCGCGGAGTTCGCGCCCCTGTGGAACCCGAGCGGCACGCCGATGGAGCTGATCCGCACGGCGATCGGCGCGCACACGCACTGGCTGGCCGAGCACGGCTCGCTCTACCGCTACCTGACCCGGCACGCGGTGGACGGCGCCCCCGACGTCTTCGCCGACGGCAAGTCCGCGATCGCCCGGCAGCTGACGGTCCTGTTCGAGTACTACCTCGGACTGTTCGGAGTGGACACCCGCGTCTGCGAAGCGGTCGCCTTCGGGCTGGTCGGCCTGGTCGAGTCGAGCACCTCGCGCTGGCTGGAGAACCCGCGTGACGTCGATCGCGCCGAGCTGGCCGCGCTGCTGGCCCGCTGGGTCTGGCGGATCGTCGACGACACCCTGCGCGCCGGCGGCCTCGAGCTCGACCCGCACACCGAGCTGGCGGCGGCGAACCTCGCCTGATCCGTCCACAGTGGACTCCTGGTGCGCGCTCGCGGTCCGGCCCTTACGATCGCGGCAACCACGGGAGCGGGGGAACGGATGGGCATCGGCACCTGGCTCGTCACCATCGGCGTCGTGCTGGCGCTGCTCGCGATCGACCTCGTGCTCGCCGCGCTCCGGCCGCACCGGGTCGGCTTCAAGGAAGCCGTCGCCTGGTCGGTGGGCTACATCCTCGTCGCGGTGGCGTTCGGCGTCTGGCTGACGCTGGCCCACGGCGGTGAGCTCGGCACCGAGTACTTCGCCGGCTACATCGTCGAGAAGAGCCTGTCGGTCGACAACCTGTTCGTGTTCGTGATCATCATGACGACGTTCGCCGTCCCGGAGGAGCACCAGCACAAGGTGCTCACGTTCGGGATCATCCTCGCGCTCGTCATGCGGGCGATCTTCATCGTCCTCGGCGCGACGCTCCTTTCGCTGTTCTCGGTCATGTTCCTGCTCTTCGGACTGCTGCTGATCTACACCGGCGTGCAGCTGTTCCGGCACCGGGACGCCGACCCCGACATCGAGCACAACGTGGTGGTCCGGGTGGCCCGGCGGGTGCTGCCGGTCTCCGACGCCTACGACGGCGGCCGCCTGCTCACCCGGGTCTCGGGCCGCCGCGTGGTGACCCCGCTGGTCGTGGTCCTGGTCGCGATCGGCGGCGTCGACCTCCTGTTCGCCCTCGACTCGATCCCGGCGGTCTTCGGCGTCACCGACGAGCCGTACGTCGTGTTCGCCGCGAACGCGTTCGCGCTGCTCGGCCTGCGAGCCCTGTACTTCCTGGTGAAGGGCCTGCTCGACCGGCTCGTGTACCTCTCGGCCGGGCTCGCGGTGATCCTCGCGTTCATCGGGGTGAAGCTGATCCTGCACTGGGCGCACGTCGACATCGACGCGCGCGTTCCGGAGATCGCCACGCCGGTCAGCCTCGCGGTGATCATCGGCGTCCTGGCCGTCGTGACGGTCGCCAGCTTGATCAAGACGGGCCGCGACCCGGCGGCGAAGGCGCACCCCGGATCGCTGCGGGGATCCTCGGCGTCCTCAGACCGCGAAGACCTGTGAGTCGTCGGCGAAGGCCTTGAACTCCAGCGCGTTCCCGGCGGGGTCGAGCAGGAACATCGTCCACTGCTCGCCGGCTTGGCCTTCGAAGCGGACGTACGGCTCGATCACGAACTCCGTCCCCGCGGCCCGCAACCGCTCGGCGAGCGCCTTGAACGCCTCGACCTCGAGGATCAGGCCGAAGTGCGGCACCGGGACGTCGTGGCCGTCGACGGGGTTGTGGACGCGCTGGGGCCGCGCCGGCGCCAGGTGCGTCACGAACTGGTGGCCGTGCAGGTTCCAGTCGACCCACGTGTCGGCGCTGCGGCCCTGCGCGAGGCCGAGGACTTCGCCGTAGAAGCGGCGGGCGGCGGCCAGGTCGTCGACCGGCATGGCGAGGTGGAAGCGGGGGATCGTCATGTCCGGATGTTAACATTACGACATGAGTGCTGGAGTGGCTCCCGCGCGCCGGCGCGGGCTCGCCGACGAGGTCGCCGACCGCATCCGGGACGCGATCTTCGACGGAACGTACGCGCTCGGCAGCCAGCTGCGCGAGGTCGAACTGGCGGAGGCGCTGGGCGTCAGCCGCGGGCCGGTGCGCGAGGCGCTGCTCAAGCTGGAGCGCGAGGGGCTCGTCCGCGGCGAATGGCACCGGGGCACCACGGTGACGTCACTGTCCGAAGTGGACGTCGCCGAGCTGGACAGCCTGCGGGCCGCGCTGGAGCAGCTCGCCGTCGGGCTGGTGGTCGACCGCGTGCCCGGCCTGGAGGCGGTCGACGCCGCCGTGGCGCGCATGGAACGGGCGACCGGCGAGCACGAGATGGTCCGCTGCGACCTCGTCTTCCACGACGCGGTCTACCAGGCCGCGGGGCACCGGCGTCTGGGCGAGGCCTGGCAGGCGATCCGGTCGCAGGTCCACCTGTTTTTGCTGACCCGGATCGGCGTCGAGACCGACGGCTACCTGGCGGGCATCCCCGCCGAACACCGGCGGCTCGCCGACGCGCTGCGGGCCGGCGACCGGGAAGCGGCTTTGGAGCTGTTCGTGACGCACCGGCGGCACGCGTTCGACATCCTCACCGGGCGGCCCTCGCCGGGACTCGTCGGCGAGTGAGGCCGGGGCCGTGCGCGGTTCAGTGCGGCAGGTGGGCGGCGATCCCGGCCAGCACCCGGTCGAGCCCGGCCTCGAAGCCCCGGTCCTGGCGGTCGGCGGCGTGCGGCAGCTCGGCCTCGATCATCACCCGCGTGAAGCGGGGGTACTCGCCGCTGTTCATGATCATCGGGCCGTACTCGCCCTCCCGTTCCATCCACTGGTCGTGGCTGAGCCCCGAGCGCCGTGCGGCCTCCCGATCGGCCAGTTCGCCCAGCACGTGGCCGAGGACGAACGCCGAGAGCGTGCCGAGGGCGGCGAGCATCTCGTCGGTGCCGAGATCCATGTCGTCGAACACCGAAAGCGTGCGCTCGCGCCAGCGGAGGCTGTGCGGGCCGTGGATCGCCCGGCCCGCGGCCACCGTCGTGAGCCACGGGTGCCGCAGGCCGACCTCCCGCAGCAGGCGGGCGATCGCGCGGAGACCGTCGCGCCAGCCGGACGGCAGCGGGGCGTCGCGCAGCTCGGCCAGCACCTCGTCGCCCATCAGCTCCAGCACTTCGTCCTTTTTGGACACGTACCGGTAGAGCGACGTCGTGCCGGCGCCGAGCTCGGCCGCGACGCGCCGCATCGAGACGGCGTCGAGGCCTTCGGCGTCGGCGATCCTGATCGCGGCGAGAGCGACGTCGCGCCGGCTGTGGGCCGGCTTCGGGCCCCGCGTGCCGTGCTCGGGACGCAGCCAGAGCGGTGGCTGGTCGTTCGCCGGCACCGCGTACCCCCTTCGTTATTGCGAACACTGTACCCAGTTCGCTACCGTGGTTTTACTGAGCACACTGTTCCGGGTTTTGAGGGTGGGGAGTGGGGGTGGGGGAGATGGACTTCGACGTGGTGGTGGCCGGCGGCGGCCCGGTGGGCCTGCTGCTGGCGGGCGAGCTCCGGCTGGGCGGCGCCCGGGTGCTGGTCCTGGAGCGGGAGCCGGAAACGCCGCGGGCGCGGTACGGGTCGATGGGGGCGCGAGCGCTCAACACTCCGTCGGTGCACGCGCTGCACCTGCGTGGCCTGCTGCCCGCCGTCGAGCGCGCCGCGGCGATGTGGGTCGGGCCGGCCACGCTGCCGCCGCCCGGAGCGCCGGCGGGGGACTTCTTCGTCGGGCACTTCGCCGGGATCGGCATCCGGGCCGACCGGCTGCGGCCGCCGGAGCCGGGCGACGAGTTCCTCGGCGCGGGCGTCATCAGCCAGGCCGGCCTCGAAGAGATCCTCCGCTCGTGGGCGGACGTCGAAGTGCGCCGCGGCGTCGCCCTGACCGGGTTCGACGCGGACGACGACGGCGTGACCGTCCACACCGGACCGGGCTCGATCCGGGCCGGCCGGCTGGTGGGTGCCGACGGCGGGCGCAGCACCGTGCGTCGCCTGGCCGGGTTCGAGTTCCCGGGCGTGGATCCGGTGTTCACCGGCCGGCAAGCGGTCGTCGACCTCGACGCACCGGAGAAGCTCGTCGCGGGGGACTGGCAGCACGGGGAGAACGGCTCCTACGTGCTCGGCGGCTGGGCGGACGGTGACGGGCCGCCGCGGGTGCACACCGTCGAGTACGAGGTGCCCGCGGACCGGGACACGCCGGTGACGGCGGCGGAGATGCAGGCCAGCCTGCGCCGGGTCAGCGGCACGGACGTCGCGGTGACGCGCGTGCACGTCGGCACGCGGTACGCCGACACGACCCGGCAGGCGTCGACGTACCGGCGCGGCCGCGTGCTGCTGTGCGGCGACGCCGCGCACGTGCACTCGCCCGCCGGCGGGCAGGGCCTCAACCTCGGGATCGGTGACGCGGTCAACCTGGGGTGGAAGCTGGCGCTCGTCGCGCGGGGGCTCGCGCCGGAGTCCCTTGTGGACACGTTCACCTCCGAACGGCACCCGGTCGGCGCGTGGGTGCAGCGGTGGAGCCTGGCGCAGACGGCGCTGAGCGCGCCGCGCGGGCCCCGGGCGGAGGCGTTGCGCGGGGTGCTGGCCGAGCTGCTCGACACGCCGGACGGAGCCACTCACGTGGTCACGAGCATCGGCGGCGGCTGGCAGCACTACGACCTCCCGGGCGACTTCCCGCTGATCGGCCACCGGGTCCCGGACCTGGCCCTCGACGACGGGACGACGGTGGCGACCCGCTTCCGCGACGGCCGGGCGGTGGTGCTGGACGCGGGAGCGGAAGCGGCGAGGGTCGCGGCGGAGTGGGGGAGCCGGGTCGCCGTGGTGACGGCGCGGCCGTCGGCGTTCCCGGACCAGCGGCTGGCGGCGCTGGTGCGCCCGGACGGGTACCTGGCGTGGGCTTCGGTCGGCGACCTGGACGAGAAGGGCATGCGCGAGGCGATGACGACCTGGCTCGGCCCGGCCGGGTAACGCCGGTCCCGGATGTCATGAACGACTCGTTCATGCCGTCCGGCGCTCCGAACGAGTCTTTCATGACGTCGCCGGACCGCCGGTGCCCCGGCCGCCGGTGCGGTGAACGAGTCGTCCGGCCGGGGTGTTGACGGCGGCGCCCGGCGGCGCGGATCGTGGGCTCATGGCGACACGCATGGGCGCGCGGTTCACCGGAGACCTGGCCGAACTGCGGTACGAACCGGTGGCCAAGCGGGTGCGGGCGGTCGCGGGTGGACGGACGTTCGCCGACTCGCGGCGGGCGGTGCTGGTCTGGGAACCGAAGCGGGTGGTGCCGGCCTACGCGTTCCCCCTGCCGGACCTGCGCGCGACGCTGACCCCGGCCGGCGACGCCCCGGCGCCCGAACATCCGGTGCGGCTCGCCGAGGGCGGTCCGCCGGTCCTCGACCCGCGGACCGCGTTCGCCGTGCACACCTGCGCAGGCCGCCCGCTGACCGTGGCCGCGGACGGCGTGACCCTGCCGGGCGCCGGCTTCCGGCCCGCCGACCCCGACCTCGGTGAGCACGTCGTCCTCGACTTCGCCGCCTTCGACGAGTGGCTCGAGGAGGCCGAACCGATCGTCGGCCACCCGCGGGACCCGTTCGCGCGCATCGACGTCCGGCGCAGCGACAGCCGGGTGCGCATCGAGGTGGACGGGGTCGTCGTGGCCGACTCGGCCGCGCCCCGCCTGCTGTTCGAAACCGGCATCACCACCCGCTACTACCTGCCGCGCGAAGACGTCCGGATGGACCTGCTCACGCCGTCGGACACCCGCACGACCTGCGCCTACAAAGGACACGCGACGTACTGGTCGGTGGGCGGGCACCGCGATCTCGCCTGGACCTACGACGAGCCGCTGTCCGACGCGCGCGAGGTCGCCGGGTACATCGCCTTCCTCACCGAACGCGTCGACGTCGTCCTGGACGGCGAGCGGCTGCCGCGGCCGGTCACGCCGTGGTCATAGGACCAGGTCGTCCGGGACGCCGATCTCGCGCGCCGAGCCGGTCGACTCCAGCCGCTCCAGCGGGTCGGTTTCTCCCGGAGCGCCTTACAGTTTCTTCGGTGTGTCGCCGGGTATTCTTTTCAAGCCATTCCGCGTTGTTTTCGCTTTACCCGCGGAAATCGGGAAAATAACCGCCGATCACCCGGGTCGGAACTCCTCGTGCGAGTATGCAGCCATGTCTTCGACCATGCGGGCCTTCGTGCTCACCGGCCCGCGACGAGGTGCCGTCCAGGAGGTCCCCGTCCCGCGCGCCGAACCGGGCGAAGTCGTCGTCGACGTCGAACGGGCCGGGGTCTGCGGCACCGATGTCGAGTTCTTCACCGGCGAGATGACCTACCTGCACCAAGGGCACTCCGCCTACCCGATGCGGCTGGGGCACGAGTGGGCCGGCACGGTGTCCGCCGTCGGGGAGGGCGTCGACCCCGCGTGGCTGGGGCGGCGCGTCATGGGCGACACCATGCTCGGCGACCGGACCTGCCGCCGCTGCCGGCGGGGCCACCAGCACACCTGCGAACACCGGCAGGAAGTCGGCATCCGCGGCGGGCGGCCCGGCGCGCTGGCCGAACGGCTCGCCGTCCCCGCGTGGTCGCTGCACGCGCTGCCCGACGAGGTCGACGCCGTGCTCGGCGCGCTCGTCGAACCGGGCGGGAACGCGTTGCGCGCGGCACAAGCCGCTGGTGACGGCGACCGGGTGCTCGTGGCCGGCCCGGGCACGATCGGGCTGCTGACGGCGATGTTCTTGCGGGCCGCGGGCACCGAGGTGCACCTGCTGGGCGTGGACGACGGCGGCTTTTCCCGCGGCCTCGGCTTCGAGCACGTGTGGACCCGAGACACGCTGCCGGACGTGCCGTTCGACGCGGTCGTGGACGCCACCGGCGCCGCGGACCTGCCCGCGCTGGCCGTCGGCCTCGTCGAACCGGCCGGCCGGGTCGTCTACATCGGACTGTCCGGCCGTCCCAGCCCGCTCGACACCCGCGCATTGGTGCTGAAGGACGTCACGGCCGTCGGCGTCCTCTCCGCGTCCCCGGGGCTGGCCGACACGATCGCGGCCTACGCGGCCGGAGACGTCGACCCGCGCCCGCTCGTCGGCGCGACCGTCGGGCTCGGCGAGGTCGGTGCCGTGCTCGCGGGGGAGTACCCGGCGGGGCCGAAGATCCACGTCGACCCGCGACGCTAGCGGGGCGACGCCAGGGTCGTCGGGCGGCTGCGTCCGCGCAGGGTGACGTCCTCGGTCGCCCGCCACCGATCCGCTTCCAGCGCCGCGGCGGCCTCGACCGCCGTCCACGACGCCAGCAGGCGGCCCGGGGCGTTTTTCGCCAGCTCGGTCAGCCGGGCCGCTTCGTTGACCGGGTCGCCGATCACCGTGTACTCGAACCGGCGCGGGTCACCGACGTTGCCCGCCACCGCGTCGCCGGTCGCCACGCCGATGCCGGCCGGGCCGTCCGGCACCTCGAGCGCCAGCCGGCGGGCGATCGCGCGGCCGGCGGCCAACGCGCAGGTCGCGTGGTCACCGAGCGGCGCCGGCGCCCCGAAGACCGCCAAGGCCGCGTCGCCGACGAACTTGTTGACCAGCCCGTGGTGCCGGTCGACCTCGTCGACCACCACCGCGAAGAACCGGTTGAGCAGGCCGACGACCTCCTCGGGCGGGCGGCTCGCGGCCAGCGCCGTCGAGCCGACCAGGTCGACGAACAGCACCGACACCGTGCGCACCGATCCACCGAGCTCGGTGCCGTCCTCGGACGTGCGCATGGCCTCGACGGCGACCTCGTGGCCGACGTGCCTGCCGAACAGGTCGCGCATCCGTTCCCGCTCGGCCAGCCCGGCCGCCATGTCGTTGAACCCGGCCTGCAGCAGGCCCAGCTCGGTGCTGTCGTAGACCGGGATGGTGACGGCGAAGTCGCCGGCGCGGACGCGGCCCAGCGCGTCCCGCACCGACGTGATCGGGTTGACGACCGCGCGGGCGGTGAACACGGTCACCAGCAGGCCGAAGCAGAGCACGACCAGGCCGAGCGCGATCACCGACACCGCGAGCTTCGTCGTCGAGACGTCGCCGCGCACCCAGGCCAGCACCGCCGTGACGACCAGCCCGGCCACCGGCACCCCGGTGCCCAGGCACCAGAACAGCAGCATCCGCAGGTTGACGCCGCCGCTGATCGGCCGCGGCGGCGCGGTCCCGTCGAGGGCGCGCGCCGCGTACGGCCGCAGGGCGAACTCGCCGAAGAGGTAGGCGATCGCGCACACCACGACGCTCGCGAACGCGACGACGAGGAAGACGGTCAGCGCGACGGCGGGCTGCCGGAGCACGGCCAGCGCGGCGAACACGACCGTCGCCACGCCCCACAGGACGGCCTGCATGAGCGTGAGCCGCAGGGGGACGCGCAGGCTCGCGACGCGCTCGGCCTCGGTCGGACGTCGACCCTCGGCGGCCCAGCGCAGGGTCCGCAGAGCCCCGCGGGTGCCCCAGAGCGCACCGACGATGACCGCCGAGACGACGTAGACCGGCACCGCGACCGCGGTGACCCGCACGAGATCGCCGGACATGCCGGGCGCCGGGATGAGCAGCGCCGCGAGCCCGACGACCACCAGCGCGCCGATGACGTTCGTCGCGATGAGCGTGGCGGTCAGCAGGCGCTGGACGCGCCGGCGCAATACAGTGACGTCCTGGTCGAGGGGGCCGAGCAGCCCGGAGCCGAACGGCCCGGTCCGGGTGGGGGTGTCGCTTGTCGAGTGCACCGGTTCCTGCCGTTCGCCGCGTTGAGTGAACGAATGTACACCGAAACGTCGACGCCTCGCGAGCCGGATCAACCCCGCCTGCAGCGACCGATGAGGCGACGCGTGTGCACTGGTCCGACTATGTGTTACGGTTGGTAACAGTGAACTCGGGTAACACCTGTCGAGGAGGTCGGCGATGACCAGCATCAGCGAACGCGAAGCGGAGCCTGCAGCGTCTTCGGACCGCGAGACCACCGCGCGCCGGCTGCTGGACTCGGCGGAGCAGCTCTCGTACGACCCCGTCAAGGAGGTCGACTGGGAGACTCCGCTGGACACGGGGTACCACGGCGCGAGCCCCGAGTGGAGCACGCTCTACGGCACGTCCTACTGGGACGACATGACGCCGGAGCAGCAGCGCGAGCTGACCCGCCACGAGGCGGCGTCGGTGGCCAGCACCGGCATCTGGTTCGAGATGATCCTGCAGCAGATGATCCTGCGGGACTTCTACGCCAAGGACCCGACCGACCCCGCGTTCCAGTGGGCGCTGACCGAGATCGCCGACGAGTGCCGGCACTCGATCATGTTCGCCCGCGGCGCGGCGAAGCTGCGCGCGCCCGCTTACCGGCCGCGCCGGTTCGTCGTCGAGGCCGGCCGGATCTTCAAGGCGACCGCGACCGGTGAAGCGGCCTACGCGGCGATCCTGGTGGCCGAAGAGGTCCTCGACGTCATGCAGCGCGACTGGATGCGCGACGAGCGCGTCGTCCCGTTCGTGCGCACCATCAACAACATCCACGTCGTCGAAGAGTCGCGCCACATGAAGTTCGCGCGCGAGGAGACCCGCCGGCGGCTCGAGGGCGCCGGCTGGGTGCGGCGGCAGGTCAACGCGCTGGTCGTCGCGATCGCGTCCTACGTCATCGTCGGCAGCATGGTGAACGCCAAGGTCTACGAGAACGCCGGGCTCGACGGCAAGCGCGCGCGGCGCGAAGCGAAGGTCAACGAGCACCACAAGTCGATGCTGCGCTCGAGCTGTTCCGGGCTGATGGAGTTCCTGCACTCCGCCGGGTTGCTCACCAAGCCGTCGCTGTACTTCTACAAGCGGGCGAACCTGATCTGACTGAAGGATCGAACAACGTGGCGTTCGCGATCACCCAGACCTGCTGCGCCGACGCGTCCTGCGTGACGGTCTGCCCGGTCAACTGCATCCACCCGACGCCGGGCGAGGCGGACTTCGGGACGACCGACATGCTCTACGTCGACCCGGCGACCTGCATCGACTGCGGCGCGTGCGCCGACGCCTGCCCGGTCGACGCGATCTCCCCGGCCGGCGACCTGACCGGGCCGCTGAAGGTCTACGAGCAGATCAACGCGGAGTACTACGCGGGCCGGGACGTCCTCGCCGAGGCCACCGCCGCCCCGAACTTCCACCGCTGGTCCCCGCCGGAGTTCGGCCGCGTCCTGCCGAGCGACTTCGCGGCCTTGGACGTCGCGGTCGTCGGCACCGGCCCGGCGGGCATGTACGCCGTCGAAGACCTGTTGCTGCACACCAATTCCCGGGTCACGTTGATCGACCGGCTCGAGACGGCCGGCGGCCTGATCCGCTACGGCGTCGCGCCCGACCACCCGTCGACGAAGAAGATCGGCGAGACGTTCGCGCGGTTCCACGACCACCCCCGGCTGCGGCTGCGGCTCGGCGTGGAGGCCGGCCCCGAGCTGGCCGCGCGGCACGACGCGGTGATCTACGCGGTCGGCGCCACCGAGGCGCGCCGGCTCGGCGTCCCGGGCGAGGACCTGCCGGGCAGTCTGCCCGCGGCCACGGTGGTGAACTGGTACAACGGCCACCCCGACGTCCGGCCGGACGCCGTCGACCTCTCGGCCGAGCGGGTGGTCGTGGTGGGCACCGGCAACGTCGCCCTCGACATCGCGCGCATCCTCACGGCCGACCCCGAAACGCTGGCCGGCACCGCGATCGCCCCCGCGGTCTTGGCCCGGCTGCGGTCGAGCAAGGTGCGCGAGGTCGTCCTGCTGGCCCGGCGCGGTCCCGCGGACGCGGCGTACACGCGACCGGAGCTGCTGGCTTTGGCCGCACGCGGCCACCTGGTCGTGGACGCGCACGATCCGCGCGTCGCGGCGGAGATCGACGGTGCGGCGGCGGGGGAGCAGGCCGCTTTGCTGAAGGGGGTCGCGCGCGAGGAGGTCGACTGGTCGTCACCGCCTCCGGACGGTCGGCGGGTCGTGCTGCGGTTCCACTCTTCGCCGGTCGCCTTCACCGGCGACACGGAGGTCCGGGGAGTCCGCGTGACCGGCGACGTCGAGATCACCGCCGGACGCGTCGTGCGGGCGGCCGGGTTCCGCGGTGTCCCGGTGCCGGGCCTGCCGTTCGACCAGGCCACCGGGACGGTCCCGAACACGGCCGGCCGCGTCGAGGCGGGTACTTACGTGGCCGGCTGGATCAAGCGCGGCCCGTCGGGCGGCATCGGCGCGAACAAGGCGTGCGCCCGCGAGACGGTGGGAGCGCTGCTGGAGGACGCGATCGCCGGCCGGCTCCGCCCCCGGCGGCGCGCCCGCATCTTCGGCCGGTCTCTGGCGTGGTGAACGACCCGTTCATGACGTCGTCGACCTCCGCCAAACGTCGCGAATGACTCATTCGGGACCTCCGGCGCCGCGAATGAGTCATTCGCGACGTGCCGACCCGGCCGGTCAGTGGGCGGTGGGTGCGTGGCTCGTGTGGGTGAACTCCACCGTGGACAGCATCGACTCGTCGGTCCTCGAGCGCTTGCGGCCGAAGACCAGGACCTTCGCCGGCTCGACCGCGAACACCACCGCGTCGTGCCCGCCCTGCCGGAACCCCTCCTCGGTCGCCTTGTAAACCCAGCTGCCGTCCCACTTGGCCAGCCAGGCTTCGGCGAGCCGTTCCAGCTTGGCCCGGCCGGTGACGCGCCGGGCGACGCCTTCGACCACCACGTCCAGGGCGTCGTCCCACGAGTCGCGGCCCGTGGTCAGCACCACGTTCGGGTTCGCGGTCAGGTTGAGGTACTTCTGCTCGGTCTCGCCGGTGGAGAAGTGCAGGGCGCCGTCGAGCCAGATCGCGACCAGCGGGGTCACGTGCGGCCGACCGTCGGCGCGCACCGTCGTGAGCCAGCTGATCTGCGCCGCTTCCAGGGCTTTCACCGTCTCGGCCCAGTCGGTGGCCGAGGTGCCGGGGTCGCTGAACCGTTCGTCGAGCCGGGTTTCCATCGTCACTCCGTTCGTCGGTCGCGGAAGGGTGCCGCGGCCTCGAGACGCTCGGCGACCGTCGAGCCGTCCGGCGCCTCCCCGCGGCGGGTGCCGAGGTGGGTTTCGCGCAGTTCGTCCATGAAGGCCTCCCACAGCGGGGGACCGCCGGCGGTGAGCACCTCGGCGCGGGCCGCGTACTCGTCGGCCACCGGGAGGTGCCGCACACCCCAGGAGCTGAGCTGTACGAGCACCGGAACCAGGTCGATCGCCCGCTCGGTCAGGCTGTAGGTGACCTTCTGCTTGTGCGACGGATCGCCGGCCCGCGTGAGCAGCCCGTACTCGACGAGCACGGCCAGCCGATCGGCCAGCACGTTCGACGAGATCCGCTCCTCACCGCCGAGCAGCTCACGGAAGTGCCGGGCGCCGCCGAAGACGACGTCACGCAGGACGAGCAGCGTCCACCGGTCGCCGAAGATCTCGAGCGACAGGTTGATCGGACACCTCGACCGCGCTTCCCGCACTGCTCCCACCGCACTGCACTCACTCAAGGACTGCTTGCATTACGAGAGCAGTATTACCCCTCAGGCGCCGGTGGTAAACCCCAGAGCCAGCCGGTGCAGGACGGCGGCTGCCAGCGCCGTCCGTTCCAGCATCCCCTCGACGCTGATGTGCTCGTGGCGGGCGTGCGCGCCGTCGCCGACCGCGCCGAAGCCGTCCAGGACCGGGTGGCCCAGCGCCGCCACGAAGTTGCCGTCGCTGGCGCCGCCGACCGAGCATTCCCGCAGCGTGATGCCCAGTTCCGCCGCCTCCTCGCGGGCCAGCTCGGACAGGCGGCCGATGGCGTCCGAGCGTTCCATCACCGGCCGGTTCCAGCCGCCGGTCACCTCGACCGTCGCGCGGGAGTCGTGCGCGCTCAAAGCCGCGAGGCCCGCGTCGATCCGGGCCGCCTCGGCCGCGCTGGACACGCGGACGTCGATCTCGCCGGACGCCGCGCCCGCGATCACGTTCTGCCGGGTGCCGCCGGAGATCACGCCGACGTTGACCGTGGTGCCGGCGTCCGGATCGGACAGTCCGTGCAGCGCCAGGATCGCTCGCGCCAGCTCGTCGACCGCGCTCGCGCCCTTGGCCGGGTCCAGCCCGGCGTGCGCCTCGACGCCCGTCGTGTGCACCCGGAACAGGCCGACGCCCTTGCGCGCGGTCTTCACCGCGCCGTCGGCGCTCGCCTCGAACACCAGCGTGGCGCACGTGCCCACGGCGGCCTCCTCGATCACCGGGCGCGACGCCGGGCTGCCGATCTCCTCGTCGCCGTTGAGGACCAGCCGCACGGCCGGGCGCGGCAGCCCGGCCGCGTCGAGCGCGCGCAGCGCCCACACCGCGTGCACCAAGCCCGACTTCATGTCGAAGATCCCCGGTCCGGTCGCTCGGTCACCATCCACAGTGAACGGCCAGGCTTCGAGCGTCCCCAGCGGCCACACGGTGTCGTAGTGGCAGAGCAGGAGCACCGGCTCGCCGGCGCCGGGGAAGTCGTAGATCTTGATGTCGCCGTACCGCCCGCCGTCGACGTCCCGGACGTTCTCCGGGGAGCCCAGCCGCTCGCGCAGCCAGCTGTCCACCCAGGACAGTCCGCGGTCCAAAGCGGACTTGTCGTCACTGGGTGTCTCGATGCCGACGTAGGTGGCGACGTCGTTCAGGAGGTCGTCGCGGTGCGTGCGCACCCACTCGTGCAGTTCGCGGATCACAGCGCTCGCTCCAGTTCGGTCAGGTGGTCTTCGGACATCGCGGCGGCGCCGGACTCGACGTCTCGCAGCCGCGTCAGCATCGCCCGCAGCAGGGGCACGTCCGCCGCCGCGAGCACGGGCGCGTAGTGGTGGTGCACCTCGATCGGGCGGTGCCGGACGGCGATGTCGCGCCAGATGCCGCTGCGGTCCTTCGGCTGGGTCCGCAGCCACGCGACCAGGCGGTCGGTGGCGGCCTCTCGCCCGGTCGCGCCCGGCAGGTAGGCGGCCGGGTCGAACTGGTCGAACGCCTCCAGGGTGCGATCGCCGGCCGCGGCGAACACCTCGGCCGTCAGCGCGTACATGAGCGGGCGGTGCCGGTCGATCAGGTCGGCCATCGGCGCGTCGGCCAGCGCCGTAGTGGTGAGCATCGCGCCGAAGCCGAGCTTCGCCCACAGGTACCCCTCGACGTTGGCGGTCGCCTTCGCCGGGCCCCACGCCTGCAGGTCCGCGACGACCTCCTCGACCCGGTCGGTGATCCGTCCGTCCGGCTCGCCGACGACCAGCGCGCCGAGGCCGCCGTCCCGCACGACGCCGGGCTCGACGACGTCGGCGAACAGGTTCACGAACGCCCCGACCGTCCTTTCCGGACCGACGTGCGCCGCGATCAGGCCTTCGTTCAGCCCGTTCTGCAGTGAGACGACGAAACCGTCTTCCGCCAGTCGCGGCGTCAGCCACGGCAGCACGGTCTCGGTGGCCTGGGCCTTGACGGCCAGCAGCACCCGGCCGAACACCGGCGGGGCGTCGTCCGGGAGGAAGGCGGGCAGTTCCACGGTCTCGTCGCCGCCGGGGCGGCGCAGGGTGAGGCCGCGGTCGCGGATCGCGGTCACGTGCGCCGGGTCGGCGTCCACGATGGACACCGGGTGTCCGGCCCGCGCGAGGTGGAACGCGAGCGTCCCGCCGATCGCGCCGCCGCCGACCACGGTGTACGAGCGCCGGTCAGACATTCGCTTCCTTTCCTTGCTGAACAGTCGTTCCACCGGACCAGTGCAGCGGCAACCCGGCCGCGCCCGCGGTCGAACCGCCGTCGACGCGCAGGACGGCGCCGGTGATCCAGCCGGCCTCGGGGCCGGCGAGCCAGAACACCGCGTCGGCGATCTCGCGCGGCTCGCCGCGCCGGCCGAGCGGGTTCACCGACACCGCCGCCGCGTACGCCTCGGTGACCGGGTTCGCGTCGCTGTCCACGGTGACGAAACCCGGGCTCACGGCGTTCACGCGGATGCCGTGCGGGCCCAGTTCCACCGCGCAGGCCTTGGTGACCATCTCCAGTGCCGCCTTCGACGTCGCGTAGTGCGCGGCGCCGGGACGTGCCCGGGTGGCGGCACCGGAGGAGATGTTGACGACGGCGCCGGCCGTCCCGGCTTTCGCGTGCGCGCGCCCGAAAGCGACCGTGGTCAGCAGCGCGGCCCGGACGTTGACGTCCTGCACGCGGTCCCAGATCGCGGCGGTCATGTCGAGCAGGGGAGTGGCGGGGTAGATCCCGGCGGCGTTGACCAGGACGTCGACCGGCCCGGCCCGCTCGACGAGCCCTTCGGCGTACTCCGCGTCGGCGAGGTCCCCGGGCAGCTCGACGACTTCAGTGGACAGTCCGGAGGCCACTGTGGACAGTTCGGCCGCGCGGAGATCGGACAGGACGAGGCGGTCGCCCGCGGCGGCGAACCGGGCCGCGATCGCGGCGCCGATGCCGCCGCCGGCCCCGGTGACGAGCACGGTCCGCACTAGAGCTCCTTCCCCTTCGTCTCGGGCATGGTGAGGTAGACCGCGACGCCGATGAGCGCGGCGGCCGCGACGTAGACCCACACGAGGTCGCCGAGGTGGTTCGCGTTCAGCCACGTCGTGACGTACGGCGCGGTCCCGCCGAAGATCGCCACGGCGAGCGCGTACGGCAGGCCGATGCCGGTGGTGCGGACCTCCGGCGGGAACTGCTCGGCCATGATCACCGCGCAGTTCGCCGAATAGCCGACGATCAGGACCAGCCCGATCAGCTCGATGACGAACACGCTCCAGAAGCTGTTGCCCAGGAAGTGGAACGCGGGCCACGCGAACACGACGAACCCGCCGGCGAACATCGTCATCGTCGGTTTGCGCCCGAGCCGATCGGACAGCAGGCCGCCGAAAGGCAGCAGCGCGATGAACACGACCATGGCGAGAGTGTTGGCCAGCAGCGCCGTCTTGAGGGGGATGCCGGTGGCCAGGTGGGCGTAGGCCGGCATGTAGGAGACCCACACGTAGTAGATCAGCGTGCCGGCGATGGTCACGCCGGCCACGCGCAGCGCGGCTTTCGGGTGGTCGCGCAGCATCGCGACCACCGGGTTGCGTCGCGGCTTCGCGGCGATCTTGGTGAAGGCTTCGGTTTCGTGCACCGAGACCCGCAACCACAGCCCGACCAGGCCGAGCAGCCCGGCGAGGCCGAACGCGAGCCGCCAGCCCCAGCCGCGCAGGTCGGCGTCGGACAGCGTCGAGTTGAGGATCGTGCCCATCAGCGCGGCCAGGAGCGAGCCGAGGCCGACCGAAACCTGCTGCCAGGAACCGGCGAACGCGCGGCGTCCCGGCGCGGCCGACTCGATGAGGAACGCCGACGACGAACCGAACTCGCCACCCGCTGAGAAGCCCTGCACGAGCCGGGCCAGCAGCAGCACGATCGGGGCCAGCACGCCGATCTGCGCGTACGCCGGGCACAGCGCGATGACGATCGAGGCCGCGGCCATCAGCGAGATGGTGAGCGTGAGGCCCTTCTTGCGTCCCTTCCGGTCGGCGTACGCGCCGAGCACCGCGCCGCCGATCGGCCGCATGACGAACCCGACGGCGAACACGGCCAAAGTGGACAGCAGTGCGGTGGTTTCGTTGCCGCCGGCGAAGAACTGGCCGGCGAAGACCGGGGCGAACGTGGCGTACACGGCCCAGTCGACCCATTCGACGGTGTTGCCGACGGCGCCGGCGACGATCGCTTTGCGTTGCTGCGCCGTCAGCCGGTGCGAGACGACGGTGTCCACAGTGGTCATGACTGCTCCCGGAGAACGTGGTCGACGATCTGCGCGTGCGTGGCGAACCAGACGCCGTCGTGGCCGGAGATGTGGTCGAGGAGCTCGGCCAGGATCGCCATCCGCGAGCGGTGGCCGATGATGTGCGGGTGCATGGTGAGCTGGAAGATCCCGCCGTCGGCGAGGGCGGCGTCGAACTCGTCGCGCCAGATCGACAGCACGCCGCGCGGCGGGGTGTAGGGCCGCAGCGAAGCGAACCGGTCCATCATGAAGTACGGCGCGTCGTCCCGGATCCACTCCACCGGCAGCTCGACGACGCCGGTGGGTTCGCCGTGCTCGATCAGCTCGTAGCAGTCGTCGTCGGCCATGAGCGACGAGTCGTACTGGAGGCCCAGTTCGCGCGTGATGGCGAGGGTGTGCGCGGAAAAGTCCCAGGACGGCGTCCGGATGCCGACCGGCCGGGTGCCCGCGAGGCGTTCCAGGACGTCGGCGGCGCGGAAGGCGAGGTCGCGCTCCTCGGTCTCGGTGAGCGCGGTGTTGCGTTCGTGGATCCAGCCGTGCAGCGCGACTTCGTGTCCCGCGTCCACATAGGACTTCACTTCACCGTCGTGCAGGAGGGCCGACACGGCGGGCATGAAGAAGGACGCGGGCGCGTTGTGCCGTTTCAGGAGGTTCAGGATGCGCGGCACGCCGACGCGGGCGCCGTACTCGCCCTGCGCCATCTTGCCGGGCAGGACGTCGCCGTCGCGCAGGGCGGGCGTCTCGTGGTCGGAGTCGAAGGACAGGGCCACGGCGACCTTCGCGCCGCCGGGCCACGACGCCGGGCGCAGAGAGCGTCCGGCGCGGACGTGTTCGACGTGCCCGCGCCACGTCTGTTCGTCCCACTGCCACGGTTGTTCGGTCATGCGTCCTCCAAGCTGGCGGCGGGCGTCGGGGCCCACGCGCGCTTGAGCGTCGAAACCTGCAGGGTCACGTCGGCCTCCCGGAGCCCGGGCAGTGCGCCGACGACGTCGGTGGTGTGGCGGTAGAGCTCCCCGTAGTGGCGCAGCACGATCTGGCCGACGAGGTTGAAGCGGCCGGTGGTGGCGCTCAGGTACTTCGTGCCGGGGTGCGCGGCGAGCTGCTGTCCCGCGCGGTCGAGTTCGCCGGGGACGACGGAGAGCCAGAGCATGAACTCCAGCGCGTAGCCGAACATGGCGGGTTCGGCGAGCGTCCGGAACCGCAGGCAACCCCGGCGCACCAGCGAATCGACGCGGCGGGCCACAGTGGACTCGCTGGTGCCGACCTGTTTGGACACTTCCTTGAACGGCAGCCGGCCGTCCTCGCCGAGGGCGGCGCAGATCGCGAGGTCGAGTTCGTCGAGCTGCTCGGGCGGGCGTTCCCAGTGCTGTTCTTCGAACGGCCGGACGTCGCCGCCGCGCAGCTCTTTCGCGGCCTCGGCACTGAGCTCGCCGGAGTCCCAGTCGTGGTTGGAGGTGAAGGTCCGCATGACGGCGAAGGTCTCGGCATCCCGCACGGCGTCGGCGGCGGGCAGGCCGTTGTCCTGCAGGCTCGCGATGTCGGCGTAGGACGGGAGGACGAACTCGGCGGAGCAGTCGGCGCTCCCGGCGAGCACGGTGGCGTACCGGACGTCGGGCCGGGCGGCGAGGGCGTCGGTGACGGTGGCGGCGGTGCCGGGGCGGCACTTGAGCCGGGCGATGACGGGCACGCCGAGTCCGCACCGGAGCACGTCGACGACGCCGATGACCCTCAGCCGGCCGCTCTCGGTGAGCTTTTCGGCCCGCCGGAGAACGGTGGACTCGCTGGCGCCGACGTGGCGGGCGATGGCACCCCAGGACGCCCGGCCGTTGAGCTGGAGGGCGGCGACTATGCGGCGGTCCAGTTCGGTCGCTTTGCCTTCGTTCTGCACAAGAGGCATCTTGCGTGCAGGAAAACGTCAAGTCAAGGGTCGCGATGCAGGAAAACCGCAAAGCGGCTCGTTGTGAACGGTTGGATCAGTGAGTCGCGAGCACCGGCGTAGCGGCCGCGAAGGCGTCGGCCGCCGCCAGGTCGAACTCGCCGTGATCGCTGCCGAGCCCCCGGGCCACCAGCCCTGCCGCCGCGCAGCCGAGCACCGCCGCTTCCCGTAGCGACCGGCCCAGACCCACGCCCCGCAGGAACCCGGCCGAGAACGCGTCGCCGCAGCCCGTCGTGTCGATCACCGGGACCTCGAACGCCGGTACCGCGAGCGTCGACTCCGCCGTCACCACCAGCGCCCCGCGTGCACCCCGCGTGACCGCCACGCAACCGGCACCCTGATCGACCAAGGACCGGGCGGCGTCCTCCACCGTGGCCGCGCCCGTCAGCCCCAGCACCTGCTCCTCGTTCGGCAGCAGGTAGTCCAAGGAGGACAAAGCCGGCGCGATCCACGTCAGCACCCCCGGATCACCCGGCGCCAGCAGGTCCGCCGACGTCACGACACCGGCCGCCCGGGCCGACGCCAGAATCGAAGCCGCCGCGGCGCCGCCCATCAGCTCCGGCCCGCCCAGGTGCAGGTGAGTCGCGCGAGAAATCTCCGCGTGGGGAGCCTCCGACGGCGCGTATCCCAGGTTCGCGCCCGGCACGTGAAACGCGGGCCGGCTGCCGTCCGCGCGGATCGGGAGCACCGACGCCGAGGTCTGCACGCCCGTGCGTCGCAGCACCAGCGACGTGTCGACGCCGTAGCGCGCGAGCATCGTCAACAGCAGGTCGCCGATGGGGTCGTCGCCGACCGCGCCCGCCGTCCGGACGTGGGCGCCGAGCTTCGCCAACGTCACCGCCGTGCCCGCGGCCGTGCCCGCCGGGCCGAACCGGATCTGCTCCACCAGCGCCGCGCCCTGGCCTTCCGGGATGGCCTCGACCGGCCGGACCTGCACGTCGAACACGTGCGCCCCCAGCGTCACGACGGTTTGCGTCACCGCTCCTCGATTCGCCGGGGCCGGCCGTACCCACTCCGCACGGCCGCGGTCACGACGGCTTCCTGCTGCAGATCGTCCAGCGCGCGCGGCGCGCCGAGCGCCGCCGCGCGGACGTACAGGCCGCACGCCCACTCCAGCAGCAGCGCGTTGTCCATCGCCGCGTCCAGCGTCGGGCCGTGCGCGATCGCGCCGTGGTTGGCCAGCAGCGCGGCCGTCTTGCCGTCGAGCGCCGCGAGCGTGCCCGCGGCGAGCTCCGCGGACCCGAACACGGCGAACGGCGCGACCCGGACCGAGCCGCCCAGTGCGAGCTGCTGGTAGTGCACGCAGGGCAGCTCGTCGAGCACCAGTGACACCGCCGTGGCCTGCGGCGAGTGCGTGTGGACGACCGCTCCGGCGTCGTAGCGGCGGTAGATGCTCAGGTGCAGCTCCAGCTCCGACGTCGGCGCCAGCTCGCCGGCGACGACCGTGCCGTCGAGGTCGACGACGGTCACGTCGTCCGGCGTGGCCGCGCCCAGCACGATCCCCGTCGCGGTCACCGCCACGTGGTGGCCGGCCCGGACGCTGACGTTGCCGGCCGTGCCGATCAGCAGGCCCTCGCCGGCGAGGCCGTTGCTGGCGCGGGCGACCGCTCGCCGCGCGTCGTCGAGTACGGAACTTCCCACTGCCATGGCCCGAGGCTAGGATAAATGCGAAACAAAGTCACGTTCAGGTTTGGAGCGGTGCATGGTGCGGCGAGTACCGCGGCAGGCCCGGGCGCGGGAGAAGCTGGCCCGGGTGCTCGAGGCCGCCGACCGGCTGCTCGCCGAGGAGGGCGTCGAGGCTCTGACGACGACCCGGGTCGCGGCCGCGGCCGGCGTCTCGGTCGGCACGCTCTACCAGTACCTGCCGGACCGCGACGCCATCACCGAAGCCCTGGCCGAGGCCTACCTCGCCCGGCTCGAAGAGCTCATGACGTCCTTCGCCGACCAAGCCGCGAAGGAGACCTGGGACGACCCGGTCGGCCTGCTCGTCGACGCGTTCGCGGCGCTCTACCGCGCCGAGCCCGGCTTCCGTGCCCTGTGGCTGGGTCGAGGGCTCACCGAGGCGACGCGGGAGGCCGACATCGCCCACAAGCGCGTGATGGCCACTGGTGTGCACCGCGTGCTCGTCGCGCAGGGCGTGCTCCGCGACGACGAAGAGGCCGCGACGGCGTGCCGCACCGCGTTCCTCGCGGCCGACGCCGTCATCCAGGAGGCGTTCCGCGCCGACCCCGAAGGGGCCGCCGGACTCCTCGCCCACCTCAAGGTGATGCTTCGGGCCTACTTGGAGCGGCTCGTCTAGGCTCCCGGGCATGCCCGACACGCAGTACGAAGACCTCCTCCGCCACGTCCTCGACACGGGAGCCCGCAAGGCGGACCGCACCGGCACGGGCACGCGGTCGATCTTCGGGCACCAGCTGCGCTACCGCCTGGCCGACGGGTTTCCGCTGGTCACGACCAAGAAGGTCCACTTCCGCTCGGTCGCGTACGAGCTGCTGTGGTTCCTGCGCGGCGACGGGAACGTCGAGTGGCTCCAGGAGAACGGCGTCACGATCTGGGACGAGTGGGCCGCGCCGGACGGTGATCTCGGCCCGGTCTACGGCGTCCAGTGGCGGTCGTGGCCGACCCCGGACGGCGGGCACGTCGACCAGATCGCCGAGGTGCTGCGCACGCTGCGCGAGAACCCGGACTCGCGGCGGATCATCGTGTCGGCGTGGAACGTCGCCGACATCCCGCGGATGGCGCTGCCGCCGTGCCACGCGTTCTTCCAGTTCTACGTCGCCGACGGCGAGCTGTCGTGCCAGCTGTACCAGCGCAGCGCGGACCTGTTCCTCGGCGTGCCGTTCAACATCGCGAGCTACGCGCTGCTGACGCACATGATCGCCGCGCAGGTGGGGCTCGGTGTCGGCGACTTCGTGTGGACGGGCGGCGACTGCCACATCTACGACAACCACGAAGAGCAGGTCCGCAAGCAGCTCGCCCGCGACGCGCGGCCGTTCCCGACGTTGGGCTTGAAGCCGGCGGACAGCCTGTTCGACTACACGTACGAGCACATCGCGCTCGACGGCTACGACCCGCACCCGGGTATCAAGGCCCCGGTGGCGGTGTGATCGGGCTGGTCTGGGCCCAGTCGGCGAACGGCATCATCGGCCGCGACGGCACGCTACCGTGGCACCTGCCGGAGGACTTGAAACACTTCCGAACGCTGACCGCGGGCGCGACCGTCCTCATGGGACGCCGCACGTGGGAGTCGCTGCCGCCGCGATTCCGGCCGTTGCCGGGCCGGCGCAACCTCGTGCTGTCGCGCACACCGCAGGAGGGCGTGGAGACGTTCCCGGATCTGGCGCCGGCGCTGGCCACGGTGTCCGGAGACGGCTGGGTGATCGGCGGCGCGGCGGTGTACCGGGCGGCGCTGCCGTTCGCGGACCGGATTGTGGTGACGGAGATCCAGGAGACCTTCGAGGGCGACACGCGGGCGCCGGATGTGGGTCGGGTGCCGGACTCTGTGGAGGAGTGGCAGGAGTCGTCGACCGGGCTGCACTACCGCTTCTTGAGCTGGGGTTGAGCCGGGTTCGGGACCGCGGCGGCCGTGCCGGTGTGGGGCGCCCGACCCGGAAACTCCTTAGGGCGTGGGTGTAGGCCCGTAGCCGGTGGCTACGGGCCCATCCCATACTCGACTAAGCCGCGAACGGCAGCGGCTGATGTAGGTTGTTGCGCCTGGGTTTTCGGCGCTTGTCCAGGAACACTGGTGGCAGGAATTCGGGGAGGCCGTCGGCGGCGATGCGGACCTGCCAACCCGAGCGGTGCAGGAGCCGGTGGTGATGCGCGCACATCAGCACCATGTTGCCCAGCTCGGTGGGGCCGCCGTCAGCCCAATGCCGGACGTGGTGACCTTGACAGTGCCGGGGTGGACGATGACAGCCAGGGAAGGCGCAACCGCGGTCGCGCAGATACAACGCGCGGCGGATTCCGGGTGGGACCAGGCGGCGTTGGCGTCCGAGGTCGAGGGGTTCGCTCTTGCCGCCCAGCACCGTGGGGATGAGCATGCAATCACACGCGTGGATCCGGGCTTCGGCCGCCGACATCGTGCCTGTGTCGCCGAGGATGGCCCGCCCGACGCCCGACTTCAAGTCTTCCAGCGACACGGCGACCATCACGTGGGCTCGTTCGCCGGCCTGCATCGGCAAGTCCGAGGAGTTCAACGCCAGGTCGATCGCGTCGGAGAAGGCGTCGCCGTAGCGTTCCTGCGGGGAGCGCAAGTCGGGGCCCTCGTCGCTGGTGCGGCGTTCGGCCAACGAGTCGAGCAGGGCGCTGGCCCGGGTGCCGGTTTCGTCGTCGAAGCGACCCTGAAGTTCCCATATCCCGGTTCTCTTGCGACGCAACGACAGCTCGCGAGAAGGAGTAGCAGGTTCGGTGGTGTCGGGCTCGGCGCCATCGGGGTCGAGGTGGGCCAGGATCCGGGCACCCAACGCGGCGACTTGCTTGTGCCCGGCGTCTTCGGCGAACGTGAGCAGGTGCTGTTCGGCGTCGTCGCGGTGCTCGGGCGGGATCTGGGTCAGGGCGCCGATGATGGTGTCGATCATCGGCGTGCTCAACCGGCCGTCCGACGCGGCAGCGCCGGTGGCGGGAGCGACAGCGGAAACAGGTGTGCCGTCGAGGTTGTGGCCGGGCGTAAGAGCCCGAGCCCGCTTCACCACAGACTCAGCGGCAGCCTTGGGAACATCGGCCAGATGCTCGAACAACCGCGCCACAGAACGGTATCCGAAGAGTTCCATCACCCCGCGCGACTCGATTTCCACGAGCAGCGCACCGATTTCGGCCTCGGCAGACCGCACAACAGTGAGCAGCGCGGAGATGCGGTCGGCCAAGGCCACCGCATCCGCTTGCAACACCGCTTGTCTGTCCACACACCAAGATTACCGGTCCACGAACGCATGTTCATCACTCGATCAGGTGGAAGCGGCAGCCCGCCAGGGGCACCGTTGCGTGGGGAATCGGCGCTCTCGCACTGAGCAACAAGCAAGGACAGCAAGCGCCGATTTCCCACGCCCCGGCGAAGCCGCATCTTGAGAACCCAGCACCGACCGACCCTTGACGAGAAACCCCCGGAGGTCAACAATTCATCCGTACCCCGGAATGTTAACGCTAACATTCCCGACGACGAAGTCGGAGCGATGCCATGAAGCTGCGCCAAGCGATGTCCGTGCTCCTGCTGCTCACCGGAACGCTCCTGGGTACCGGGACCGCGAACGCCGCGGAAACCCCCGTCCCGCCTCCCGTGATGGGCTGGGCCTCCTGGAACTCCTTCGCCGCCAAGATCGACTACAACGTCATCAAAGCGCAGGCCGACGCGCTGGTGTCGGCCGGCCTGAAGGACGCCGGCTACAGCTACGTCAACATCGACGAAGGCTGGTGGCAGGGAACCCGCGACGACGCCGGAAACATCACCGTCGACGAGACCGAATGGCCCGGCGGGATGAAGGCGATCGCGGACTACCTGCACGGCAAGGGCCTGAAGGCCGGCATCTACACCGACGCCGGGCGCGACGGCTGCGGCTACTACTTCCCGACCGGCCGCCCCGCGGCGCCCGGCTCCGGCAGCGAGGGCCACTACCTGCAGGACATGCTGCAGTTCCAGCGCTGGGGCTTCGACTTCGTCAAGGTCGACTGGTGCGGCGGCGACGCCGAAGGCCTCGACCCGGCGAGCACCTACCGGGCGATCAGCGACGCCAACCGCGCCGCGACCGCGCAGACCGGGCGCACGCTCGTCCTGTCGATCTGCGACTGGGGCAAGAAGAACCCGTGGAACTGGGGCGCCGGCACGGCCCCGATGTGGCGCACCAGCACGGACATCATCTACTACGGCCAGACGGCGACGCTCCCGCAGGCGCTGACCAACTTCGACCAGGCGCAGCACCCCGTCTCGCAGCACACCGGGTACGTCAACGACCCCGACATGCTCACCGTCGGCATGCCCGGGCTGACCGCCGCGCAGGGCCGGACCGAAATGGGCATGTGGGCGGTCTCCGGCGCGCCGCTGCTCGCGGGCAACAACCTCGCGACGATGACCGCGGAGACGGCGACCATCCTGAAGAACCGGGAAGTCATCGCCGTCGACCAGGACTCCCGCGGTCTTCAAGGGGTGAAGGTCGCCGAGGACGCCGCCGGTCTCCAGGTCTACGGCAAAGTCCTGAGCGGATCAGGCAGGCGGGCAGTCTTGCTGCTCAACCGGACGTCTTCGGCGGCGACGATGACCGCGCGCTGGGCCGACCTCGGCCTGACGACGGCGTCAGCGAAGGTGCGGAACCTCTGGGCCGCCGGCGACAAAGGCACCTACGCCAACGGCTACAGCGTGAGCGTCCCGGCCAACGACTCGGTGCTGCTGACCGTGCAGGGCACCGACGCCGCATCCACGCACGGCACGACGATCGCCGCCGCCGCAACAGGTCTGGCCGTCGCGACCTTCACCTACAGCGCCACGACCACGCAGACCCCGACCGTCGCGGTGAACGGCCAGCAGCCGACCGTCCTGAAGTTCCCGGCGACCGGGGGAGCGGCCAAGACCGTCTCGGCCGTGGTCTCCCTGGGCAAAGGGACGAACTCCCTGACGTTCTCGGGGGCGTCACCGCAGCTCACGGACGTCGCGATCCTGCCCCTGCCGGGAAGCAACGGCATCCAGGTGGTCGGCATGCAGTCGAACCGGTGCCTCGACGTCGACGACAACAGCATCACCAACGGCGTCCAGACCCAGCTCTGGGACTGCGCCGCGGGACCCAACCAGACGTGGACGCCGGCGCGCGGCCAGCTCGTCGTCAACGGCACCAAATGCCTCGACGCGTACGACAACGGGACCACCAACGGCACCGCGGTGGTCATCTGGGACTGCAACGGCCAGCGCAACCAGCAGTGGACGCTCAACGCGAACGGCACCATCACCAACGCACTCTCCGGGCGGTGCCTGGACGCGAGCGGTGCCGGCACCACGAACGCCACGAAGATCATCCTCTGGGCCTGCGGCGGCGGGGCCGACCAGCAGTGGACCCGGCGGTGACCTACGCGGTCGAGTCGCGGATCACCAGCCGGCACGGCCGCGTGTGCGGGCCGGGAGAAGGTGAGCCGTTGATCGCCGCCAGCAGCAGGTCGGCGGCGGTCCGGCCGAGCGCCTCCAGTTCCATGTCGACGCTCGTCAGCGGCGGCTGGCAGGCCAGCGCCATGACGTCCCAGTTGTCGAAGCCGACCAGCGCGACGTCGTCGGGGACGCGGCGGCCGGCCGCCTGCAGGGCGTCGGCGACCCCGCGGGCGATCTGGTCGCTGCCGCAGAACACCGCGTCGAACGGAGAACCCGCGCCGAGCAGCATCCGCACCGCCTGCCGGCCCCACGCCTCGCTCCACTCGCCGAACATCGGCGCGCCGACGAGATCCAGGCCGTCCGAGGCGAGCCGCTCGACGGCCGCGGTCGCGCGCACGGTCGCCGAATGGTGGTGCTCGGGGCCGGTGACGTGGGCGACGCGGCGCCGTCCGGTGGCCAGGAGGTGCTCGACGGCCTTGCGCGCCCCACCCGCCTCGTCCGGCACGACGGAGCAGTCGTGCGGGTCGGCCGAGCTGATGAACGCGTACACCACCGGGATGGGCAGGGCCGCGCCGATCGGCGGCCGCGCCTGGGTCCGGCGGCCGGTGACGATGATGCCGTCGACGCGGCGCGAGAGCAGCGTGCGCAGGTAGTACTGCTCGCGGATCGGGTCGTCGCGGGCGTCGCAGAGGAAGACCGACATCTCGCCGGCGCCCAGCGCGTCCTCCGCGCCCATCATCAGCGGGATGCTGAACCGGCCGATCGTGTCGGTGGTGATCATGCCGACGGTGTAGGTGCGGCCCGAGTTGAGGGTGACGGCCGCCCGGTTGGGCTGGAAGCCCAGCTGGTCGGCGGCGGACAGTACGCGCTGCCGGGTCTCCGGGCGCAGCGACCCGCGGCCGTTGAGCGCTTTCGACGCCGTGCCGACCGCGACGCCGGCCAGCAGCGCGACCTCGCTGATCGTGGCCGGCTTGCCGACGTTTCCGGGAGTTTCCGAAAGTTTCCTCGGGGGCATGGTGGCACAGTACCTCCGGCCTCGACCGACGACCACCAGCAACGCCGCCGCTGTGGTGCAAACGGCGCTTGACGAGTCCGTGAGGAAGAGCCTAACTTGGTTCGGCAACCGGTTTCCGAGGTTTCCCGGATTCTGCCTCGCTCCACTCCTCGACGTTCACAGGCGGCGGCCTCCCGTTAGGAGAGTCGATGACTTCGCACATCCGAACCAGGGGCGCGGCCGCGATCGCGGGCGTGCTTCTCCTCGCGGCCTGCCAGAGCGGGCCGACCGGGGCGGCGGCGGGGGACACCGCCGGCGTCGACGACGGCACCACGATCACCATGTGGACCCGGTCGCCGACGGCCACCTTCAGCCAGACGCTGATCGACGCCTACAACGCGAGCCACCAGAACAAGGTGAAGCTGACGGTCTTCCCGGCCGATTCCTACCAGCAGAAGGTCGGTACCGCCGCGGGCGCGAGGCAGCTGCCGGACCTGCTGGCCGCCGACGTCGTCTACGCGCCGAACTACGCGGCCAAGGGCCTGTTCCTCGACCTCACCGACCGCGTGAACCAGCTACCGTTCCAGGGTTCCCTCGCCCCGGCGCACATGAAGGCGGCGACCTTCGAAGGCAAGCACTACGCATTGCCGCACGACATCGACCTGTCCGCAGTCTTCTACAACAAGGTCCTGTTCACCCGCGCCGGCCTCGACCCCGCGAAGCCACCGTCCACTCTGGACGAGCTGGCCGCGGCTGCGCGCAAGATCGCCGCGCTCGGCGGGGACGTCAAGGGCTACTTCTTCGGGGGCGCCTGCCCGGGCTGCCAGCTGTTCACCAGCTGGCCGATGATCTGGGCTTCCGGCGGCACGGTGCTCAACGACCAGGGCACCGCGGCCACGCTCGACAGCCCCCAGGCCGCCCAAGTCTACTCGCTGCTGCGGCAGCTCTACACCGACGGCGTCGTGCCGACTTCGGCGAAGAACGAATCCGGGCCCACGTGGACCCAGCCGTTCGCCGACGGCAAGATCGGCATCCAGCCGATGGGCGCGACCGCGTTGCAGGGCATCAAGGAGGGGCCGGACCTGCAGGTCGGCGTCGCGCCGATCCCCGGCCTGACCGGCGGCAGCTCGTCGTTCGTCGGCGGGGACGTCGTCGGCATCGGCAGCAACAGCGCGCACGCCGCGGCCGCCTGGGACTTCCTCGCCTGGACGCTGTCGGATGCGGCCCAGGTCGACGTCGTGGCGAAGAGCAAGAACATCACCGTCCGCTCGGACCTCGCCGACAACACCTACGCGAAGCAAGACCCGCGGCTCGGCGTGTTCAACCGGCTCGCCGGCCAGGGACAGACGCCGATCTCGGTCAACTTCGGCAAGACGTTCAACGACACCAACGGTCCGTGGACCGCGACGGTGATCGACGCGGTGTTCGGCGGCGGAGACGTCGGCGCGACCCTGAAACAGCACAATGCGGCCGTCACCGAGTCCCTCGCCAGTGGCAGCTGACGATGGTGTCGCTCTTGTCCTCGCGGGTGTCGGCGCCGGAGACCCCGGCGCCGGCACGGCGCGGCTCGATCGCCCGGCACCGGCGACGGCTGGGCATCGCCTACGCCACCCCGATGGCCGTGCTGGTCGCCGTCTTCTTCGTCATCCCGCTCGGGCTGATGCTGTGGATGTCGGTCAACCACTGGCCGCTGGTCGGCGTCTCGGCACCCAACGGCGTCGAGAACTACGACGCGCTGAGCGACCCCCTCTTCCTGCGCGCGGTCGGGTTCACGGTGAAGTACACGCTGATCACGACCGTGGTGCTCGGGATCGTCGCGTTCGGGCTGGCGCTGCTGGTCCAGCACGACCGGCCCGGCGCCGGCGTGGCCCGCACGGTGTTCTTCCTGCCCAGCGCGGTCGGGCTCGCGTCGACCAGCCTGCTGTTCTACGGGCTGTTCAACACCGACTCGTCCGCGCTCAACCACCTCGTGGACTTCCTCGGCTTCGGCCGCGTGGACTGGCTCGGCTCGGGCGGCAGCGCGCTCGGCTCGACGGTCGGGATGATCACCTGGCGGTTCGCGGGGTTCTACATGCTCATCCTGATGACCGGCCTGCAGAGCATCGACCCCCAGCTCTACGAAGCCGCGCGCATCGACGGCGCCACCCGGTGGCAGATCCTCTGGCGGGTGACGCTGCCGCTGCTGCGCCCGACGCTCGCGCTCGCGGCGGTGCTGTCGCTGACCGGCTCCCTGCTGGCGTTCGACCAGTTCTTCATCCTCACCGGCGGCCGGCACGACACCGCCACGGTCGTCATCGACATCTACCGCGAGGCGTTCCTGTCGCAGGATCTCGGCCGGGCCGCCGCGGTGTCGGTCGCGACGCTCGCCGTGCTCATCGTCCTCAACGTCGCCCAGCTGCGCCTGATCCGCCGGGAGGGCCGGTGATGCGGGGCGCGGGCAGGTACGTCACGAGCGCGGCGCTGGCCGTGCTGTTCCTGCTGCCGTTGCTCTGGACGCTCTACTCGTCGCTCACCGGGCGGGAGGCCGGCGACTCCGGGACCGACAACTACCGCCGCCTCGCCGACTACGGCGCCGGCCTCGGCACCTACCTGCTCAACACGACCGTGGTCGCGCTCGTCGCGGTGAGCGTCACCGTCGTGACGACCACGCTCGGCGGCTACGCCATGGCCCGGCTCGCCTTCCCCGGGCGCAACCTGCTGTTCCTGGTCACGCTGGCCATCCTGATGGTGCCCTACACGACGATCCTGGTGCCGCTCTACATCCTGCTCGGCTGGCTCGGCCTGCAGAACTCCCTGATCGGGCTGGGTCTCGTCATGGCCGTCCTCCAGCTGCCGTTCGGGCTGTTCATGATGCGCAACTCCTTCGAGGCGCTGCCGATCGAGCTCGAGGAGGCGGCGCTGATCGACGGCTGCTCGGTCGGCGGCGCGCTGCGCCGGGTGCTGCTGCGCGGGGTGGTCCCCGGCGTCGTCACCATCGCGCTGTTCTCGTTCCTGGCGGCGTGGAACGAGTTCGTCGCGCCGCTGATCTTCCTCACCGACGGCGAGAAGTTCACGCTGCCGGTCGCGCTGTTCAACCTGCAGTCCGGCAGCCTCGGCTCGGTCGACTTCGGGGCCCTGCAAGCGGGAGTGGTGGTCTCCGCCCTGCCGTGCGTGGCGGTCTTCCTCGTCCTGCAGCGGTACTACGTCCGCGGCTTCACCTCGGGAGCCCTCAAAGGCTGAGACATTCAAGGGCTGAGACATTCAAAGGCTGAGACATTCAAAGGCTGTGACAGGAGCACTCGATGACCGAACGCGTCCTCGGCCCCGCCCACCCCACGTCCGCCGCGACGTCCGCCCTGCGGCCGCTGTTCCTCGGCGCCGTCACCTTCGCGGCGGGCAGCTTGCTCGGTGGCTGGCAGGAGCGCAACGCGACCCGGACCCTGCCGCACTGCGCCGGCCAGCTCGACGTCGCGGGGGCCCTGGACAACCTCCGGCGCGTCACCGGCGAGGTCGACGCCGAGCGCCGCAACATGTGGTTCGCCGACTCCGACGTCTACAAGACCCTCGAAGCCGCCGCCTGGCAGCTCGGCCGGACGCCGGACGACGCCGAGCTGCGCGCGTTCCTGGACACCACCGCCGCGCTGGTGGCGAAGGCGCAGGGGGACGACGGCTACCTGAACTCGTACTTCGCCGTCGACCAGCCCGAGCTGCGGTGGCGGGAGCTGCACTGGAGCCACGAGCTGTACTGCGCGGGCCACCTGATCCAGGCCGCCGTCGCCGCCGCGCGGGCCGGGGTGGGCGCCCAGCTCGTCACGGTCGCCCGGCGCTTCGCCGACCTGATCGTGGAACGGTTTTCGACCGTCGACGACGTCGACGGGCACCCGGAGATCGAGACCGCCCTGGTCGAGCTCTACCGGGTGACCGGGCACCGGCCCTACCTGGAGCTGGCGCGCCGGTTCCTCGACCTGCGCGGACACGGCCTGCTCAACGGCGAACGGTTCGGCCCGCGGTACCTGCAGGACCACGTGCCCGTCCGGGAAGCCGACGAGGTCGCCGGGCACGTCGTGCGCCAGCTGTACCTGCTCGCCGGTGTCGTGGACGTCGCCGTCGAAACGCGCGACGACGAGCTGCTCGACGCCGCCCGCCGCCTGTGGGCCGACGCCTTCGGCGCGAAGACCTACCTCACCGGGGCGCAGGGTTCCCGTCACCGCGACGAGGCGTTCGGCGACCCGTACGAGCTGCCGCCCGACCGGGCGTACGGCGAGACCTGTGCCGCGATCGCGAGCTTCCAGGGCAACTGGCGGCTACTGCTCGCCACCGGCGAAGGCCGGTACGCCGACGAGATGGAACGCGCGCTGTACAACGTGATCGCCGGCTCGACCGCGCTGGACGGCACGCACTTCTTCTACTCCAACCCGCTGCACCTGCGCACCGGTCACGACGGTTCGCACGAGGACGCGCCGTCGCAGCGGCTGCCGTGGTACTCGTGCGCCTGCTGCCCGCCCAACCTCGCCCGGCTCGTCGCGTCGCTGTCGGGCTACGTGGCCACGACCGACCACGGCGGTCTCCAGGTGCACCTGTACACCGCCGGGGAACTGCGGACCACTGTGGACGGTGCCGACGTCCACGTCGGCACGCGCACCGAGTACCCGTGGGACGGCCGCATCGAGCTGACCGTGACGACGGACGCCGCGCTCACGCTGGCCCTGCGCGTCCCGGGCTGGGCGTCCGGCGCGCTGGTCGACGGCGAGCCCGCCGACGTCCGCGACGGGTACGCCGAGGTCCGCCGCGACTGGTCCGCCGGCACCACGGTGACCCTCGACCTGCCGATGCCCGGCCGCGTCGTCCGGCCGCATCCGCGGATCGACGCCGTACGCGGCTGCGTCGCCGTCACGCGCGGACCGCTCGTGTACTGCCTGGAGCAAGCCGACCTGCCCGACGGCGTCACGCTGGAAGACGTGCGGATCGACCCGGCCGCGCGGCTCGCCGAGGGAAAGCTGCCGGACGTGCCGGTGACCCTCACCGCGCGGGGCTCCGTCGAGGCGCCCGCATCGGACGAGCTGTACCCGGGCGAACCGGCTCCGGCGGCCGGCGAGCCGGTCGAGCTGACCGCGATCCCGTACTTCCTGTGGGGCAACCGGACTCCCGGCCCGATGCGGGTCTGGATCCCGGTCGCCACCACGGAGTGACCCGTCCCCGTCAGGATCGAGGTACCGATGTCACGAACCACTCTCGCGCTCACCGCCGCCGTTCTCACCGGCCTCACGGTGGTGGCTCCGGCGCAAGCCGCCGGGCACACCCTCGTGGTGAACGCCGCGGCGCCGTTCCGGCCGGTCACGCACGCCGCCGCCGGCGGCCTCTACGCGCTGGCCGAGAACAACCGGCCGGCGGATTCGACGCTGCTGCCCCTCAAGCTGAACACCCTGACCCAGCCGCCGCCGGACGTCGGGCAGAAGCCGAACGGCCAGCCGGCCGGCGGGGACGCCTTGAAGATCGCGCCGCAGGCGGACCGCGTCGGCGCGGCGCAGGTGATCCGGATGCCGGACATCTACCCGGACTTCCCCTACAAGTGGGTGGGCTGGGCCGACTGGCTGGCCAAAGTGGACACCATGGTCTCGAAGCGGCTCGCGGCCACCTCGGTGAGCAATGTCGCGGCGTGGGAGATCTGGAACGAGCCCGACTGGACGTGGGACACCGCCGCGGCGGGGGACTTCAACGCCGGATGGGCGCGGACAGTGCAACGGATCCGGACCCGCGACACCGTCACTCCGGTCGCCGGCCCCGGTTACGCGGGCTGGGACGCCAACCGGATGCGGACGTTCCTGACCGCCGCGAAGAGCACGAACACCGTGCCGGACCTCGTAGTCTGGCACGAGCTGAACCACAGCAGCGCGTCGATCGCGGCCGACGTGGCCGCGTACCGGTCCGTGGAGTCGTCGCTCGGCATCAGTCCGCGGCAGATCTTCATCAACGAGTACGCGTGGACGGACGAGGTCGACGTGCCCGGGCGCGTGGCGAACTACGTCTCGAAGCTGGAACGCGCCGGGGTGGCGGCCGCCGACCGGGCGTTCTGGTACGAGTACGGGACCGTGAACGGCCTGGTCGTGAACAACACCCAGCCGACCGGGACGTGGTGGCTCTACAAGTGGTACGGCGACATGGCCGGATCGATGGTGAGCACCACCCCGCCCGCGCAGTCCGGATTGGACGGCTTCGCCTCCTATGACACCACGCGCAAACGCGTCGACGTCGTGTTCGGTGACGAGTCGGGTACCAACTCGGTGCGGGTGACCGGGCTCAGCGGCACGGTCCGCGTCACGCTGGAGTCGACGCCGTCGTCCGGCCGGTTCACCGCCGTGACCGCGCCGACGAGCATTTCGACGTCGACCTACACCGTCGCGAATGGACAGATCACGGTGCCGGTGCCGAACATGTCCGCGACCAGCGCGTACCACCTGGTGGTCGAACCGGCCGGCGGCACTTACCAGCAGAGGTACGAGGCCGAGAACGCGTCGGTGTTCCGCGCGCAGCGGCTGTCGAGTTCTACCGCGTCCAACGGTGGTTACGTCGGCCGCATCGACAACTCCGGCGACCCGCGCAACGACAGCTATCTGGACTTCGTGGTGAACGTGCCGAGTGCGCGTTCCTACACGATGACCATCGGCTACGCGAACGGCACCGGGGCGACGTCGACCCAGGGCCTGGCCTGCAACGGCGGTGGCTGGTCGACGGTCAGCTACCCGCCGACCGCCGGCTGGGATCAGTTCGGCACGGTTTCGACGTCGGTGAGCCTGCACGCGGGCTACAACACGATCCGGCTGGTCAAGGGCGCACCGTTCTTCGCCGGCGGCACCGGTTACGCCGAACTCGACTACCTGCACCTCAACTGACGCCGCGAGTGGGAAACAGGGTTGGTGCCCAACGGGAACAGCGCGGTGCCCCTCGGCTATCTCGTCAACCTCGCAAATAGCAGCCGAAGAACGCGCTCAGCTGCGCGCGTTGCGTGGCGACGCTGCTCTCGGCGTCGACGGTGCCGATGAACGGCGCGAGCGTCGCCGGGTCCAGGCCGAGCTGGGGGAGGAGTGCCTGGTAGTCGGTGTAGCTGAAGTGCTCGCCGTCCGGGAGGTGGTGTTCGCGGACCGGGCCTTGCTGGTGGCGCAGGAACTCCTGCCACGAACCGTCGGACGCCGCGCTGTGATCGCCCGCGCTGAGCAGGAGGAACGGCCGGTCGAGTCCCTCGTCGGCGACCTGGCCGTAGTCGCGGGCGGACTGGCTGTACGCCATGCTGCCGTCGAGATCGGCGCCCGCGTCGATGCGCCGGTCCGACACCATCGTCTCGCCCGTGGTGAACCCGCCGGCGGAGTGGCCGAACATGCCGATCCGGGTCAGGTCGAGGGACAGCCCGGCCGGGAGGTTTCCGCCCCGCGTCAGGGTTTCCAGCTCGTCGAGGACGAATCGGATGTCCGCCACCCGCGTGGCGATCAGCTTCTTGCCGTCGGTGCCCGGTGGCAGCGCCCGCCGTTCGACGCGGCCGCCGGGGAACTCGACCGCCGCCGGTTCGTGGGTGTGGTCGACGGCCACCGTCACGTAGCCCTCGCTCGTGAGCTGTTCCAGCTGAGCGCTGCCGACCGAGCGCGGGTACTTCGCGCTGGGGGAGTAGAGCACGACGGGCCGCCTTCCGCCGGCCGCGGGCACGCCGGTGCGGGCGTGCGTGGGAAACGTGTAGTCCAGCCGGTTCGCGGGGATGCCGAGCTGCGCCGCGTCCTCTTCGGACACGAGCTTCGCGGCACCCGGCGTCAGGTACGGCGCTTTCGGGCCGCTGCCGGGTCGCGCCGGGTACCGGACGGTCACCATCAGCTCCCGCGTCGTGCCCGCGACCCAGGGATCGGGCCGCGCGTGGTCGACCAGGTGGAGTTCGGTGCTGCCGATGGCGTAGGGCCCGGTCGGCGCGGGCAGTTCGAGCCTCGTGGCCGCGGCCGCGGCCGGAGCGGCGGAAACGATGAGTGCGCCGGAGAGTCCGGCGAGAAGTGCTGTTCGCATCGTTTGACCGTATTGACGCCGCGGTCGTGTGACATCGGGATGATCACCGAGGTCATCCCGGTCAGGGTCGGCCGAGACAGCGCGCGGTGGGCAGGGCAGGCACCCGGCGTCCGCGGTGGCCGGTCATCTCCCGGTTCGCCACCAGCGCGTTGAGCACCGCTTCCTCGACGACCTGCACCACCGCTTCGAAGAACGGGTCGATCCGGCCCCACGGCACGGATCGGAGGTTTTCGTACTCCGCGACCGCGCGTGGCCCGGCGCCGTGAACCGCGCGCTGGCGGCGGCGTTGTTGTGTTTCGTGGACCCGAAGCTGCTGCTGGTGGTGACGAGCACCTCGATCGTGGTGGTGTACGCGGCCCTGTGCCTGGGTGCGATCAACGGCCGCCGCACCGGCACGACGGCGCGCGCGATACCGGATGCCGTGGTTCCCGGTGGCGCCGGGCCGGCGCTTGGCCGAACCGCCTTCGGACACCGTGGAGCGCCGGGTGAAGTAGAAGAAGACGGCGGACGCTGCCGCCGGCACCGCGGCGACGGTGATCCAGAGTCGAGCCCGCGTCGGCGCGATTCGCGGGGTACAGGCTCGTTCATGCTTCCGGTATGGGCAACGCGAGCGCGGCCCCGGGGAAGATCGCCCCGGGGCCGCGCTCAGCTCAGGATCAGAAGCCGTAGATCGTTTCGTAGACCTGCTGCTGGTTCGTCGCCACGAGGCCGTTGGCCCACAGCGAGTTGACCCGGCTGCGCTCGGCGGAGTTCGGCACCGCGTTGGTGCAGGACGGGCCGGGGCCGCCGCCGGACATCAGTTCCGAGCACGGGCCCGAGTAGTGGTCCGGCAGCCCGAGGGCGTGGCCGGTCTCGTGCGCCGCGATGCGGGTCGGGTTGTACTGGCGGGCCTGGGTGTAGTCGATGAAGATGGTGCCGCTGCCGTGACCGTTGGTCGAGGCGTAGGACCCGCGGGGGTCGTTCCCCTCGGTGTAGCGCAGGCTCGCGCCGGAGTTGCGCTCGACCAGTCTGACGTTGGTCACGCTGCGGTTCCAGTTGGCGGCACCGGCGTTGATCACCGAGCGGAACGACGGTGCGCTGGCCGTGCTGTAGTAGACCGTGGTGACGGCCGCTTCCTGCTGGGTGCCGGCCGGAGCGGCGGACGCGGTGCCCGCGGCGATCGGCGTGACGGCCAGGGCCAGCGCGACGGCGCCGGCCAGGGCGAACTTCCTCGACATCGGAAGACTCCTCGTGGGGGGACGGGGATTTGCCGGATTTGCGCGCGCTGTCGAAAATTTACCGGCTGTTCGCCATCACCGGAGCCGACTTCCGTAGGGCGGTGGGAATGGTGATTTACCAACACTAACTACGGGTTGACAAGCCGGGATCACGCGTGTTCGCGAGCTCTTCCGCGAGGATGAGGTTGACGTGCACCGAGGCGTGCCCCAGCACGCGCCGTGCGGCGGCCAGCGCGGTCAGGGCCACGAGGACGCTCGTCCCGACCAACAAGCCCCCGACGGTGTCCCCGGGGACAACGGCGGCAATCGAGGCAGCGACGAGAACGGGCGGCCACCAACGGGCGGGGAGGGCGTGCCGCGGGCGCCGGACCCCGGCTCGCGTGCGCTGCCGGTGCAGGGCCATGTCGCCTCCGATCCGCCGCCGGGTGGTCCTGCATCATGACTGACCGACTCGTCCGTGTTACCGGGTATTCGCGGTCCGTACACGATCGCCCGAAATCTCCGCCGAACGGCGCAACCCGGCCTGCTGTGGGTGTCGGGGGGCGACGTGGAGATCACCACATCGGGGCTCGAAGTCTGTTCGATCAAGTGTTAACCCGACGCGCTTAGGATGGAGGGAGGAGGTGGACATGACGTCGGAAGAGCTGATGGTCGAGTTCGCCTTGACGCGCTTGGATCACCCGGACCTGGACCTCGAAGACCTGGCGGCGCTCGTGGTGCGGCGGGGTGGGCCGGAGCGGGTGCTGGAGTTCGCGTCGGAGAATTTGGCGGAGCGGGGGGAGTTGCGGGGAGCGCCGTTCCCGACCGCGGTGGAGCACGTGCTGCGGGTGGTGCTCACCTTGCGCGGTCCTTCGGACTAGCTCGCGGTGGGTGGGTGACCGGTCGTTCTCCCGGGCCCGCCGGGGGTGCAGCGGAGCTGGTTCCCGCGTGGGTGACCGGTCGTTCTGCTTGCTTCCCGGCCGCCGGACGTGCAGGAGTACCAGCTTCTCGCGCGCTAGGGTGACCGGTCGTTCTGCGTGCCTCGGCCGCCCGGTGGCGTGTAGATGGCGGTTGAGTGACCGGTCGTTCTCCTGAGCCCCACCCGCCGCGCGGCGCAAGCCTCGCCGGTCGAACACCAGCTCCCGGGCCGTCCCCAGCGCCGTCGCGATGGCCCCTGCCAACACCGCGTCCTCACCCAGCTGCCCCGCCACGATCTCCGGCCGTCGACCAGCAGGCCCATGCCGATCCCGGTGCCCACCGTCAAGCACACCAGCACGTCGACACCCAGCGCCGCCCCGAGGGCGTGCTCGCCCACCGCGCACAGGTTCGCGTCGTTCTCCACCACGACGTCCACGTCCGAACCCGCGACCGCCAACGCCGCGACCAGCTCGTGCAGCAGCCCGCGCCGCTCCCAGCCCGGCAGGTTCGGCGCGCGGTGGACCGTCCCCGTCGCCGGGTCGGGGACGCCCGGCGTGCCGACCACCGTCGAGACGACGTCGTGCGGGGACAGCCCGGCGGAAGCCACCGCCCGTTCGACGGATTCGCTTACGGTGCGCACCAAAGCACTCCCCGAACGGCACCGGTTGGGCTCGTCGAGCCGCGCCACGATGCTGCCTTCCAAATCGGCCACGGCGATCCGGATCGCCCGCCGTCCGATGTCGACGCCGACGACGTGCCCCGCGTCCGGCGCCGCCCGGTAGACGACCGCCGCGCGGCCCGGGCCGGCCAGGCTGCGGCCGGTGGTCCGGACCAGTCCGTGCTGTTCGAGGTCGAGGAGCGCCTGTCCCACTGTGGGTTTCGACAGCCCCGTGTCGGCCGCGATCTGCGGTCGCGTCGCTTCACCCTGGCCGCGCAGCCGCTCCAGCACCAGGCGCTGGTTCAGCGCCCGCATGCTCGCCGGCGTTCCCACCTGCGGCCCGATTCGCCCCACGACGTCCCCACTCCGATCCGCGTTGCCGCAAGTTTATCCACGGAACCCTTTCGACCCGGTCCGTTCTATGTTAAGAAACTTTACTAACTACTAGACGGAGGCACGTCGTGAGTTCACCCACTCGTTCAGGGGAGCCACAGCCCGCCCTTGAACGCAAGATCGGCCCGATGCAGGCCACCGCGATCAACATGACCCAGATGTGCGGTATCGGCCCGTTCGTCACGATCCCCGCCATGGTCGCCACCATGGGCGGCCCGCAGGCGATGTTCGGCTGGATCATCGGGGCGATCGTCGCGCTGGCCGACGGGCTCATCTGGGCCGAACTCGGCGCCGCGATGCCGGGTGCCGGCGGCACCTACCTCTACCTGCGCGAAGCGTTCCAGTACCGCACCGGACGGCTGATGCCGTTCCTGTTCGTCTGGAGCGCGGTGCTGTTCATCCCGCTGATCATGTCCACCGGCATCATCGGCCTCGTCCAGTACCTCGGCTACCTGATCCCCGGCGTCACCGACGACGCGGGCACGACGGCGCTGGGCAAGATCATCGGCGTCGGTGTCACGCTCGTCATCGTGGCCGCGCTGTTCCGCAAGATCGGCCAGATCGGCAAGCTCACGACTGTGCTGTTCGTGGTCATGCTGATCGCGGTGCTCACCACGATCGTCGCGGCGTTCTCGCACTTCAGCGGCGCGCAGGCGTTCGCCTTCACCCCGGGCGCGTTCAGCTCGGCCGGTGAGGGCACGTTCTGGGGCGGCCTCGGCGCCGGCCTGATCATCGCGATCTACGACTACCTCGGCTACAACACGACGGCCTACCTCGGCGGCGAGGTCCGCTCGCCCGGCCGGACGCTCCCGCGGTCGATCCTGTTCTCGATCGTCGGCATCATGAGCCTCTACTTCCTGCTGCAGGTCGGCGTGCTCGGCTCGGTTCCCCTGGAGGAGCTGAAGACCGCCACCTCGGTGGCTTCGACCGTGCTGGAGCAGGCGTGGGGGAGCGTGACGGCGAAGATCGTCACGGTCCTCATCGTCATCGCGGCCGTCGGCTCGGTGTTCGCCGGCCTGCTCGGCGGCTCGCGCGTGCCGTTCGAAGCCGCGCGGGACAAGGTGTTCCTGTCGATGTTCGGCAGGCTGCACCCGAAGCTGAACCTGCCGACCGCCGGCGTGCTCACCATGGGCGCGATCACCATCATCGGTTCGCTGTTCACGCTGACCGACGTCATCAACGCGGCCGTCGCCACCCTGGTCATCATCCAGTCGCTGGCCCAGGTCGCGGCGATCGTGACGCTGCGCCGCCGCCAGCCGAACCTGAAGCGGCCCTACCGGCAGTGGCTCTACCCGGTGCCGACGCTGCTCGCGCTGGTCGGCTGGGTCTACATCTACGTCTCCGCGACCTGGCTCTCGATCGGGCTCTCGCTGGGCTGGATCGCCGTCGGCGCGATCGCGTACCTGATCTACGCCAAGGCCGAGCGCACCTGGCCGTTCGGACCCAAGGAGATCAAGGAGGCCTTCGCCTCCACGGAAACCGAAGGGGCACAGGCATGACGAAGAAGCTCGCGGCGCTGGCCGCCCTGCTCCTGGTGCCGGGGGTGCTGAGCGTCGCCGCGCCGGCCTCGGCGCGGGAGCCCTCGCAACAGGAAGCCACGAAACCCCACAGCCTGAGCACGATCGGTGCGCAGGGCTGGCAGGTGCTCACCACCGCGAACGTCAAGGACGGCGGTGAGAAGGTCTCCACACCCGGCTACGGCACCCGCGGCTGGCTGCCGGTCAAGCCGGACGACGCGGGCGCGCCCGGCACCGAGATCAACGCCCTGGTGCAGAACGGCAAGTGCCCGGACGTCTTCTACTCCGACAACATGCGCAAGTGCTTCGGGTACGTCGACAAGCTCGGTCCCGTCGTCACCAAGCCGTTCGCCGACCCGTGGTGGTACCGCACCGACTTCACCCCGCACTTCAAGAACGGCCAGCACGCGAAGCTGACCATCCCGGGCATCGTCGGCGAGGGCGACGTCTGGGTGAGCGGCAAGCTCGTCGCGACCAAGGACATCGTGAGCGGCGCGTTCGCCGGGCACACCTTCGACGTCTCGAAGCTGGTGAAGCCGGGCAAGAACACCCTCGCGATCAAGGTCTACCCCAACGACCCGCTGAAGATGTACACGCTCGACCAGGTCGACTGGGGCCAGATCCCGCCGGACAACAACACCGGCATCCAGTTCCCGCCGACGCTGCAGGTGAGCGACGCGCTGACCGGCGACAACGCCCACGTCGTGCAGGACAACGCCCCCGACCTGTCCAGCTCGAAGCTGACAGTGAAGGTCGACGTCACCAACGACGCGGCGAACCCGCAGACCGGCGACGTCGCCGCGACAGTCACCCCGCCGTCGGGGGCGCCGATCGTGGTCAAGCAGCGCGTCACGATCCCCGCGAACACCAAGCGGACCGTCACCTTCGCGCCGGTGAAGATCGGCAAGCCGAAGGTCTGGTGGCCGTATTCGATGGGCGACCAGCCGCTGTACACGCTGAGCACCGCGGTCTCGCAGAACGGCACGCTGTCGACGTCGTCGAAGAGCACCTTCGGCATCCGCACGGTGACCTCGCGCCTGGTCGGGAAGTCCGCGCCCCTGCCCGAGGGCGCGCGCCAGTTCACGATCAACGGCAAGGACTTCGTGTTCCGCGGCGGCGGCTTCGCGCCGGACCTGTTCCTGCGTTACGACCAGGCCGACACCGCGCACCAGATCGCGCTGATCAAGAACATGGGCCTGTCCGGCGTCCGCCTCGAGGGCCACGACATGCCGCAGGACTTCTACGATCAGGCCGACCGCGCCGGCTTGCTGGTCATCGGCGGGTTCCTGTGCTGTGACGCCTGGCAGCCCGAGGACGTCTCGACGCTGACCGAGCGCGACTACCGGATCATGCACGACTCGGCGTACACGATCGCGCAGCTGGAACGCAGCCACCCGAGCGTCTTCAACTACGGCTGGAGCGACAACGAGCCGGTGCCGCGCCAGGAGTCCGAGACGCTGAAGGCGTTCGAGGAAGCCGACTTCCAGGTGCCGGTGATCGCCTCGGCGGAGTACAAGAGCACGCCGACGCTCGGGCAGTCGGGGGAGAAGGAGGGCCCGTACGACTGGGTCCCGCCGTCCTACTGGTACGACACCTCGCACTTCGACGCCGACGACTCCTCCCGCACCAACGCCGGCGGCTCCTGGGGCTTCGCGAGCGAGCAGAGCGCCGGGCACACGGTGCCGACGCTGGACTCGATCAAGCGGTTCCTTTCGCCGGCCGAGCAGGCGAAGCTGTGGCAGGACCCGGCCTACAACCAGTACCACGCGAACTTCGAGCCCGGCCACGGCGGCTACAAGTTCGGCACGCTGTACACGCTGGACCAGTCGATCACGCAGCGGTACGGGAAGTGGAACTCGCTGAAGTCCTATGTGGACCTGGCGAACATCGCGAACTACGAGAACACGCGGTCGCAGTTCGAGGCGTTCCTGCACCACTCGACGGACAAGGACAACCCGTCGACCGGCGTCGTCTACTGGCAGCTGAACAAGGGCTGGCCGACGCTGCTGTGGTCGCTCTACAACGACGACGGCGACCAGGCAGGCGCGTTCTTCGGCGCCAAGAAGGCGAACAAGCCGCTGCACGCGATCTACGGCTACGACAACGGTTCCGTGACCCTGGACAACCTCGGTGCGGCTACGCAGTCCGGGCTTTCGGTGCAGGCCCGTGTCCTCGACACCGCGGGAAAGGTGCTCGACGACCAGACGGCGAACGGGATTTCGTTGGGCAGCCAGGGCGTCAAGACCGGCGTGCTGAAGCCGAAGGTGCCTGCCGAGACGAAGGCGCCGGCGCCCGCGCAGGTCTACTTCGTCGAGCTGCAGGTGAAGCAGGGCGGGAAGGTCGTCGACCGGAACGTCTACTGGCTCTCCACGCAGAAGGACGTCGTCGACTGGGGCAAGACGCTCGGCAACCCGCAGGCGACGCTGTCGCAGTACAGCAACCTGCAGGCCCTGCAGAACCTGCCGAAGTCGCAGGTCAGCGCGGTGGCGTCGACGCGCTCGAACGGGGGCGGCCTCGTCTCCACGGTGACCGTGACCAACACGTCGAAGACGCCGGGGGCGGCGTTCTTCCTGCGGGCCGACGTCCGCCGCGGCACGCCGGACGGGCGCGAGGGGCCGGGCGACAACCAGCTCGCGAACGCGACCTGGGACGACAACGACATCACGCTGTGGCCGGGCCAGTCGCAGACGCTGACCGTCACCTACCAGGCGTCCGACCTGCGGGGCGCCGTGCCGGTGATCAGCGTCGACGGGTTCACCACCGGCCGGATCGTGGTGAAGGCGGCCGGCGGGTACGGCCACCACGGGGACGCGGCGGTGGCGCCGCAGATCGAGGGGTTCAGGGAGTGAACGAGGAACGGATTCTCGGCATCGACTTCGGCGGCACGAAGGTGGCGCTGGGGCTCGCCGACCGCGACGGGAACCTGCTGGCCACGCGCCGGCTGGACACCGACGCGCAGGCGGGGGCCGATCAGGTGGTGGTGCGCGCGCTCGCCGGGGCCAAGGCGCTCGTGGCCGAGGCGGGCGCGGCGCCGGCCGCGATCGGTGTCGTCAGCCCGGGGATCGTGCTGCCGGAGGAGATCCTGCTCGCGCCGAACGTCCCGGGCTGGGAGGAGCTGCACCTGGCGAAGCTGGTGGCGGCCGAGTTCCCGGCCGTGCCGATCTCGGTGGGGACCGACGCGAAGGCGGCAGCACTGGCGGAGTGGCGGTGGGGTGCGCTGGCCGGGGCCGACCCGGCGGTGTTCCTCTCGCTGGGCACCGGCATCGCGGCGGCGGTGCTGGTCGGCGGCCGGTTGCTGACCGGCGCCAACGGAGCTGCGGGCGAGATCGGGTACAACCTGCTCTCGCCGCAGGACACCGAGGGTTTCGCGAGCGGAGCGGCGCCGCTTGAAGAAGCCGTCGGTGGGCGTGGGCTGGGCGGCCGGGCGAGCAGTCTGCTCGGCCGCCCGGTCACCGCGGGCGAGCTGTTCGCACTGGCCAAGGAGAACGTCGAGGCCAAGGAGCTGGTGACGGCGGCGCTCGACGAGCTGTCGATGCACGTGGCCAACCTGGCGATCATGCTCGACCCGCAGCGCATCGCGGTCGGCGGTGGGCTGGTGCGCTCGGCGGATGTCCTGCTGCCGGCGCTGGCGGACCGGTTGGCGCACGCGGTGCCGTTCCCGCCGGAGCTGGTGTCGGCTCGCTTCGACCAGGACGCGGCGCTGCTGGGCGCGGTGGCGCTGGCGTTGGGAGGTTAGGCCTCCGGGTGGTGCGCCGGTGCCCCGACCCGGTGCGCCACCCGGGTTCAAGCCGGGGGTGAAGGGGCCTTTTCTCGTGTGAGGTGCGAGGGAAGGCCCCTCCCGTGGGTCAGCCGGCGGCGTCGGCCGTCGCCAGTTCGGTGCGGCGGAAGGCTTCCGGGGAGAGCTGGAACCACACCAGCACCGCGCTGACCGCCTGGATCGCCGCGACCACCAGCCAGACGCCCCGCAGGCTCCAGTGCGCGGCGACCAGGCCGCCGGTCAGCGCGCCCAGCGGGGTCAGGCCCCAGGCCAGCGCGCGGTGGCTGGTCAGCACCCGGCCGAGCAGCGGGGCCGGGGTGAAGCGCTGGCGGCTGGACTGCGAGCAGACGTTCCAGATCAGCACCATCGAGGTCAGGAAGACCAGCACCACGCCGATCAGCGGCGGCCACGGCGGCAGTACGGCCAGCAGCAGCGGCGCCACCGCGCCGAGGCCCTGCGCTCCCCGCATCGACCACGAGTACCCGAACCGGTCGACGATCTTCTGGACGAAGAATGACGACGCCACCCAGCCGATCGCCAGGCAGGCGAGCAGCAGGCCGTAGCCGACCGAGCCGACGTGCAGGATCTGGGTCGCGTAGAGGACGAACATGGAGTTCCCGGCGCTGGCGGCGAACGAGCCGAGTGCGACGTTGATCGTGATCGACCGCAGCAGCGGCGTCCGGACCAGGTGCGTGAGCCCGGCCGACAGGTCCCGCAGCGGATGGGTCCGCGCGATGGTCCTCGACTCGGACGGGATGCGCCGCGCCATGAGCAGTGCCGCCAGCGCGCAGCCGGCCGCCAGCCACGCGGGCGCCCCGGCGCCGACGGCGAGCAGGAACCCGGTCAGCGGCGGCACGACGAACTGCACGACACCCCGGTCGATCACGGTGAGGCGCGCGTTGGCGTGGGCGAGCCGGTCCGGCTCGACGAGCTCGGGCACGAGCGCCCCGCTGGCGCCGTCCCCGAGCACCTGCGCGGTGGTGACGACGAAGGCGACGACGAGCAGCACGGGCAGGCTGAGCAGCCCGGCGGAGGCGACGGCGGCGAGCACGAGCGCGGCCCCGACCTGAACGGCGTAGGCCCAGGCGAGCACGGCGGTCCGCCGCACGCGGTCGATGAGCACCCCGGCGAACAGCGACAGCAGCAGCCACGGTGCTTGCCCGGCGATGCCGACGAGCGAGATCACCCGCGGATCGGTGGTGATGGAGACGGCGAGCAGCGGAAGCGCGGCGAGCATCAGCCCTTCGGCGGAGGAACCGGACACCGCGACGGCCTGCAGCCGCACCCACCTGTTCGTCACGCGCGAAGCCCCATGATCGGCAGTGTGCCGAAAAGTCGTAAGCAAGCCAAACTATTTTCCGGCGACGTCGATCACGCTCAGCGCCGCACCCGGGTCGACTCGCGGACGACCAGTTCCGGGGTGAACACCACTGCCTGGTGCTCCACCGTCGTGTCGGCCGTCTCCGCCAGCAGGAGCTCCGCCGCCGTGCGGCCGAGGCGCTGGGCCGGCTGGCGGACCGAGGTCAGGGGGACCGCCGCCGCGCCCGCGAACTCGATGTCGTCGTAACCCACGATCGCCATCTCCTCCGGGATGCGGACCCCGGCGCCGACCATCGCCTGCAGGACTCCCAGCGCCAGCAGGTCGTTCGCGCAGAACACCGCCGTGGGGCGGGGGCTCGTGCCCAGCAGGCGGGCACCCGCGTCGCGCCCCGAAGAGACGTCGAGGCCGATCGCCTCCAGGATCGTCAGCTCCGCCGCCGAGCCGGCAAGCGCCGAGCGGACGCCTTGTTCGCGGTCGCGGCATTGGGCGAGGATCGCGGGGCCGTTGACGAAGGCGATGCGGCGGTGGCCGGTTTCCAAAAGGTGGCGGGCCGCGAGGGCGCCGCCCGCGATGTCGTCCACCGCGACCGAGCTCGCCTCCGACGTCGGTGCCTTGCGGTCGACGAACACGTACGGCGTGCCGCTGCGGCGGAACGCGCGCAGGGCCTCGCCGGACGTCGCGACCGGGCTCAGCAGCACGCCGCGGACCCGCTGCTCGGCGAACATCGCCAGGTAGGACGCCTCGAGGTCGGACCGCTGGCCGCTGTTGCAGGTGATGATGTTGAGGCCGTCGGCGTGCGCGGCCTGCTCGGCGCCGCGGGCGACGTCGACGAAGAACGGGTTGCCGAGGTCCAGCACGAGCAGCCCCATGATCCGGCTGCGGCCGGCGCGCAGCTGGCGCGCCGACTCGTCGCGGACGTAGCCGAGTTCTTCGATCACCGACAGCACCCGGTTCCGGGTGGCCACCGCGACCACGTGCGGCCGGTTGACCACATTGGACACCGTGCCGATCGAGACGCCGGCCCGCTTGGCGACGTCCTTGATGCCGACCACCGCACCCCCTCGCAGAGAAGGGCGTGAGCCTATCATGAACTGAAACGTTTCAGGCGCTGATTCCCGCCGTTCGTCGGATGATCGCGGCACTAGGCTTCGCGACGGTGTTCCTGCCACTGGGAGGAGTCCGGGTGCGGATCTTCACGATCGTCCTGTCGCTGGTGCTGGCGTGGGTGCTCTCCTGGGCGGTCGCCTCGGCCGACCCGGTCCTCGAACACGACACCGACGACCCGGTGGCGGCCGCGCCCGCGGTCACCCGGCCGGACACGCCGCACTGCAGCGTGAAGCTCGCCGACGCCTTCCGCTCCAACGCCGCCGATGGCACGCCACAGTTCTACGAAGGCACGCTCGCGCCGCCGAAGGCCTGCCCCGGCCCGTGGGCGAAGATCGTCATGGATCAGACCGTGACCGTGAGCGGCCGGCAGTACGACCGGATCGGCGACCTCGCGATCGGCGGCACCGAGGTCTGGTGGGGCACGACCGAGGAGCCCAGCGGCGAGGGCACCCGGCCGATCACCTACCACTTCGACAAGGACCTCACGCCCTACAGCGCGCTGCTGCGCTCCCCGCAGCCCTTTCGCGGCGGGATCGAGAACTACAACTCGCCCGTCTACACCGGCGTGTACGCCCAGACCGTGACGCTCACCTACTACCAGGCCGACCGGAAGCACCCCGCGCCCGACACCGCCGACCACGTCGCCGGCTTCGGGCACGTCGACGCGACGCCCGCGGCGCCGACCGTGCACTTCAGCGCGAAGGACCTGCCGCGCAACATCACCCGCGCCTACCTCGAGGTGACCCTCGAAGGGCACGCCTGCGACGAGCAGTGGTTCGACGACGTCCCGGACGCGGTGTCGGCGAAGTACCCGGCGGCCGGGCTCTGCGGCAAGGGCCCCTACCGCGAAGCGAACTTCGCGCTCGACGGGACGCCCGCCGGCAGCGCGTTCACCTTCCCGCACATCTACTCCGGCGGGATCGTGCCGCAGCTGTGGCGGCCGATCGTCGCGATCGACACCTTCAGCCTGCAGGCCGAAACCTACGACATCACGCCGTTCGCGGGCCGGCTCGTGGACGGCGGTGCGCACGATCTCTCCTTCTCCTTCCCGGACATCGGCGGCGAATTCACCGTCGTGCCGACCCTACTGCTCTACACCGACAAAAAAGCCGCGCAGACGTCCGGGGCCCTGACCCGGCACGACGTTGCCCCGGCCCCGGCGCGGCACGAGACGGTGAAGGACATCCAGGACGGCGTGAACGTGACCGTGACGGCGAAACGCCACGACGTCACCGCGGGCTACGTCGACACCTCCGCGGGGCGCGTGTACTCGCGCGTCGAGCGCACTCGCGACTACCGCAACAGCGACGACGTCACCGGCGGCGGCTTCACCCAGCACGTCGTGCAAAGCGACTCGGGACAACAGACGTCGACGTCCACTGTGGACGGCCGGGTGCGCTCGGCCGCCCGGCACACCTGGTCCTACCCGCTGACCACCGACGCCACGGCGACCATCACCGACGACCAGAACCTCCGGATCTCCGGCTCGGCCGAGATGACGCAGACCCTCGCCGACCTCGCCGACGACGGCCGGGGCTGGCGGCCGGTCCGCGCGTCGACCGAGTGGCTGAGCTCGTCCGGCGTGCTGGCCCGCACGAACGGCGTCAACACCGAGGCCGACGGCCGCTCGCGCACGTCGTTCGCCGGTTCCGACGACCTCGGCCGGCCGTACTTCCACTTCGTCGCGAGCGAGCACGGCCTGATCACCGAGAACCGGGAGCTCCCGCCGCGGAGGTGAATCCCGTCTCGCGGCGCCTCACCCGATCGGGCTAGTGCGGTACTGTCGGATCCATGGGGAGTCTTCGCTCACGGGTCCTGGGCTGGGTCGGGCGACGGTATCTCGCGCGGCAGTCCAAAAAGGGCTTCGACCTCGAGAAGATGTCGTCCTTCCTGCCCGAGGCGGCGCTGCGGCCGCTCCGGCGTGACGGCCTCGACCCGGTCGCCGAGATCGGCGCGATCCGGGCCGAGGCACCGATCAGCAAGCTCGACCTTCCGTTCGGGATGAACGCCTGGCTGGTCACGGGCTACGACGAAGCGAAGGCCGTGCTCGGCAAGGTGACGGAGTTCTCCACCGACTTCACCAACCTGGTGGGCAGCGCCGGGGTGACCGAGGACCAGAACCCGGGCGGACTCGGCTTCGCGGACCCGCCGGTGCACACCCGGCTGCGCAAGCTGCTCACGCCGGAGTTCACCATGCGCCGGCTCAACCGGCTGACCCCGCGCATCGACGAGATCGTCGCCGAGCAGCTGGACGCGATGGCGAAGACCGAGGGCCCGGTCGACCTGTGGCAGGCGTTCGCGCTGCCGATCCCGTCGCTGACCATCTGTGAGCTGCTCGGCGTGTCCTACGAGGACCGCGAGGACTTCCAGCGGCTGGGCACCGCGCGCTTCGACCTCTTCGGCGGCGCGAGCGCGTCGCTCGGCGCGATGTCGGAGTCGCTGACCTACCTGCTCGACATCGTGAAGAAGCAACGGGAAGCGCCCGGCGACGGCCTGCTCGGCATGCTGATCAAGGAACACGGCGACGAGATCTCCGACCGCGAGCTGGCCGGGCTCGCCGACGGCGTGCTCACCGGCGGCCTGGAGACCACGGCCAGCATGCTCGCGCTCGGCGCGCTGGTGCTGCTGCGCGACGAGAAGGCGTTCGACGCGGTCCGCGGCGACGACCAGTCCGTGCACAAGTTCGTCGAAGAGCTGCTGCGGTACCTGACGGTGGTGCAGATGGCGTTCCCGCGGTTCGCCAAGGAGGACATGGAGATCGCCGGCGCGCGGATCTCCGAGGGCGACATCGTGCTGGTGTCGCTGTCGGCCGCGGACCGCGATCCGAAGCTGGGCGCGGACATGGAGAAGTTCGACGCCGGCCGCGAGCCGACGTCGCACCTGGCGTTCAGCTACGGCATCCACCGCTGCATCGGCGCGGAGCTGGCCCGGATGGAGCTGCGCACGGCGTACCCGGCGCTGGTCCGCCGGTTCCCCAACCTGCGGCTCGCGGTGCCGGCGGAGGAGCTTTCGTTCCGCAAGGTGTCCATTGTGTACGGTCTGGACGAGCTGCCGGTGCTGGTGGACTGAGCGTCAGTGCGGGATGGCCCGGCGCGGCCGTCGCTCGACGTGGTCCCGGTGGGCTTCGATGGCCAGCGCGACGTCGATGGCGGTATCGGTGTCGGCCAGTTCGGTGAGGTAGCCGACACTCTTGGCCAGGATCGCCAGGTCGGCGCTGAAGTAGACACCCATCAGCGGGTTCACGAACAGTTCGCTGCCCGCGGTGCGCGTGGTGAACTGCGCGTCCCCGAACTCGCCCCGCAGCGCCGCGGCGATCTGGCCCTGCACGATGCTCGGCCGGTCCGGGGTCGCGCGCTGCGCGTGCGCGACCGCGGCCAGGTACGCCCGGGCTTCGGCGGACGCCGACGGGATCGACAGCGCGCCGAGGTAGCCGCCCTCCCGGTCGAGCGCGGCGAGGTTCTCCAGGACGTGGGCGTGGCAGACGCCGTGGAAGGCGTCGATGCCGAAGCCGAGGCTGACGACGAGCCGGTCCACGCCCTCGAGCGCGGCGACCGCGGCGAGGCTGGCCATGTCCTCTTCGGGCGTGCCGAGGCCGGCCTCGTCGCCGCGCAGGAGGATGTCGGTGCCGCCGTCGACGAGCACGACGGTGTCCACGCCCAGGTGGGCGGCGAGGTACCGGTAGGCCTCGCGCAGCGGCCGGGCGCCGGTGCGCGGGAACGCGTGGACGACGGCGGGCAGGCCCTGGGTTTCGAGCCACCGGGCGAGGGTCCGTTCCGGGAAGTAGGCGTCGTCGCCCGCGCTGCCGGGGCGCACGGCGGCGACGCCGGGGGAGAGCCAGTCGTCGAGGTCGAGCCGGTTCAGGTCGCTGAAGGCGAGGTTCGCCAGGTGGACCTCTTTGCCTTGCGCTCGCAGGGCGACGGCGAGGGGAAGCCCGGCGTAGACGTCGAAGCCGCCGCCCGCGCCGGCGACGAGGACCCGGCGGGCGGGCCGGAGCCGGGTGAAGAGGGGCGGTTCGGCGAGGGTGAGCACTTCGCCATCCTACGGGGAGTCGGGAAGTCCTTTTTGGACCAGCCGAGGCGGGCTGGTCACGTGGCCGAGTTCCGCCGCTGATCACGCGAGTTCCGGCTCTGATCACGGGAAGTCGGGGTCAGTTCACCCCGCGGGGCCGGAACTGGATGCTGATCCGCGGCCCGACCGGCTTGGCCGTCTTCGGGACCGAGTGCTCCCAAGTTCGCTGGCAGCTCCCGCCCATCACCAGCAAATCACCATGACCCACCGGCCGCGCCAGTGTCTTGCCACCGCCGCCGCGCGGACGCAGAGCCAGGTTGCGCGCCGCGCCGACCGAGAGGATCGCGATCATCGTGTCCTCGCGGGCTCCGCGGCCGATGCGGTCGCCGTGCCAGGCCACGCTGTCGCGGCCGTCGCGGTAGTAGCACAGGCCCGCCGTGCGGAACGGCTCGCGCAGCTCCCGCAGGTAGTGCTTGCTCAGCGCCTCCCGCGCCGCGGCCAGCACGGGGTGGGGGAGTGGCACGCTCTCGCGGTAATAGCTCAGCAGCCGCGGCACGGCGACGACGCGGTCGTACATCTTCCGCTTCTCCGCCTGCCAAGGCACGCCCTCGACCAGCGCCGTGAACAGCTCGTCGGCACCCTCGAGCCAGCCCGGCTGGATGTCGACCCACGCGCCCGAGCCGAGGTCGGTCCGCTCGGGCGCGAGCGGGCGCAGCGAAATCGAGCCCTGGGTGGCGAACAGCGTGGACTGGAGACCCGGGTTCATGGTCTCCAGTCTACACCAAGATCGAACACCTGTTCTAGTGAATGACGTCGTAGACGAGCTTCTGGATGCCGTTGCCGTAGGACTCGCTCTCGACGAGCTTCAGGGCCTGCTTGTCCTTGTCGGTCTCGCTGAACAGCCGCTTGCCCGCGCCGAGCAGGACCGGGAACACCAGCAGGTGGTAGCGGTCGACCAGGCCGGCGTCGGCCAGGGCGCGGTTCAGCGCGGCACTGCCGTTGACGATGATCGGCCCGCCCTCGGTCTCCTTGAGCGCGGCGACGCCGTCCAGGGAGCGGAGGATGGTCGTCTGGCCCCAGTTCGTCACCAGGTCGGACTCCTGGAGCGTGGTCGACACGACGTACTTCGGCATCGCGTTGTAGGCCGCGAACTCGACCGTCATGCCCGGCCACACCGGCGCGAACGCCTCGTAGCTGACCCGGCCCAGCAGCAGTGCCGTCGCCTCTTCCTGTTCGGTGCCCTTCATCGCGTACGCGGCGGGGTCGAACTCGATGTCCTTGAAGGTCCAGCCGGAGTTGCGGTAGCCCGGCTCTCCGCCGGGCCCTTCGACGACGCCGTCGAGCGAGACGAACGAGGTGGAGATCAGGGTGCGCATGCGAATGCTCCTAGGTCGATCTTGCGTGCTTCCACCAGTGTGTCGAACGACGGCGGCCGGATTCGACAGCGTCGCGCGGAAAACTTCCGACGCACTGCCCGGCGCGAAAGTGGGTCTTGTCCGTGGCCGCCCGGACTCGTACAGTCACTCCCACGCCGGACAAAGGTCTGAACCTGTGTCCGGGTACCGCCGCCTCGAGTGACACAGGAGGTCGACGGTGCGCAAACTTCGCGGCGCGGGCGTGCTCGCGGCGGTCGTGACGGGGCTCGCTGTCCTGGTCCCGAACGCGGACGCCCAGGTCGGCGGCGGGTCCTGGATTTCGGACTCGCCGAGCTTCACCACACAGGAAAAAGGGTGCGGCGACGTCTCGGGCCTCACCTTCCAGCTCACCTGTTCGACGGCCAGTGGTGAGCAGCGGGCGGAACGCCGCTACACCACGTATTCCGGCGGCACCCACCAATTCGAGGGTTCCTTCAAGATCACCAGCATGTCCGGTTCCCGGATCAGTCTCAAGCAGACTTTCCGGGACGGGTCGAGCGCCGGGCCGTACTTCCTGCTGGCCGTCGAGAAGGGCGGCCGGATGTACGCGGTCGAAGGCGGGGCGACGCTGGGCAGCGGCGCGACCGTCGGCACGTCGGTGCGGGTCAACACGATCAACCAGGTCGGCAGCTCGCACAAGGTGTACCTCAACGGCTCGCTGAAGCAGACGATCTCGAGCCCGGGCGGCAGCTACTACGACAAGTTCGGCAGCTACCGCACGTCCAGCGGCGCGGGGCCGATCACCGTGACGTGGAGCGGGATCAAGTTCTGGCACAAGTGACGCCGGCGCGGCGTCCCCGGTGTCACGCCGGGGGCGCCGCCCAGGTGTCGAGGCCTTCCCACGCGGCCAGCCGGAGCCCGCTGGTGAACCGGCGGTGCGTCCCGGTGACCGGGTCGTCGAAGGCGAGGACGTGCGCCAGCAGCTGCAAGGGTTTCGTGAAGTCGCCGAGGGGCTTCTCCCGCAGTTCGGGGTAGAAGTCGTCGCCGAGGATCGGGACGCCGAGGCCGCTCAGGTGCACGCGCAGCTGGTGCGTCCGCCCGGTCGAGGGCCGCAGCCGGTACCGGCCCAGGCCGTCGCGGTGCTCGGCCAGCTCGACGTACGTCTCGGCGTTCGGCTCGCCCGGCACCTCCTGCGCGGCCAGCACCCCGCGTTCCTTGACGATCCGGCTGCGCACGGTCCGGGGCAGCGCCAGCGCCGGGTCGTGCGGTGCGATCGCCTCGTACTCCTTGTGGACCTTCCGGTCGCGGAAGAGCGTCTGGTACTTCCCGCGCAGCTCCGGCGTGATCACGAACATCACCAGCCCGGCGGTGACCCGGTCGAGGCGGTGCGCGGGGGAGAGGTGCGGCAGGTCGAGGTCGCGGCGCAGCCGCACGAGCGCCGTTTCGAGGATGTGCTGCCCGCGCGGGATCGTCGCGAGGAAGTGCGGCTTGTCGACGACCAGCAGGTGCTCGTCGCGGTGCACGACGCGGATGTCGAAGGGCACCGGCACCTCGTCCGGCAGGTCGCGGTGGAACCAGATGAACGAACCGGGCGCGTACGGCTCGTCGACGCCGAGCGGGCCGTCGGTGCCGTGGATGCGCTCCTCGCGCAGCATCTGCTCGATCCGGCCCGGCGTCACTCGCGGGAGCCGCTCGACGAGGTGCGCCAGCAGCGTCGGCCACTCGCCGTCGGGCAGTCTCAGCCGGGCGGGATCGAGCCCGTGGCGGGGCGGGATCGGGGGCCGGAGCTTGCGTCTCATCGTCCCCCGACTGTAGCTAACCCTCCGACGGCGTCCGGTACCGCGCGATGTACCGGGCCGTCGCCTCGGCGTTCTTCGACTCGGCCGCTTCGGCGCGCACGCGGCGGCCGGTGTGGTGCGGGAAGCCCTGCCGGCCGAGCCGGTGCTCGACGCTCTCCTCCATGTACGCGCAGGAGTAGAAGTACGCCACTAGCGCCGCCATGAGGACCAGCGAGAGGCGTAGCAAGATCGAGCCGGGCAGCAGCAGCCACACCGCGCAGAGGGGCACGATGCCGACGGAGCGCTGGAGCACGTACCGGGCGCGCCAGTGCTTGGACGTCGCGTCGTAGAGGGCCCAGTCCTTGTAGCGGTCCGGCAGTTTGACGCCGACGGCGTAACCGAACCAGCGGAGCACACCAGGTCGTTCCATGAGTTCTAGAGTACACTAATAGTTAGTGTACTAATTGTCTCGAGGGCCACGTTAGGATCGCGCCATGATCGACCTGGGTGAAGACCCGCTGAAGCTCGACCGGCAGGTGTGCTTCGCGCTGTCGGTGGCTTCGCGCAGCGTGATCGCGATCTACCGGCCGCTGCTGGAGCCGTACGGCCTGACCCATCCGCAGTACCTGGTGATGCTCGCGTTGTGGGAGCGGTCGCCGCGGTCGGTGAAGGACCTGGGCGCGTCGCTGAGGCACGAGCCGGCGACGCTGTCCCCGCTGCTGAAGCGGCTGGAGGCGCTCGGCTACGTCACGCGCAGCCGGAGCCGGGCCGACGAGCGCCAGCTGATCGTCGAGCAGACGGAGTCCGGGCGCGCGTTGCGGGCCGAGGCGGAGAAGATCCCGTATCGCGTCGTGGAGACGCTGGGGATGGAGGTTTCCGAGCTGGAGGCGCTCCACGGCGTGCTGTCGAGGGTCATCGCCGCGACCGCCTGAGGAATGTTCTTCTGCATGGCGCGTTGTCGTCTTCGAGGGCCGACTCTCGAGGGAGCAGTGTGCTGAAGATCAGGCTGGGCGTCGCGCCGGCGGCGGGGACCGGGCCGGCGGAGTTCGCCGGGCTGGCGCAGCGGCTGGAGGAAGCCGGCATCGATTCGCTGTGGCTGTCCGAGCTGGTCTACTCGCCCGAGGTCGACCCGATGATCGGCATGGCGCACGCGCTGGCGCGGACGTCGAAGCTCAAGGTCGGCACCGGCGTCGCGATCCTGCCGGGCCGGCACCCGGTGCTGGTGGCGAAGCAGCTGTTGACGTTGGCGGGGCTGGCGCCGAAGCGGGTCCTGCCGGTGTTCGGCCTACGCCCGGCGCGCGCGGCGGAGCACGACTTGTTCCCGGTACCGGCCGGTCGCCGGGCGGCGGTGTTCGACGAGTCGCTCGTGGTGCTGCGGCGGCTGCTGGAGGAGGACTCGGTGTCGTTCTCCGGTGAGTTCTTCCAGGTTTCCGATGTCTCTTTGGGACCGCGGCCGGCGAAGCGCCTGGACGTTTGGCTCGGCGGCTCGGCCCCGGCCGCCTTGCGCCGCACGGGCCGGTTGGCTGATGGGTGGCTGGGGAGCTTCCACACGCCTTCGCAGGCGCGTGACGCCGTCGTCGCGATTCAGGCCGCGGCGGCCGAGGCGGGGCGGGAGATCGAGGAGGACCACTTCGGGCTGAGCCTGGTGGTGGCGGACCGCGGCGTGCCATCCGGGCTGGCCGAGATGGCCGCCCGGCGGAGCCCGGGGGCGCGAGTCGAGGACTTGGTGGCGACGAGCTGGGCCGAGGCGCGGCGGTTGGTCGAGGAGTACATCGAGGCGGGGTTGTCGAAGTTCGTGATCCGGCCGGGGCACGGGGATTTCGACGAGTTCCTGGAGAAGTTCCAGGCGGAACTGGTGCCGCTGCAGAATTAGAACTCCAGCTGCTCCGCTTTCCGCGGCATCAGCAGCAGCGCCACGACCGAAACCGCTGCCACCACCAGCAAGCCGACGAACACGTAGTGCGTCGCTTCCGCCAGGGCGCCGCGGACGAACGTCGTCACCGGTGAGTCCGCGTGGCCGCCCAGCACCAAGCTCGTCGCGTCCACCGAGGGTGGCAGCTTGCCCGCCACCTCCGCCGGCGGTGAAGCGAACCGCGAAGCCAGCGTCGCGTTGGCGATCGCGCCGAAGACCGCCGCTCCCACCGCGCTGCCCAGGGACCTGCTGAACAGGTTCGTCGCCGTCACCACTCCGCGGCGGTCCCAGCCGACCACCGACTGGACCGCCACCAGCGTCGGGCTCGACGTCAGACCCAGGCCCAGACCCAGGACGAACGCCGCCAGCGCCGCCGCCCAGATCGACGACGACGCGTCGAGCAGCGCCACCAGAACCCCGCCGCCGACGACGAACACCGTGCCGATCAGGGCCGTGTCGCGGAAGCCGATGCGCAGGTAGATCTTGCCCGCCAGGGACGCCGAGAGCGGCCAGCCGACCGTCAGCGCGGCCACCGCGAACCCGGCGACCAGCGCGCCCGCGCCGAGCACGCCCTGCGCGTACGTCGGCAGGTACGACGTCAGCCCCATCAGGACCGCGCCGACCACCACCGCCAGCAAGTTGCCGCCCACCAGGATCCGGCGGGTGAACACCCAGAGCGGCAGCACCGGCTCGGCGGCGCGCTTCTCCACCAGCACGAACGACACCAGCAACACCGCGCCCGTGACGAAGATCGCCACGCTCGGCACCGAGCCCCACCCCCAGGCGACGCCGCCTTCGAGCAGGCCCAGGATCACCAGCGAGCAGCCGACTGTCAGCAGCGCCGCGCCCGTGTAGTCGACCTTGTGGGGCTTGCGCTCCACCCGCTCGGCGAAGTTGCGGAACAGCATCAACGCCGCGATCGCGCCCAGCGGCAGGTTGATGAAGAAGATCCAGCGCCAGTCCAGGTACTCCGCGAACACGCCCCCGAGCGTCGGGCCGACCACCGACGCCATGCCCCAGACGCTCGCGACGTAACCCTGCACGCGGGCGCGTTCCTCCACCGTGTAGAGGTCGCCGATCACCGTCATCGACATCGGCTGGATCGCGCCCGCGCCGATGCCCTGCACCGCGCGCGCCGCGATCAGCACCGGCATGCTCCACGCGGCGCCGCACAGCACCGAGCCGACGAGGAACGCCGCGATCCCGAAGAACATCACCGGACGGCGGCCGAGCACGTCGGCGAACTTGCCGTAGAGCGGGACGGTGACCGCCTGGGTGAGCAGGTAGACCGAGAACAGCCACGGGAACTGCGAAAAGCCGCCGAGGTCGCGCACCACCGACGGGACGGCGGTCGCGATGATCGTGCTGTCCAGGGCGACCAGGCCGGTGCTCAGCATGACCGCGATCAGCACCGGGCCGCGCTCCGAGCGGAACCCGACCCCCTTCACGCTGGTGGCGGGGGTGCTCGTCATCGGCGGGCTGCTCCTCGGGGCGGTCATGACCGGGGTCAACTACTTTGCAGTCCTAAGCATTCCATCCCGGGGCGCCGCACCCCAGCGAATTTCCGTCACAGTGCGCATCCCGGAAGATGGGTCGGATGAGCGACTGGATCCGGCCGATCGGGCAGGGGTGGGTGGTCCGCGACGCGGTGCCCGGCCCCGACGTCGACGAGTTCGCCGAACCCGAGCGCGTCGTCGCGGCGCTGGCCGCGCCCGGGGCCGCGGACAGCCTGCTGGCCGTGCAGCACCCGGCTCGCACGCCCGCGGCGCTGGCGCGCGGGCTCGACCTGGCCGCCGCCGTCCCGATCGCGCGGGCCGTGCTCGAACGGCTCCGCAAGCGGTTCTACCGGCCGGTGCGCGAGTTCGTCGCGCCCTACCGGATCGACGGCCCGGACGGCGTCGCGCTCGGCTTGCTGTGCCTGGTCGACCCGGCGGCGGTGACCGACGACGGCGCCGCGCGCGTCCGGCACACCGAGGACGTCTACGCGGACGTCGTCAAGGAGCGCGCGGCGGTGCTGGCCGGGCTGGGCTGCGCGACGAGCGCGGCGATGCTCGTCCCGGCGTCCGGCGGCGACCTGCTGACCGAACAGGTCGAGCGGGCGTGTGCCGGTCTCGGCCTGCCCGATCTGTCCACTTCGGACGCGGCCGGGCGGCGGCACGACCTGTGGGTGGTGCCGCCGGGGCCGCTCCAGAACCGGCTGCTGGCCGCGGTCGCCGCCGCCGACCTGCTGGTCGCCGACGGCAACCACCGGGTGGCCGCGACGTCGGCGGCCGGCCACGGCGCGCTGCTGGCCCTGGTCACGGCGGGCCCGCAGCTGCGGATCGGCGCGATCAACCGGGTCCTGACGGGCACCGGGCTGGGCCCGGAGGACCTGGTGTCGCGCTGGTGCGCGGCCGGCCTGGACGTCCGGTACGACGAGCACGCGGTGCCGGTCACGGGTGAAGCGGTGGTCCGCGCGGGCTCGGCGGTGCTGCGGATCCCGCTCCCGGAACAGCCGGGGCCGGCCCCGGTGATCGACCACGAGATCGTCGAGCGGGTCCTGTTCGCCGAGGCGCTCGGGATCGATCCGGACGGGCCGTGCGTGCTGCCGCTGCCCGCGGGCCGCCCGTTCCCGGCCGACGCGGACGCGGTGGTGCTGCTGGCGCCGGTGCGCTACTCGGACGTGCTCGCGGTGCACGCGGCCGGCCGGCGGATGCCGCGGAAGGCCACTTACTTCACGCCGAAGCCACGCAGCGGGCTGGTGCTGGCGGAGCTCTGAGATGTCATGAAAGACTCGTTCATGTCGCCTGATGACATGAAAGAGTCGTTCATGACGTCCGGGCGTCCCACCAGCTCAGGACCCGGGTCGCGAACAGCGTGAGCCACTTCGACGGCTCACCCGGCGGGACGTCGACCTCGAACCACACCCGGCCGGTGTGCCGCTCGGTCTGGAGCCACGTCCCGTCCGATTGCCGCGCGGAGCGGATCAGCTCGATCGCCTCCGCCATCCTCGGGTCCGGCCGGTCCGCGTCGCGGAAGTACGCAGCCGCGTTGAGCACGTCGTAGTGCCAGCGGATCGGGTACGAGAACTCGCTCACCCACGGCGCGATCGGCGCTCCCGTCGAAAGCCGCCGGAACAGCCCGCGCTCCAGCAGGTACTCCTCGCCCGAAAGGCGCGCGGCCCGGGATTCGGCGGTGCCGCCCGTCGCGGACTCGAACGCGAGCAGGCCCTTCAGCGCGTTGAGCGTCGAGTGGACTGACGAGCGCGTCGAGCCTTCCACCCACTCGCAGTTCCAGCCGCCGTCGGGCAGCCGGTGCGAAACGAACCATTCGGCGATTCCCGAAACGTCTGCGCCGAGCCACACCCCGTTCGCCAGCGTCCAGGCGTTGATGCAGCAGTCGACCTCGCCGTCCCAGTAGGGCAGGTTTTCGTACTCCCACCGGCTGTTCTCGGCCAGCAACGCGGCCGTGCCCCGCAACGCCGAAGCGTCCAGGCCCCACTCGCGCAACGAGTTCAGCGTCCACGTCGTCGCCGTCCAGGGCTGGGCCTCCCCGCCCTGGAAGCCCGCCGGGAAGAACGCGCCGCCCGCCCACTGGCCGTCGGGATCCTGCAGCGCCAGCAACCGGGCGCCGAACCCCTCCGAAGCGATCCGCGCCCGCGTCGCCTCCCAGACCGCGGGCGGCTCGCCCGCCAGGTCGCGCTCCACCTGCCAGCGCAGGGCCGGGTCGGAGTCGTGCAGCCAGGCGAGCACGTCCATCAGGCCCCCGTGACGCCGTCGATCGCTTCGCGCAGGAAGTCGGCGTGGCCGTTGTGCCGCGCGTACTCGTGGATCATGTGCAGCATCACCAGCCGCAGCGAAACGTCCTCGCCCCAGCGCGCCTGGTGCCCGGTGACGTCCAGGGACTCGGCCGCTTCTTCGATCTTGCGGGATTGCTCCACTTCGGCCTGCCACGCCTCGAAGGCCTCCGCGCGCGTCGACGAGCTCGCGTCGTAGGCCGCCTGGAAGTCGCCCTCGGCCGACCACCGCAGCGGGACGTCCTCGGCGCCGATCACCCGCCGGAACCAGGTGCGCTCGACCTCCGCCATGTGCCTGACCAGGCCGAGCAGCGACAACGTCGACGGCGGGCTCGACGCCCGGCGGAGGTCCTCGTCGGACAGTCCGTCGCACTTCATGGCGAGCGTGGCGCGGTGGAAGTCGAGGAACGTGCGCAGCATTTCGCGCTCGCCCCCGACCAAGGGCGGTTCGGGGCGTTCAGTGGTCACCGACAGTGTGTAACACACCGAGAAATGTCGGTGGGGTCAATTAGGATCGCCGGCGTGGACCTGCCCGTGATGCCGCCCGTGCGGCCGATGCTCGCGAAAGCCGTGCACGACGTGCCCCGCACGCCGGGGCTTCTGTACGAGCCGAAGTGGGACGGCTTCCGTTGCGTCGTCTTCCGCGACGGCGACGAGATCGAGCTCGGCTCCCGCAACGACCGCCCGCTGACCCGCTACTTCCCGGAGCTGGTGGAGCTGCTGGCCGCCGCGCTGCCGCCCCGCTGCGTCGTCGACGGCGAGATCGTGCTGGTCACGCCCCAAGGGCTCGACTTCGAGGTGCTGCAGCTGCGGCTGCACCCCGCGGCCTCGCGCGTGCGCAAGCTCGCCGAGGAGACGCCGGCCAGCTTCATCGCCTTCGACCTGCTAGCCCTCGGCGACACCGACCTCACCGAAGTGCCCTTCCGCGAGCGGCGCCGACAGCTCGAAAGCATCCTCCGCACGGAGGCCGAAGGCCTGCAACGCGTCCACCTGACCCCGCTGAGCGAGGACCCGGACCAGGCCGAGGACTGGTTCACCCGGTTCGAGGGCGCGGGCTTCGACGGCGTCATGGCCAAGCCCGCCGACCTGCCGTACGAGCAGGACAAGCGCGTCATGCTGAAGGTCAAGCACGAGCGCACGGCCGACTGCGTCGTCACCGGCTTCCGCTGGCACAAGGACGGCGCCGGCGTCGGTTCGCTGCTGCTCGGGTTGTTCGACGACGAAGGCGTGCTGCACCACGTCGGCGTGGCCAGCAGCTTCACCAAGGCGCGGCGCGCCGAGCTGGTCGAGGAGCTGGCGCCGCTGCGCGAGAACGCCCTGGAAGGCCACCCGTGGCGCACCTGGGCGGAGTACGAGCCCGATCCCGCGCGCAAACCCGGCGCGAACAGCCGGTGGGCGCCGCAGAAGGACCTGTCCTGGGAGGCGCTGCGTCCCGAGTGGGTGGCGGAGGTCCGCTACGAGCACCTGCAGGGCGGCCGGTTCCGCCACGGCGGGCGGCTGGTCCGGTTCCGGCCCGACCGCACACCGGAGTCGTGCACGTACGCCCAGCTCGACGAGGCGCCGCCCGCCGAGCTCGCGAAGCTGTTCGGGGAGGCGAGATGAGCGAGGCGATGCTGCTCGACGTCGACGGCGTCGAGGTCAAGATCAGCAGCCCGGACAAGGTCTACTTCCCGGAGCACGGGCAGACGAAGCTCGACCTCGTCGAGTACTACCGGGCGGTCTCCGGGCCGCTGCTGGCCCGGCTCGGCGGCCGCCCGCTGCTGCTGGAGCGCTACCCGGACGGCGCCGGCGGCAAGAACTGGTTCCAGAAGCGCGTCCCGAAGGGCGCGCCGCCGTGGCTGAGCACCACGGTCGTCTCGACGCCGAACGGCACGACGAGCGACGCGCTGGTCGCGAAGGACCTGGCCCACATCCTGTGGGCGGTGAACCTCGGGTGTCTCGGCTTCCACGTCTGGCCGTACCTCGCCGGCACGCCGGAGGTGACCGACGAGCTGCGCGTCGACCTCGACCCGTCGCCCGGGATCAGCTTCGACGACCTGCGCGAGGCCGCGCTGCTGACCAGGGAGTTCCTGACCGAGCACGGCATCGAAGGCCACCTCAAGACGTCCGGGTCGCGGGGGTTGCACCTGTACGTGATGCTCGAGCCGCGCTGGGACAGCTTCCAGGTGCGGGCCGCGGCGGTCGCCCTGGCGCGGGCCCTGGAGCGGCGGCACCCGGAGAAGATCACCGCGCAGTGGTGGAAGGAAGAACGCGGCTCGCGCGTGTTCGTCGACTTCAACCAGAACGCGCCGCACAAGACCGTGTTCGGCACGTGGTGCGTGCGGCCGCGGGTGGGCGGCCAGGTGTCGACGCCGATCGGGTGGGACGAGCTGGACGGCGTCGAGCCCGATTCGTTCACCCTGAGCACGGTGCCGGGCCGGGTCGCCGAGCGCGGTGACCCGTGGGCCGGGGCGGGGGAGCGGCCACAGTCGATCGCGCCGCTGCTGGAAATGTCCGAAGCAGACATGAAGAACGGGCTGATGGACGCGCCGTGGCCGCCGGTGTACCCGAAGATGCCGAACGAGCCGCCCCGGGTCGCCCCGAGCCGGGCGAAGAAGGCGTGAGGTGACGACGACGGTCGCCGAATGCCCGGCCGACGACGGGTTCCTGCTCGCGCTGATGACGGCGATGACGGCCGAGCTGGTCGTGGTCTACAACCTGCCGACGGACGCGCGCCCGCGGCCGCTGGACCCGGCCAGCCGCTACCTGCTGGCCCGCGACGGCTCACGGGCGATCGGGTGCTGCGCGGTGGAGCCGATCTCGCCGGGCTTGTACGAGCTGAAACGGATGTTCGTCGCCCCGGACGCGCGCGGCACGGGCGTGTCGACGGCGCTGGTGGCGGAGTCCGAGCGGCTGGCGCGCAGTAGCGGAGGGGTACGGCTCAGGCTGGAGACGGGTGTGCGCCAGCCGGCCGCGATGCGGCTGTACGAGCGGGCCGGGTACCGGCGGGTGCCGAACTTCCCGCCGTACGAGGCCGACCCGGAATCGGTCTGCTACGAGAAGAAGCTCGCGTAGGTGAGTCTGCGCGGCAGCTCTGCCGCGGCTACAGGTCCAGGTTCAGCGACAGCTGGCCGAGGCCCTCGCCGGTCGGCGCGACCCGGACGCCCACCGGGGGCGCGGGCAGCGTCGCCACGCACGCCGGGCAGGGCGCCACTTCCGACGTCGTCAGGTCCACCGGTTTCCAGCTGCGGGATTCCTTCTCGCCACACGCCGAGCGGCGGTAGCGGAGGTCGCCGGAGCGGGTCATCACGTGCGCCAACGGCACTTCTTCGGGCAGCACGCCGACCAGGTACCAGCGTGGTGCGCTCACCGCGGTGGTCGTCATGGCCGCCAGTCTCCGTCGAGGCCGGCGGAACCCGGGCGCATTTGCCGATCGTCGGCGTGGCGGGCGGCGGTCAGGCCGGCAGGTAGCGGGTGATGTACATCAGCCCGCGCTCGTCGACCGCCGAAGGGTCGGGCGCCACGCAAGCACGCAGATCGGCCGGCACCGCGTCGGTGTCGAGACCCGCGCCGATCAGCACCAGCTCCGTGCGCCGCGGGGCGCCGGACGGCCAGGCCGACCGCTCCAGTTGCACGAACCCGCCGACGGTGTGCAGGTGGAAGCGCGCGCCGGCGGCGAAGTCCGCCTGGCCCTTCATCCGGTACAGCCCGGCCGGCCGTCGCTCGAGGAAGTCGACGAACGCCTTCGGCGCGAGCGGCGTCTCGGCCGTGAACGTCACCGTCTCGTACCGCGCGTGCAGGTGCTGCGAGTGGTCGTCCTCGCGCAGGTCGTCGAAGGACAGCTGGCCCACGCGCTCGCCGCGGGGGTCCGGGTCGAAGAACAACCGAGGGTCGACGCGCCCGTGCGAAGTGACCAGCAGCGGACGGCCCGGCGCCAGCTCCTCGACCGTCGCGGTGAGCTTGGCCAGTGCCTCCGCGGACACCCGGTCGGCCTTGTTCAGCACCACCAGGTCGGCGAGCCGCAGGTGGTCGGCCAGCTCGGGGTGGCGCTCGCGGGCAGCCTCGAACTCGGCGGCGTCCACGACCTCCGCGAGCCCGCCGTAGCGGATGTCGGGGTTCTCGCTGGCGACCATCAGCCGGATCAGGTCGCGCGGCTCGGCGATGCCGCTGGCTTCGACGACGATGACGTCGATCCCCGCCTCGGCCGAGGAAAGCCGCCCCAGCATGGCGTCGAGCCCGCTCGCGTCGACCGCGCAGCACAGACAGCCGTTGCCGAGCGAGACCATCGTGTCGACCTGCCCGGCGACGGCGAGCGCGTCGACGTTCACGCGGCCGAAGTCGTTGACCACGACGCCGACCCGGGCGCCCTCGCGGTTGGCGAGCAGGTGGTTGAGCAGCGTCGTCTTGCCCGCGCCGAGGAACCCGGCGACGAGGACCACGGGGATCTTGCGCACGAACGACTCTAACGCCGCACGCGGGCGCGCTGATACACGGGGCAGCGCCGCCGGAGCAGGCCGTTCGCCGAATACGCTCGAATAGACGCAAGCGGTCCGCCGGGAAAGGATCACATCGGGTTCACCGTCCACGGTGATTGATTGACGGGAAATGCACTGCGACATGTCCGGATAACGCTTGGTAGCACCTATTCTCCCGGCGTTTTCCCTGGCCGGGACGGAATTCGAGGATGGGTCGCGAGGTCGTTCCCGTCCGGTGGATCGCGCCGGTGGGAACGTGGGGTACTCTCCCCGGCCTGGCCGGAGGTGCTGCGGTGGCAGCGACTTCCGGCCGGTCCCGTTGTCGGCGACCATCGGAGGAACGGTGCACCTTTTCGTCGGGATGCAGAGCACGATTTCGGAGAGTGGGGTCACGTCGTGACGGTTACACCCGAGCGGGTGAAGACCTCGCTGCCGATCTGCCAGCGCGTCTCGGGGGAGCAGATCTCCGGGGGGCACTGCGTCAATTCCGCGGAGGCGGAGGAATTCCTGGACCGGATGTTCGCCGAAGGCGCCGCCGAAGAAGGCGACCGCTTCGAGACGCGGCTGGCGGAGGTCCGCGCGGAAATCGCCGAAACGGGCACCTACCGGCACACCGCGGCCGAACTGGCCTACGGCGCGCGCGTCGCGTGGCGCAACTCCGCCCGGTGCATCGGCCGGTTGTACTGGAACAGCCTCCGGATCCGCGACCGGCGCCGGGTCACCGATCCCGCCGCGATCGCGGGCGAGTGCGTCGCCCACCTCCGCCAGGCCACCCGCGGTGGCCGGATCCGGCCCACGATCACGGTGTTCGCCCCGGACACGCCCACCGGGCCCGGGCCGCGCATCCACAACGAGCAGCTGATCCGGTACGCCGGGTACCGCCTCGAGGACGGTTCGGTGCTCGGTGACCCGCGCTACGCGGAGTTCACCGAGCAGGTGCGAAGACTCGGGTGGCGGCCACCGGAGCGAAGAGGCTCCTTCGACGTCCTCCCGCTGCTGATCGAGGCGGAGCCCGGCAATCCGCGGCTGTTCAAACTGCCCGCGGACGCCCTCCTGGAGGTGCCGCTGACCCACCCCGACCACCGCTGGTTCGCCGGGCTCGGGCTGCGCTGGCACGCCGTGCCGGCGATCAGCAACATGCCCCTGGAGATCGGCGGCGTCACCTACCCCGCCACGCCGTTCAACGGCTGGTACCTCGGCTCCGAGATCGGCGCCCGCAACCTGGCCGACGAGCAGCGCTACGACCTGCTGCCCGTCATCGCCGAGCTGATGGGCCTGGACACCGCGTCCGAGCGGACGCTGTGGCGCGACCGTGCGCTGGTCGAGCTGACGCTGGCGGTGCAGCACTCGTTCGACGCGGCCGGCGTGACGATGGCCGACCACCACACCGAATCGCGGCGGTTTCTCGCCCACCTCGACCGCGAGGAGCGGTCCGGCCGCCGGTGCCCGGCCGACTGGAGCTGGATCGTCCCGCCGCTGTCCGGCGGCCAGACCCCGGTCTTCCACCGGTACTACGACCCGCCCGATCCCGAGCAGCGACCGGCCTTCCTCTCACCGGACTGAGTCAGGCGAAGAGGGCCGGGCGCCACGGAGAGCAACGGGGGAGCGCCCGTATGGCGGATCGTGACCAGCCCGCGGCGCAGCACCGCGCGACAAGGCCGACAATGGGACGCATGACCGCAGTCCTCGTCGCCTACGCCGGGCGTCACGGCGGAACCCGGCAGATCGCCGAGGTCATCGCCGCCGAGCTCGGCGGAGCCGGGCTGAGCGTGGACGTGCGCGACGCCGCCGACGTCGCCAGCGTCGGCCACTACGCCGCGGTCGTCGTCGGCAGCGCGCTGTACTACCACCGGTGGCGGCCCGAGGCCGTCCGGTTGCTGGAGCGCAACGCCCGGGCGCTCGCCGAGCGCCCGGTGTGGCTGTTCCACAGCGGACCGTGCGGCCCGGGCGCGGCCACCCACCAGGTCAGCCTGCCGGCGAACGTGGCCTTGCTCGCGGCGCGCATAGACGCGGAGCGCACCGCCACCTTCGGCGGCCGGCTGGACCCGGGGACCGTGCGCGGCCTGATCCCGCGGCTGATGGCCTCGGGGCAGCGCGCGGGCGACTTCCGCGACTGGGACCGGATCAAGGCGTGGGCCCGCGACGTCGGCCGCCGGGTCCGCACGCGCGTCGCGCTCTGAAACTCTTGCCCGCGCGGGCCGGTGGGTGCTAGACCAGCCCTGAGCTCTTCCGGTGAGGAACCGACGGGACGGGGCAAACGTGACGGATCGGCAGGCGGAACCGGCTTCGGGCAAGAAAGCGCTTACATCCGATCAGCGCAACTCATTCCTCGCGGCGCTGCTCGGCTGGAGCATGGACTCCTTCGACTACTTCCTCGTCGTGTTCGTCCTCGCGGACATCGCGAAGGACAAGTCGTTCGGCGCGACGGCGACGCAGCTGGCGTTCATCACGACGGCGACCCTCGTGATGCGCCCGGTCGGCGCCCTGCTGTTCGGCCTCTGGGCCGACCGGGTCGGGCGGCGGATTCCGCTGATCGCCGACGTCCTGCTGTACTCGCTGGCCGGGCTGCTGTGCGCGTTCGCCCCGAACTTCACCGTGCTGCTGATCCTGCGGTTCGTCTACGGCGTCGGCATGGGCGGCGAGTGGGGTCTCGGCGCGGCGCTGGCGATGGAGAAGATCCCGGTCGCGCGCCGCGGGTTCTTCTCCGGCCTGCTGCAGGTCGGCTATTCGATCGGGTACCTGCTCGCCGCGCTCGCGTACCTGCTGTTCCACTCGGCCCTCGGCCTCGAGTGGCGGTGGATCTTCGTGCTGAGCATCCTCCCGGCGCTGATCACCCTGCTGATCCGCGCGCGCGTGCGCGAGTCGGAGGTCTGGGAAGCGACCCGGGAGAAGCTGAAGGTGACGCGGACGTCGGTGAAGGACGTCCTGCTGAACGCGAAGGTGATCCGCCGCTTCGGCTACCTGATCCTGCTGATGACGGCGTTCAACTGGATGAGCCACGGCACCCAGGACGTCTACCCGAGCTTCCTCAAGGCCCACGACAACGGCGGCGCCGGCCTCAGCGCGACGACGAGCACGTGGATCGCGGTGCTGTACAACGTCGGCGCGATCATCGGCGGGCTGACGTTCGGCACGCTGTCGGAACGCCTGGGCCGCCGCCGGACCATCGTGACGGCCGCGGTGCTGGGCCTGCCGGTGATCCCGATCTTCGCGTTCGACCACGGGGCGGGCATGCTGGCGCTGGGCTCGTTCCTGATGCAGATCATGGTGCAGGGCGCGTGGGGCGTGATCCCCGCGCACCTCACGGAGATGTCCCCGGACGCGATCCGCGGCTTCTACCCGGGCGTGACCTACCAGCTGGGCAACCTGCTGGCGGCGCTGAACCTGCCGATCCAGCAGGCGATCGCGGAGTCGCACGGATACACGTCGGCTCTCGTGTGGACGGTCGTGCCCGGTCTGCTCGCGGTCGCCGTCCTCACCGCGCTCGGCAAGGAGGCCAAGGGGATCAGGTTCGGCGAGTCGGCGGTGGCGACGGCACCGGCCGGGGGCAAGTAGCTCACCGGACGCGGGCGGCGACGACCTTCGCGCACGTCGCCGGTTCGGCGTGCGTCGTGTCCACTTCGAGGTCGTACCGCACGCCGCGGTGGACGACGTCCGCTTGGCGCGTCGCCAACCCGATGATCCGGTCGCCGCGCGCGAGCTCCCGCGCCGCGGCCACCGCGCTGTCGCACCGGACGCCGACCCACAGCGCTTCGAGGCCGTCGAACGCGGTGAGCCACCGCCGCTGGGACGCGGCGCCGCCGAGGAAGACCTCGTCCACGACGATCCGCGCGCCCGCGCGGGCCATCGCGGCGATCCCCGCGATCCAGGCGGCTTCCAGCGCGCGGAAGGTGCGGTCGACGGTCACCACGCCGCCGGGGGAGATGTCGATCCCCGCCCCGGACAACGGCATTCCGGCGAGCAGGGTGTCGACGCCGAAGGTGAGCCACGGGTCGGGCAGGAGCGCCTGCAGGGCGCGAGCGAGCGTGGTCTTGCCGGAGCTCGAGGCGCCGTTGAGGACGATCACCCGGGTCGCCCGCGATGTCAGCGTAGTGCCTTCAGCCGGTCCAAGAGGTCGAGCCACTCGACCGCCTCGGCCGCCGTGGCGTGCAGCGGCAGCGCCTCGGCCAGTCCCACCACGTCGATCGCCCGGCGCACCACCGCCGCGCAGCCCGCGATCGCGAACGGCACGCTCGCGGCGCGCGCTTCGCCGGTCACTTCGAGGAGCACCGCCAGGCCGCGGGCGGAGCAGTGGGCCGTGCCGGTCAGGTCCAGGACCAGGCCCCGCGGCGCCAGGCCGATCTCCTCGGCGAGCCGGGACCGCAGCCGCCGGCTGCCGGCCAGGTCGATGTCGCCACCGACGGCCAGCACGCTGACCTCGGCGGTCGTCGTCACCACCATCGCCATCACCGGCTCGGCGCGCCGGCTCTCCTCGCGCAGGTTCTCGTAGTGGCGGGCCATCAGCGCGTCGATGTCCAGGCCCGGGGGGTAGGGCACGGCGTCGATTTCGCGGGCCCACGCACGCAGCGCCGCCAGCACCTCGCGGTGCCGTGCGTCGTCTTCGGGCCAGACCATACCGGTTACATCGCTCGCGGGACCCGGAGCGCAACATACGCGGTCACGGTGTGACGAGACCGGCCTCGTAGGCGAAGATCGTCACCTGCACCCGGTTGCTCACGTCGAGCTTCGCGAACGTCCTCGTGATGTGCGTCTTCACCGTCGCCTCGCTGAGGAAGAGCTCCGCCGCGATGTCCGCGTTCGGCTTGCCCTGGGCGACGGCCGTCACGATTTCGCGTTCGCGGTTGCTGAGCAGCTCCAGCTTCGCCTGGGCTCGGGCCCGCCGCGGGTTGGCCCGCGCCGCCACGAACTGGCCGATCAGCTGTTTCGTCGTGCGGGGCGAGAGCATCGCGTCGCCGTCGGCCACCACCCGGACGGCCTCGATGATCTCCTGCGGCGAGCCCTCCTTGAGCAGGAATCCGCTGGCTCCGGCGGCGAGGGCTTCGAAGACGTACTCGTCGAGGTCGAACGTCGTCAGGATCAGCACTTTCGGCGCCCGCGGCTGGGCGAGCACCGCCGCGGTCGCGGTGAGGCCGTTCATCCGGCGCATCCGGATGTCCATGATCACGACGTCCGGCGCGTGCCGCGCCACCTGCTGGACGGCTTCGTCGCCGTCGGCCGCCTGCGCGACCACCTTCAGGTCGGGGGTGCTGCTCAGGATCATGGACAACCCGGTGCGGACCAGCGGGTCGTCGTCGACGAGCAGTACGCGCACGCTCACCCGGACATGCTAGTGCGCGGCCGGCACCCACGGCAGCGAGGCCCGCAGCACGAACGTCCGCTCGTCCACCGGCCCCGCGGCGAGGGTGCCGCCGAGCAGCGAGATCCGCTCGTTGACGCCGGTGAGCCCGGTGCCCGAACCGGGCGAGGGCACCGGGTGCGGGGGCAGCGCGTTGGCGACCTCGATCAGCAGCCCGGCGCCCGGGCCGCCCCGCACCGACACCTCCGCGGGCGCTCCCGGCGCGTGCCGCAGGACGTTGGTGAGCGCCTCCTGCAGGATCCGGTAGGCGGCCGTGCCGAGCGGGGCCGGCGCCGTGGCGGCCTGGTCGAGCAAAACCGTCAGGTTGACGGCGAGCCCGGCCTGCCGGGCGCCGGTGACCAGGTCCGGGAGGTCGGTGAGCGTCGGCTGGGGCGGTTCCGCGGGCCCGCCGCCGGGCCGGTCGGGGAAACCCGATCCGCGCAGCACGCCGATCACCTGGCGCAGGTCGTCGAGCGACTGGCGGGCGGTGGTCCGCACGGTCTTGGCCGCCTCCGCCGCGTCCGGGGTGGTGCCGCCGGTGACCTCGAGCGCGCCCGCCTGCAGCGAGAGCAGCGACAGCCGGTGCCCCAGGACGTCGTGCATCTCGCGGGCGATCCGCGCCTGCTCCTCGCGGCGCGCGACCTGGTCGCGCAGGGCCGCCTGCTCGACGCTGCGCCGCCGCGTCTCGGCGAAGCTGTGCCGGACGATCCCCACGGTCAGCGGAATCGCCGTGTACACGGCCGCGGTGAGGATGACGCCGGTCAGCACGGCGCCGGTCGTTTCGGTCGAGATCCAGGCTTCGGAGATGGACAGTTCCGCGTCCCGGCCGACGTCGCGCCACACCGCGAGCCCGGTCGCGGCGAACACGAGCGTCGCCGCGCTCCAGCGCCACCAGCCGGTGAAGTACGTCGTGAGCGCGGCGAGGGCGATCAGCGCGGCCAGCGAGTCCGCGCGCAGCAGCAGCGGGGGCACGATCGCGATCCCGGTGACGACCAGCGGCCAGCGGTGCCGCCAGACGAGCATGACCGCCGCGCCGATCCCGAGGACCCAGCCGAGGAGCGCCCCGGCGCTCGGGTGGATGTCGTCGCTGCCGGCCACGCTGACCTCCAGCGACACGTTCGCGATCCCGCTCACGAGGCTCGCGGCGACCGCGAGCACGGTGCACACCACGCCCAGCACGGACCGTCCCATGGGGAAAGCGTACGGGCGGCCCCGTCAGCCGTTCCGCTGGTTCACGCGAGCGGCGGTGACGACTTTCGTCGTACGGGGTCGAGGCCCGCGGACGACGCGCGGGCGGCCGCGCCGCTGGTTTCCTGCTCACCGTCAAGCAGAGGCGAAAGGAAATCCCGATGACCGACCACACCCCGCTCCAGCAGTACCCGGCCCCGCAGGCCGCCCCGCCGCGCAACGGCCTCGGCACGGCCGGGTTCGTCCTCGGCCTGCTCGGGCTGGTGTGCTCGCCGATCCCGTTCGTGGGCGTGGTCGCCTGGCCGCTCGTGGTGCTCGGCCTGATCCTGTCCGCCGTCGGCGTCGCCCGGGTCCGCGCCGGGAAGGCGACCAACAAGGGGCTGTCGATCGCCGGCGTCGTCGTCTCGATCCTCGGCCTGGTGGTGAGCGTCCTGTGGGTGGTGGTGATCGGCAAGGCCATCAGCGACGTGAACGACCAGGCCACCCAGCACCACACCGTCACCTACGAGGTGACCGGGGACGCGAAGTCGGTCGACGTCGTCTACAGCACGTTCGACCAGCACACCATCCTGGTCGACACCGAGCCGTCGGCGCCGGTGCCGTGGACCAAGACGGTCGAGGCGACCGGGTTCCTCGAAGGCGCCCAGTTCACCGCGACCACCGGTCCCGACGGCGGCTCGATCACGTGCAAGGTCGTCGTCGACGGCAAGCAGACGAAGACGGCGACCGCGTCCGGCGTCGCCGCGGTCGCCGGCTGCACCGGGTTCTGAGCGCCCCGCGCCGCCCGGACGAGGGGGTCGGGCGGCGCGGGCGCGGGGTGGGACCCGGCCAGGGGGCGGGTCCCACCTTCGCGCGTCAGCTGCAGTGTTCGAAGCCGCTTTCGTAGTTCACGCCACCCGCGGAACCGCCCCACTTGACGCACTTGTCCTTCGCGGCGGCCGAGACCGGGCCGGCGAAGTAGGAGAAGGCGCCGGAGTCCGTGATCCGGGCCGAGCCCTGGACTTCCAGGAAGGCGGAGGTCTGCGTGGCCGTGCCGGCCGACGCGCTCTTCATCGTGCTGACGCAGTTCTTCCCGCTGGCGGCGTTGTAGGACAGGTACGCCGTGCCCGCCGTGCCCAGCGGCTGCCGGTCGATCACGCTGTAGCCGCCACCGCAGGCCGGCGCGCCGAGGGCGGCCTCGGTGACCGTGGCGTAGCGGATCGTGTCGTTGGCGTGGAACTCCGGGCCGGCTTCGAACAGCACGCCGACCGACGACTGCGACAGCTGCACCATGTCCGAGTAGGCCGCGTCCTGGCCCCAGACGAGCACGCTGCCGGCGGTGCCGGTCCAGTTGGCGCCTTCGTCGAACGAAGAGTGGACCCGCAGCTCCTTGCGACGGTCGCAAGTGGACGGTGCGGCGAAGACGATCCGGTCGTACTCGCCGCCGGTGTCGGTGGCGCTCATCCGGGCCGTCGAACCCTCCACGGTCGGCGCGACGAGGTCGGTGGCGAAGGTGAACTTCGTGCTGAAGGTGGCGCCGCCGTCGGAGCTGATCGCGTACGCCCGGTTGTGCGTGCCGTCTAGCAGGCACTTGTTCCCGTCGTTCGCCTGGTTGCGCGCGGCGGCGTAGACCCGGCCGTCGGCCAGCTCGGTGACGCTGATCTCCTGCGGGTTCATGGTGCTCGCGGCGGGCTTGTCGGTGGCCCCGAGGTGCCAGGTGGAGCCGTTGTCGTCGCTGTAGACCAGCGCCCCGATGTTCGAGTAGCTCATGCCGGCGACGAGCCGTCCTTTCTGCGCGCCGCGGGTGAGCACGATGCCGTGCGACGGCCCGGTCGCCAGCCAGCTCGGCGCCGCGGAGAAGCCGAGTTCGGTCGTCAGCACGCGGGGCGCGCCCCACGTCTTCCCGTTGTCCTCGCTGAGGGACGCGGCCGCAGTCGGGATTCGTGTAGCACTGCATGGTCGAGAGCAGCACGACCCGGTTGCTGCCCGGGATGACGATCGGGGCCGGGTTGCCCTTGGTGTCCCCGTTGGCCTTGATGACGGTCTGCAGCGCGCTCCAGATCTTGCCGCCGTCGGTCGAGCGCTTCATCACCAGGTCGATGGCGCCGAGATCGTTGCAGACACTGGCGCCGCCGTTGCGGCCCTCGGCGAACGCGAGCAGCGCACCGTCGTTCGCCTTGACGATGGTGGGAATGCGGTAACAGTCGTGGCCCTCGGTGTTCTTGGTGAACACCAACGTGCTGGCGACGTCGGCTTGCGCGATGGCGGTGCCGACGGCGGCCGGGACGGCGACGGCGGCGCACCCCAGCAGCCCGGCCAGCAGGCCGCCGGCGATTCGGGTGATCTTCACGGTTCTCCTACGGATTCGTTCTACGTCCTACGTCTTGGTGGAAGGGTCGACGGGGGCCGTACAAGAGCCGTACAAGCTTGCGTATAACGACTTACACGTGGCCGGGAAGAAAACGGCGGGTGAACGTGGTCGGCGTGCCGGGTGGGTTGCCGGGTGGGTTGCCGTCGATCGGACGGCGATATATCGTCGTAGTGTCGGCGATACGGCGAGTGGAGGAGACGATCATGGAGATGAGCGCAGGAACGGGACGGATGTTCGGCGGCTTCGGGGGTGGCGGCGGGTTCGGTGGTCACCACGTTCACGGCGGCTTCGGTCACCCCGAGCACGGCGGCCCCGGGCAACCGGGCCACCCGGACTTCGGCGGTTTCGGTCACCACGACCACGGCCCTGGGCTACCGGGGCACCCTGGGGCGCCGGACTTCGGCGGTTTCGGTCACCACGGCCAGGGCATTCCCGGCCACGAGGACTGGGAAGCCGGCCCCGAGCTGGCGCGCGGCGGATTCCCGCCGCACCCCCCGCACCCGCCCCAGCCGCCGGGAGCACCGGGCGGGCCCGGGTTTCCCGGCTTCCCCGGCGGCCCCGGCTCCTTCGGTGGTCCTGGTGGCTGGTTCGGTGGGGCCGGGCCATTCCAGCGGGTGCAGGAGGTGCGCGGGCGCGGTCCGAGCCGTCCGGTGCGGCCGGCCGTGCTCGCGCTGCTCGCCGAGGAACCGAGGCACGGCTACCAGCTGATGCAGGAGATTCGGCGCCGCACGAACGATCGGTGGCGGCCCAGCCCTGGCTCGGTCTACCCGATCCTGCAGCAGCTGGAGGACGAGGGCCTGGTCCACACGGCCGAGACGGGTGGCCGCCGCGTCGCGGAGCTCACCGGCGCCGGGCGGGAGCACGTCGCCGGGCGGGAGGCGGAGTTCGCCGCCCTGTGGGAAGAGCCCGAGGACGAGCCCGGTGCCGACCGGTTCGCCGCGCTCGGGCACGCGCTCGGCGAGCTGTCCGGCGCGGCCGCCCAGGTGGGCTACAGCGGAACGGAAGCGCAGGTGGCCGAGGTGAAGAAGATCCTCGCCGACGCGCGCCGCCGCGTCTACGCGGTGCTCGCCGACGCCGACCTGGAGGACGAGGACTGACCCGGCGCCGCGAATGACTCATTCGCGGCGCCGGAGGTCCCGAATGAGTCATTCGCGGCATCGCCCGCCCCGGCGGATCGTCCACTTCGGACGCTCCGCCCGGACGGGTAAGCTCGGGCCGTATGGAGGAAAAGGACTTCGCGGCGCACCTGACGGCGACCATGACCGGCAGCGCGCTCACCATGCTCATCGGCGTCGGCCACCGCACCGGGCTCCTCGAAGCGGCCGCCCGCGGGCCCGCCACCAGCGCCGGGCTCGCCGAACGCGCCGGGCTGCACGAGCGGTACGTCCGCGAATGGCTCGGCGCCATGGTCACCGGCGGCATCTTCACCCTCGAGTCGGGCCAGTACACCTTCCCGCCCGAGCACGCGAAGTTCCTGCTCGGCGAGACGGCGTCGAACCTCATGCCATCGTTGCTGACGTTGAGCGCCTTCACCGGCATCCTGCCCGACCTCGAACGCAGCTTCGCCGAAGGCGGCGGCGTCCCGCGCTCGGCGTACGGGCCCTACCTCGAAACGCTCGGCGCGAAGACCGGCGACAGCTGGAAGCACGTCTACCGCGAACACCTCGTCGACGGCTTCTTCGGCGCGGTCCCCGGCCTGAAAGAACGGCTCACGGCCGGGGCGCGCGTGCTCGATCTGGGCTGTGGTACCGGAAACGCCATCACCGTGGCCGCTCGTGCGTTCCCCGCGTCCCGGTTCACCGGCCTCGACATCAACGCGAGCGTCGTCGAGCAGGCGCGGGAGACCGCGAAGGGACTGCCGAACGCCGAGTTCGCCGTCGGGGACGCCGCCGAGCTGACCGGCGAATTCGACGTCATCACCGCTTTCGACGCCGTCCACGACCAGGACCGCCCGGACGTCGTGCTGCGCCGGATCCGCGGCGCGCTGAACGAAGACGGCCTGTTCTTCATGGTGGACACCAACTTCTCGAGCCACGTCGAGAACAACGTCGGCAACCCGCTGGCGGCGCTCTGCTACTCGATCAGCCTGATGTACTGCACGACGACGTCGCTGGCCGAGGGCGGCGCCGCGCTCGGTGCCATGTGGGGCACCGAGCAGGCGTCGGAAATGCTCGCGGACGCGGGGTTCCGGCACGTGAGCGTGCTCGATTCCCCGCGTCCGCAGAACTGCATCTACGCCTGCCGGCCCTGAATCACTGCTGGTACGGCGCCGCCGCGGCCTTCGCGGCCGTGACCAGCGCGCCCTTGTTCTTCGGCCAGAACGTGCTGTCGACGCAGGTGTAGCGGGGCAGGAAGCCGCCGCAGGTGCCGCTCGAGCCGCCGACCTCGAAGGTCACGCTGGCGACGCCGAGTTCGCCGTAGGTGAAGTCGTCGGTGGTGCCGCTCGTGTCGTAGCCGACGGTCTCCTCGTTGGTGCCGACGAGGTAGCCGTTCGACGCCGCGTACTTCGCGCCGAGCTTGCGGTACTGCGCGTCGTTCGGCGAGGTGGCCTGCGTGAAGCCCCAGGGGATGATGATGTCGTTGCCGTAGCTGTGCAGCGTGATCATCGTGCCCTTGGCGGTCGACGGCGCCGGGTCGTTGTTCCCGGTGCCGCGCTGGTCCGGGAAGATCGAGCGGGCCAGCTTCTCCAGCGCCTGGGTCTCGGGCTCGGAGCCGGCGCTCACGCCCTGGTAGGTCTCGGCGCACGCGGAATTGGAGTCGCCGCCCCACTTGAACGTCGAGTTGCGGTTGAGGTCGATGCCGATGTTCGTGCCGGTGCAGCCGCCGCGGGTGTTGTTCGCGTTCTTGCGCTGCAGCTTCGGCGAATTGCCGCCCGAGGCGACGATGTCGACGCCGTCGGGGTTGGCGATGGGCACCACCCACACCTCGGTGGTGTCCAAAATGGACTTCGCGGTGGCGTCGGTGGCGTAGCCGTCGGCGAGGTAGTCGATCCAGCGCCAGGCGAGCTCACCGGTCGACAGCTCGCGCGCGTGGATCTGGGCCATGAGGAAGAACTTCGGCTTCTTCGACGTCGTCGAGAGCGTGCAGTCGCCGGTCTGCTTCTTGGTGAGGCAGATGGCCTGGACGTCGTGGCCGCCCTGGCCCTTGGTCTTCTTCCACGACTGGCCGATCGTGTACTTCGTGGCCAGGTCGGGGTGCGCGGCGGCGACGGCGGTGAGGTGGTTCTCGTGCGCGGTGACGGTGCGGTACCCGCCGTAGAAGGTGTCGGCCGCCAGGGAATTCGCCTGCGCGGGGAGTTCCTTGTAGACGGTGTCGAAGAACGAAGGCCGGTAGCCCAGCGCGCGCAGCTGGTCGGCGACGGCCTGGCCACCGACGACGTAGGCGGCGCCGGCGTCCCCTTCCTCGACGTCGAACCCGGCTTCGGTCAGCGCCTGGGCCTGGGCGGCGGTGGCCGGGACGCGCCAGAACACGGGGGTGTCGGCGGGCTGCGCGGCCGCGGTGCCGCTGAGCAGCGCGGACAGCACGACACCGGTCGCCGCCAGGGCGAGCCGGGACAGGGACCTTGACGCCATCGGGGGATCTCCTCACGGCCGCACGGATGGAGGTTCCGGCCCGGGGCTCTCGGTCACCGGACCGGCACGCACAGTGTGTCGGTCCGGGACAAACCCGGCACACCCCCGAAAGTCGCGAAACCGCTCAACGGCGAAGGGCGGCACTTTCCGGGAAAGTGCCGCCCACCGAAGAAGCTTTCGGCTACTTCTTCAAGCCGTGTTCGATGGCCTCGATGATGCGCGGCCGCAGCTCGGCGGTGCTGATGATCGCGTCCACCGAGCCGACCTCCACCGCTCGCTGGATGCTGTGCACCTTGTCGAACTCCGCCGCGATCTCGCTGACCTTCTCCGCGCGGACCGACGACTGGACCTCGGCCAGCTGGGTGCTCAACGCCGCCCGGGAAGGAGCGTCGGCCGCCGCGACCTGGGCCTGCAGCTCCGTCACCCGCGGGTCGTTGGCCGTGCGCTTGGCGACCTCGCCGGCGAACACCACCGCCGCCGCCGGGGCGCCGCCCAGCACCGAGGCGAACGAGCCCTCCAGGGCCAGCACCGTCATGTTCGGGTTGAGCGCCTTCGAGAACACCACGAACGCGCCGCCGTGGTAGCGCGAGATCACGGTGAACACGATCGGGCCCTCGAAGTTAACGATCGCCCGGCCGATCTCCGCGCCGTACTCCAGCTGCAGCTTGCGCAGGGACTCCGGCGAGCCGTCGAACCCGGAGAGGTTCGCCAGCACGACCAGCGGCCGGTTGCCCGACGCCGCGTTGATCGCCCGCGCCGTCTTCTTCGACGAGCGCGGGAACAGCGTGCCCGCGGTGTACGCGTCCGGCCCGTCGGTGGGCGGGAAGCCGCGGCGGGGCACCGAGCGGGACTCGATGCCGACCAGGCAGACCGGGCGGCCGCCGATGTGCACGTCCTGCACCGCGGCCGTGTCGGCGTCGGCCATGCCCGCCCAGCGCTCCAGCACCGGGTGGTCCTGGTCCGACAGCGCGCGCATCACCGTGCGGATATCGAACGGCTTCTTGCGGTCCGGGTTGTGCTCGGCCGAGAAGATCTCGCCGACGGTCGTGAAGTCGCTCTCCGCGATCGCGTGCGGGAACGGCGAGACGTCGCGGTCGATCGGGTCGTTCGTGCCCACCTTGCGCGGCCCGGCCTCGCCCGGCACGACGTATGTGTGGTCGTAGTGCGACATCAGCACTTCGCGGGCGGCGGGCAGGTTGGGCGCCCAGTACTGCGCCTGGCCGTTCGGGCCCATGACGCGGTCGTAGCCGCCGATGCCGAAGTTGTCCTCCGCCGACACGCCGCCGGAGAAGTCCAGCGCCTGCTTGCCGGTGAGCACCATCGCCGAGTCCGGCGTCATGATCAGGATGCCCTTGGTGTGCATGAGCATCGTGGCTTCGGCGTTCCAGTACGGCTGGGCGCCGACGTTGATGCCGTTGACCACGATGTTGATCTCGCCGCCGTCCTGGGTGAACGTGACGATCCGCTTGAGCGCCGCGGCGACCCAGTCCATGTTCTCGGTGCCCGAGGACATCGAGATCCGTGCCCCCGACGACAGCGCGAACCACTCCAGCGGCACGCGCATGCGCTCGGCCAGGTCGAGCGCCGCGATGACGCGCGAGCACTCCGGCTCCGACAACGCGCCGAGTGACTTCGTCGGGTCGCCGATCAGCACGACGCGGGTGACGCCCTCGGAGTGCCGGTCGGTCGGCGTCGTGACGACGCCCGCGACGATCGCCGCGGTGTTCTGGCCCTTCGGCCGGTCGACCGGCACCAGCGCCCCGGCCTCGAGGTCGTGCTCGACGAAGGTGCCCTCCGGTCCGGAGAGCAGGCCGGTCAGCTCGTACGGGTAGACCGTGCCGCGCCGTGCCGCGCGCAGCACCTTCAGGCGGTAGTCGTCGAGCGGCTGCACCGGCTCGGTCGACGCCGGCCCGACGTGCAGCCGCGCGCCGTGCCCGGGGTCGAAGGTGATCCGGACGGCGAGCTCGGTCAGCTTGCCCGCGTCGGTGCGCCGGCGGGCCAGGAACTGGACCTCCTCCAGCCCGGCACCGACCGACGTCGGCAGGATGCGCTGGACGAGCGTGTTCAGCTCTTCGGTGGTCAGCTCCGTCTGCGGCCAGACGTACATCATGATCCGGTTGGTGTCGAACCGCTTGTTCTGCGGCCGCTGCGCCTGGATGTTGCGGATCGCGTCGAGGCACGCGGTGACCGCGTCCTCGAGCGCGGGCAGCGCGACCAGCCGGCCGTCGGCCTCGCGCAGCGGGGTCAGGTCGCGGACCTGGCCCATCGCGATCAGCCGCTCGTCGGCCGGGTTGCTCTTCGCCACGGCCTTGAAGAGGTAGATCTCCTCGTCCGCCGACGGCAGCCGGGTGAGGTCGAACTCGTGCAGCCGCTGCAGCTGCAGCCGGTGCGCGATCTGCGGGTGCAGGCCGCGGATCAACCGGTCTTCGGTGAAGCCCGCGCCCTCGCGCCGGAAGGTGAAGTGGTGGTGCATGACCGCGCCGCCGGTGCCGGCCACGGTGAGCACGACGCGCCGCACGCTCGCCGGCAGCGGGTGCTCGGCCAGCAGCGCGCCGAGGCGCTCCGCGGTCGCGTCGACGTCCGGCTGGTCCTCCCAGCGCAGGTACAGGTCGGCGACCACGCCTTCGGTGGCCACCTCGCCGAGCGCGCGGACGGCCTCGGGCAGGGCGGCGATGTCGACGGCGGTGGTGACCAGCGGCAGCACGCCGTCCGGGGTGTTGAGCTCGGCGGTCAGCAGCCGGCAGCCGGCGACGTCGCGCACGGCGACGCCCGTCAGCCTGCGGTTGCCGTAGTAGCGGCGGGTCAGCACCTCCAGCAGCGGCGCGTGGTCGCGGCCGGGGCGGCCGATCCGCTGCCCGATCAGCCGGACGAGGGGCTGCGAGCCGGTGATCATGGCCTGGATCCGCTCGGCGCGGTCCGCGGCGTCGGGGTGCTGGTCGAGGTAACGCAGCTCGGTGCGGACGGCGGCGTACACCTCGGCGCGGTGGCGGCGCAGCAGCGGCTGGGCGAACCACCGGAACACCACGCCGCGAGCGAGGTCGGACACCGCGGGGAAGCGCACCTGCGTGGCTTCGACCAGGTGCTCCAGGGCCAGCCCGGCGCGGTCGCTCAGCGACTCCGCCGGCTGCGCCGCGGCCAGCCACAGCCGCAGCAGCTCCGAGACGACGGCGACGTCGGCCGAAGTCCGTTGCTGCGCCAGGAAGATCCGGAAGACCGCGGACTCCAGTTCCGGGGTGCGCTCCAGGCCGTCGACGCCGTAGTGGCCGAGCACCTTGGCCAGCTTGGCCTGGAAACCTTCGCTGACGCCGGCGCGTTCGACGTCGAGGCTCTGCAGGTAGCTGTGGAAGAACTCGCGCGGGCTGTGCACCGCGCCGTTCGGCACGGTGTCCTCGCCGCCCGGGGTGTTGCGGCTGAGCTCGGACAGGTCGGCGAAGACGGTGAGCAGCTCCAGCTCGCCTTCGACCGGACGGCCGCCCAGCTCGGTCCGCGCCGCGACGTAGGCCGACAGGATGCGCTTGCGCTCCGACGGGTCGACGTCGAAGCCGAGCAGCAGGCTGCGCAGGTCCTGCAGGCCGCGCTCGACGCGGTCGGCCGCGGAGACGTCGGCCGCCTCGGCCGGCAGCTCGATCTCGACGGTCTCGGTCTCCTCGGCGACCTCGTCCTCGGCGCCGTCGGCCAGGGGCTCCAGGCGCATCAGGGGCGCGCCGGTCTCGACCTGGCTGCCGACCGACACCGGGCACTCGCGGACCCGGGCGAGGAACGGCGCGCGCAGCACCGTCTCCATCTTCATGCTTTCCAGCACGAGGATCGGCGCGTTCGCCTCGACCTCGTCGCCGACCGACAGCGGCGTCGCGACCACCAGCGCGGGCGCGGGGGAGCGGACGACGCCGCCCTCGTCGCGGCTGACGCGGTGGGTGACGCCGTCGACCTCGACGAGGTGGATCGGGCCGTGCGTGGCCGCCACCAGGCGGAACCGCTGCCCGTTGACCCGGAGCCGGCCGCTGTGGGCGTCGAAGCGCTCGATCTCGACGTCGGCGTGGTGCACCTCCGACGTCCCGGCCGAGACGCCGACGCGGAAGCGCTGCTGCCCGATGCGCGCGACGCTGACGCGGTAGCCGACCCCGCGGAGCTTGAGGTCGAGCGGGCGGCCGGTCTCGTGCTGGACCTGCGGGCGGCCGCCGTGCGCGGTGGCCAGCAGGCGCTGGACGGAGACCTCTTCCTCGTCCTCGTAGGCCTCGATGGCGGCCGCGGCGAGCGCGACGGCGGAGTGCCGGTGGGTGACGAGGCGGCCTTCGGCGCGGACGCGGTCGATCCAGCCGGTGTCGGCGCTCGCGTCGATGACCTCGGGCTGGTCGAGCAGGTCGAGCACGAAGCTCTTGTTGGTCGCGCCGCCCTCGATGATCACGGTGGTCTCGCCCAGCGCGCGGCGCAGGCGGCCGAGCGCCTCGTCGCGGTCACGGCCGTAGGCGATGATCTTGGCGATCATCGAGTCGAAGTCGGCGGGGATGGTGTCGCCCTCGCTGACGCCGGTGTCGACGCGGATGCCCGGCCCGGCGGGCAGCGCCAGCCGCGCGATGCGGCCGGGGGAGGGGGCGAAGTCGCGGTCGGGGTCCTCGGCGTTGAGGCGGGCTTCGACGGCGTGGCCGAGCTCGGCCGGCTGGGTGCCTTCGAGCTTGCCGCCGCCGGCGACGTGCAGCTGCAGCCGGACCAGGTCGGTGCCGGTGGTGATCTCGGTGATCGGGTGCTCGACCTGCAGGCGGGTGTTGACTTCGAGGAAGGCGAACAGCTTCTCGCCGGGGTGGTAGAGGAACTCGACGGTGCACGCGCCGCGGTAGCCGACCTTGACCGCGAGGCGCTCGGCCGACGTCTTCAGCTCGGCGGTCTGCGCCGGGTCCAGGACAGGCGACGCGGACTCTTCGATGATCTTCTGGTTGCGCCGCTGCACCGAGCAGTCGCGGACGCCGAGCGCCCACGCCGTCACGCCGTCGGAGATCACCTGGACCTCGACGTGCCGCGCGCCGGTGACCAGGCGTTCGAGGAACACGACGCCGGAACCGAAGGCGCGCAGGGCTTCCTGGCTGGTGCGCTCGTAGGCGTCGGCGAGATCTTCGCCGGAGGCGACCATGCGGATGCCGCGCCCGCCGCCGCCCGCGGTGGCCTTGAGCATCAGCGGGTAGCCGATCCGGTCGCCGGCCTTCAGCGCGTCTTCGAGCGTGGCGACCTCGCCGCGGCTCCACGGCGCGACCGGGACGCCGACCTCCTCGGCGATCAGCTTCGCGCCGATCTTGTCGCCGAGCTTGCGCATCGCGTCGGCGCTCGGCCCGACGAAGGTGATGCCGACCTTCTCGCACAGCTCGGCGAAGGCCGGGTCCTCGGCGACGAAGCCCCAGCCGACCCACGCGGCGTCGGCCTTCGTCTCGACGAGGGCCTGCTCGAGCTTGGCCAGGTCGAGGTACGGGCGGGCCGAGGCCGGACCCAGGTCGTAGGCCAGATCGGCCTCACGGACGAAGGTGGCGGTGCGGTCCGCGTCGGTGTAGAGGGCGACCGTCTCGATCTTCGTACCGGTTTCCGCCGACAGATCCCGGACGGCGTGGATGAGCCGCATCGCGGCCTCTCCGCGGTTGACGATGGCGACACGATTGAACACCGGCTGAGCCTCCCAAGTACCCACGCACAGAAGGCGACGCACCTGTCCTGGGGCGTCGCCTGCACCTGTCTACACCCTGCTGGATTACCGCCGGGTAGACCAATGTCCGCCATGGCGCACGCCGAGGCGGCTGCGTTGTGGGAACCCCACAAAAAGCGACCCGCGCCACACCGTGGGGGCCGGATTTCTCGCGAGGACTGCCACAAAGCACGGTGCGGAGCTTACGGCGGAAACCAGTAGGGGAACATCCGGTGGCGCGGAGATAAGGGGTCGGCTAGGAGGCCAGCAGGACGTCCGCCTCGAGCACGTGGCTCAGCTCCCGCCGCTCCGCTTCCGACAACGGCACGGCGGCGACGCTGCACCGGCCGTCCGGGCCCGGGGCCGTCGTGATCGCCAGCACCGGCCGTCCGTCGATCTCGCGCAAGGTCACCCGGCCGCCGCAGGAGAGGTCGACGCTGATCCCGGGACGGTCGCGATGCCTGCCCAGCCACCGGCCGACGAAGTCGAAGGTCATCGCGGTCTCCCCTCGGAGCGAGCGCTCCCCATGAAGCACAGGTGTCGGTGGTTGATTCCCCGGATACACCGCGTTCACACCCGATCGGGCGAAAAGCCGCCATGATGGCCGGATGAAACTCGGGCAGCTGGCCTCGACCGCGCGGGACCTGTTCACCGCGAAGCTCGTCTACGGGGACGCGGTCGAGCGGGACGGGGTCGTCGTCATCCCGGCCGCCGCGGTGTTCGGTGGTGGTGGCGGAGGCGCCGGCGACACGGCCGCGTTGCCCGTTCGCGAAGGTGCCGGGTTCGGGGTTCTCGCCCGCCCCGCCGGCGCCTTCGTCGTCCGCGAGGGCGCGGTGACCTGGGTGCCCGCCGTCGACCGCACCCGGATCGCGCTCGCCGCCGCCGTCACCGTCGTCGCGCTCGCCAAGATCCTTTCGCGGCGCACCGGGTCCTGACCCGACGCCGTAAGTTCACCGCCGGTTCTCGACGGCGTTCCCGTTCGCGGCCTAGCGTCGGGGACGTCTTTCGATGCGGAGGTACGCATGAGTTCTGGGGACTTGAGCCGGCGCGCACTGCTGCGCGCGAGCGGTGTGGCGGCGGCCGGGGCGGCTGGGGCGGCCTTGGGGATGCTGCCCGGCGTCGCGTTCGCCGACCAGCCGGGCGGCACCGGCAGCCAGACCCGGACCGTCACCGGCACCCTGAAGCCGGACGTCCCGGACTGGTACTACCTGCCGGTCGACGTCCCGCGCGGCGTGCGGCAGATCGACGTCGGCTACTCCTACGACAAGCCCCAGGTGCCCGCCGGCACCCGCGGGAACGCCTGCGACATCGGCATGTTCGGCCCGGAAGGCCATGAACTGGGCAACGCCCGCGGCTTCCGCGGCTGGTCCGGCGGCTTCCGCGACCGGTTCTCGATCAGCGCGTCCGAGGCGACGCCGGGCTACCTCGCCGGCCCGATCAAGCCGGGCCGGTGGCACGTCGTCCTCGGCCCGTACACCGTGGCGCCGCAGGGACTGAACTACCAGGTGGACATCACGCTCACCTTCGGGCCGGACGCCGCGCCGTTCGAGCCGGACCCCGCGCCCGAATCCGCGCCCGCCCGGGAACGCGGCCGCGCCTGGTACCGCGGCGACGGCCACCTGCACACGGTCCACTCCGACGGCCGCCGCACCCCGGAGCAGCTGGTCGCCGACGCTCGCGCCGCCGGGCTCGACTTCATGATCTCCACCGACCACAACACGTCCAGCTCGCAGCTCGTGTGGGGCCGGTACGCCACCGACGACCTGCTGATCCTCAACGGCGAAGAGGTGACGACGCGGTCCGGGCACTGGCCCGCGATCGGCCTGCCCGCCGGTACGTGGATCGACTGGCGCTACCGGGCGGCCGACGCGGCGGACTTCCGCCGCTTCACCGACCAGGTGCACCGCGCGGGCGGCCTGGTCACCGCGGCGCACCCGTTCGCCAACTGCTTCGGCTGCACCTACGAGTTCGCGTACGAGATCGCCGACCTCGTCGAGGTCTGGAACGGCCCGTGGACCCAGGACGACGAAGCGAGCGTCATCCACTGGGACGGTCTGCTGCGCGGCGGCCGGTTCATCCCGGCGATCGGCGACTCCGACGCGCACAACCCGGACCAGCGCGTCGCGCTCCCGCACACCGTCGTCCTCGCAGACCGGTTGCGCCGCAAGGAACTCCTGGCCGGGCTGAAGGCGGGGCGGTCGTGGCTGGCCGAGTCGTCGGCGGTCCGGCTGGACTTCACGGTCTCGGGCGGCGGCCGCACGGTGGGGATCGGCGAGCGGCTGCCGGCCGGCACCGGGACGCCGGCGACGGTGCGCGCGGTGGTCGGCGGCGTGCCGGGGACGACGGTGACGTTCCTCGACCAGCTGGGGCCGGAACACACGGAGACCATCGGCGACTCCGGCGCGGCGACGGTGACGTGGACCACGTACCCGCGTTACTCCCGGTGGGTGCGCGTCGAGGTCCGCCGTCCGTCCGGGGGTCCGAACACCACCCAGCCGAACGCCATGGTGGCGATGTCGAACCCGATCTTCCTCGGGACCGGCCACTGAACCTCCCCCCGGTGCGCCGCGTCCTGCTTTTGGCAGACTGGTGCGAACGGGTGAAGGCGAGGCAGGGTGCGCGGGTGTGGCCTGAAGGTGGCCCTCTTCTTGGGTGCGGTCGTGGTGCTGACCGCGGGGGTCGTCGTGGCGGTGGTGCTGACGCGCAGCCCGGTGAAGACGCCGGGCTGCACGGTCGCGGTGGCCGGGCAGAGCGGGTACACGTTCACCCCGGAGCAGATGGACAACGCCGCGCGGATCTCGGCCGTCGGGACCAAGCTCGGGCTGCCGCCGCACGCGGCGACGATCGCGCTGGCCACGGCGTTGCAGGAGTCGAAGCTGCGCAACCTCGAGGGCGGTGACCGCGATTCGGTCGGGCTGTTCCAGCAGCGGCCCAGCCAGGGCTGGGGCACGGTGGCGCAGCTGCGCGACCCGGTCTACGCGGCGACGGCGTTCTACGAGAAGCTCGAGAAGCTGCCGGGCTGGGAGACGCTGCCGATCACCGAGGCCGCCCAGGAGATCCAGCGTTCGGGCGTCCCGGACGCGTACGCCCAGTGGGAGTCGCAGTCCCGCGCGCTGGCGGCGGCGTTCACCGGCCAGTTCCCGGCGACGCTGACCTGCCGGAACCTGACCTTGGCGGCGCCGGGAGACCTGGCATCGGCGGCCACTGACGAGCTGGGCACGGCTCGCTTGAGTGGAGCCCACCCGGCGGCGCAGGGGTGGACGTACGCGAGCTGGCTGGTGGGGCGCGCCGAGGCGCTGGGCGTGGACAAGGTGAGCTTCGCCGGCCAGACGTGGACGGCGGAGTCCGGGGCCTGGACCCAGGACTCCGCCGCCGGCCAGGATCTTTCACTGCACCAGGCCCCGGCGCCCCAGCCCAGCGAGTAGCGCCCCAATGTGGCCTTCGGTGCGTTCAACGCACCGAAGGGCCCCTTGGGTGCGTTGAACGCAACCAAGGCCACATTGGGGCGCTTACGGCACCAGGATCGCGCGGCCGCGGATGCGACCCGCGTCGAGGTCGTCGAGCGCGGTCTGGAACTCTTCCAGCGAGTACCGCGCCGTGTGGAGCTTCACGCGGCCCTGCGCGGCCAGCACCATCAGCTCGCACAGGTCGTTGTACGAACCCACCAGGTTGCCGATCAGGTTGATCTCCGTCGAGATGATGTCGATCGTCGGGATGTCGATGTTCTCGCCGTAGCCGACGACGTGGTAGTCGCCCGCCCGCCGCAGCATCGCGATCCCGTCGCGAGTCGCGCCGCCTTCGCCGACGAAGTCGATCACCGTCTCGGCGCCGTTTCCGCCGGTCAGGTCGAGTACCTGCGAGACCTGGGAGCCGTCGCCGACCACGCCGTGATCCGCGCCGATCGAGACCGCCAGCTTCACCGCGTCCGGGTTGCGGTCGACGACGATCAGCTCGGCCGCCGAGATCGCCTTTAGCACCTGGATGCCGATGTGCCCGAGCCCGCCCGCGCCGATGACGACGCACTTGTCGCCCGGACGCAGGCGCCGCGTCGCCTTCGCCGCCGCGTGGTACGCCGTCAGCCCGGCGTCCGCCAGCGCCGCGACGTCCGCCGGCTCCAGCGAGTCGTCGATCTTCACGACACTGCGCGCGGACGTCTTGAGGTACTCCGCGTAGCCGCCCGCGGTGTCGATGCCCGGGAACTGCGACTGCGTGCAGTGGACGTCGTCGCCGAAGCGGCAGGCCCGGCACAGGCCGCACGTGATCAGCGGGTGCACGATCACCTTGTCGCCCTCGGCGACATTGGTCACCGCGCCGCCGACCGCGTGCACCCAGCCCGCGTTCTCGTGGCCGATCGTGTAGGGCAGCGTGACGCCGGACTTCTCCTTCCACTGGCCTTCGAGGATGTGCAGGTCGGTGCGGCAGACGCCCGCCCCGCCGATCCGCACGACCACGTCGTACGGTCCGGTGACCGAAGGCTCGGGGACGTCGGTCATCCGCAACGGCTCGTCGTACCCGACGACCTGGACCGCCTTCATGCTGAAACCTCCACAGTGGACTCGGGATAGCGGGTGCGGAGCAACCCTCGGCAGAAGTGCGAGTTGCCTTCGATGGAGATGCGAACCGACCGGGCGAACCGCAGCCGCAGCGGGATTTCCTCGCGGGGGAAAGGAGTTCCGTCGTGATCGACGAGCACCGGCGCCGAAGCGTCGAGCGAGAGCCCGAGTGCCTCCCGACGCCGGAGCAACGCCTGGGAAGACACCGTGTCCGGCAGGTCCGCGAGGGTGGCGCCGTGCAGGTCGACGTCCTCGTCCGCGCGCAGCAGCACCGTCAGCGCGCGTTCCATCGCCGCCTGGTGCGCCTTGCGGCGGAACGTCAGCCGCAGCTCCTCGAGGTCTTCGTCGGCCTCGTGGCCGAACGTCCCGCGGTACCCGGCGTCCGCGGCGAGCCCGCGGTTGATGAGGTCCGAGTCGTGGTGGTCGTCGAGCTCCACCACGACCTCCGACGTCCACGGCAGCGCCGTCAACACGTCCTTCGCGTCCGACGCCATGAGGAAGGCGAAGTTCGGCGCGCAGAACGACGTCGGCAGTCGCAAGTGGACGGTCACGCGGGTGCCGTCCACGGTCAGCGACTTGACGAAGCCGAGATCGGTGATGGGCTCGTCGAGCTCCGGGTCGAGAACCGCGTCCAGCGCGGTGTAGGCGTCCACGTCAGGCCATCGACACGGCCTGCGGCTCCACCGGAGCCAGCTGGAGCTCCGCCGGCACCGGGATGTCGTACATCGCCGCCGCGTTGAGGCCGAGGATCTTTTTCTTCTGGTCGACGGTCAGCGGCGCGTACTCCGGCAGGTCCTCCGGGATCTGGAAGTCGACGAACCGCTCGATCAACCAGCGGGGCGTCCAGAGCGCGTAGTCGCTGGAGAACTGGATGCGGTCCTCGTCCAGCCAGTACAGCAGTTCGCCGATGATCTGCGCGAAGTACTTCGGCCGGGTGTGGATGAACGGGATCGCCACCGCCAGTCCCGCGTGGACGTTCGGCTCCTGCGTCGCGATCCAGCAGAAGTCCTCCAGCCGCGGCAGCCCGCAGTGCTCCACGACGAAGTTGAGGTCGGTGAAGTCGGTGGCGGCGTGGTCCACGTCGGCGACGTCGAAGGCGTCGCGGTCCAGCGGCCGGATCGTCGGTCCCTTGTGGACGTGGATGTTCTTGATGCCCAGCTCCTGGCAGGCCTCGAAGTACTTGTACGTCCACTTGTCGTCGAGCCTGTAGCCGCGCGAGTCGCCCTGCCACTCGGCGGTGTAGAGCTTGACGCCCTTGAGGTCGAAGCGTTCCGCGTCGCGACGCAGCCGGTCGATGCCGGCCTGCTCGAACCGCGGGTCGAAGAAGTGGTTGTACGTCAGCTTGTCCGGGTGCTGCTGCTTCAGCGCGAAGGCTTCTTCGGTCTGTCCGAACCCGTTGTTGTAGAACGCGCCGAGGTACGCGGGCTGGAAGATCGCGTGGTCGACGTACCCGTTTTCGAACAGGTCGCGCATCAGCCGTTCGCCGCCCTGGTAGAGGTAGTCCTCGTACGGCCACACCTCGGCCTCGGGGCTGAGGTTGCGGTGGTAGTCGTAGAAGCAGTCGATGAACTGCTTGCCGTGGATGTTCCGCTGGTTCTCCGGGCGCGCGTCCCAGAGCGCCACGTGGGCGTCCACGATGAAGTACGTCTCGCCGTCCTTGCTGTACATGCGTTCCTCCACGGTTGGCACAGTGCAGGCGACGCTAGGGACGTCGGGGCTGGGCAGGGACCCGTCGGGTGTCTCGATATGAGACAGCTCGGGCCGCCTTCGCCCGGACGGCGGACGTAGGCTGGGGGGAAGTCCGACGCAGCGGCGCGTCCCGGGAGGTCGAGGTGGAGCACCCGCAGGTGCACGTCACGCGGTCGTTCGACGCGGCCCGGCTGCGTGCGTCCTGGCAGCGCAGCGAGCGCTACGGCGTGCCCGAGGACGAGGTCGTGCCGGTGTTCTCGGGCGCGGTCGACACCGGTTCGCTGCTCTACGAATGCGGCACCGAGGTGCTGCGCGGCCTGCAGGCGACGCTGGCCAACGAGCCGATCAGCCTGATGATCACCGACAGCGAAGGCCTGGTGCTGAGCCGGCTGTGCACGGACGCGTCCATCAACCGCTCGCTCGACCGCGTGCACCTGGCGCCGGGGTTCTACTTCGCGGAGAGCAACGCGGGCACCAACGGGCTCGGCCTGGCGCTCGCCGACCGGGCGCCGTCGCTGGTCCGGGCGAGCGAGCACTACTGCACCGACCTCCGTGGTTACACCTGCGCGGCGGTGCCCGTGCTCGACCCGCTGACCGGGGCGCTCGCCGGCAGCGTCAACCTCACGACCTGGTCGGAGCAGTCGTCGGAGCTGCTGCTGGCGCTGGCGCAGGCCGCCGCCGGAAACACGGCGGCGCTGATGCTGGCGCGCGCGTCCGGGCGCGTCGCCCGGCCGACGCCGCGGGGCGAGGTCTTCCGGGTCTACGCCGACCGCGTCGACCCGGGTGACGGGCTGCGGCTGTCGGCCGCCTGGACCACCGCGGCCGGCGCGGCGCAGACGGCGTTCGGAGCGGGCCGGGTCGTCGCGGTGGTCGGGGAGCCGGGCGTGGGCAAGACGGCGCTGGCGGCGCTGGCGCGGCGGCAGCTGCGGCCGCGCGAGCGGATTTTGAACGCGCGGCCGCCGGCGCCGGACGACGTCGACACGTGGCTGACGCTGTGGACGCCCGAGCTGGCCAAGGAAAGTACGTGCGTGATCGTGTCGGGCGTGGAGGCGCTGCCCGCGTGGGCGGCGGAGGAGCTGGCCCGGCGGTTCGCCGAGACCCGGGGCGACGGGCCGGCGCCGTTCGTGCTCACCGCGTCTGACGCGGGTTCGGTGCCGGCGGCGCTGCGGCCGCTGGTGGACCGGGTGGTCGAGGTCCCGGCGTTGCGCTTCCGGCCGGACGACGTCCTCCCGCTGGCCCACCACTTCGCCCGGCGAGACCGTGGCCGGGACGTCACGTTCACTTCGGCGGCTTCGCGTGCGTTGACGGCTTACGACTGGCCGGAGAACGCGAAGCAGCTACGGCGGGTGGTGCGCGAAGCGGCTTCGCGGTCCGAGGTGGTCGATACGGCGCATCTGCCGGCGGAGGTGTTCAGCCGGGTGGGGCACCGGTTGAGCCGGCTGCAGGCGATGGAGCGGGACGAGATCGTGCGGTGCCTGTCCGAGCCGGGGGCGACGGTGGTGCGGGCGGCGGGGAAGCTCGGCATGGGCCGGGCGACGTTGTATCGGAAGATGGCGCAGTACGGCCTGAACGCGCGACAGCTGAAGTCCTGACCGTCACTCGGCGGCGGGTCAGCGCGTGGCCTGGGCCCAGCGGACCGCCGGGCCCATCGCCCACCCCGCCGCCACGAAGACCGCCCCCAGCAGCAGCCACCCCGGCAGGCCCCAGCCGATCACCACCGTGCTCAGCAGCACCGGCCCGATCGCGCGCGCCACCGACACCCCCGTGCCGAAAAAACCCTGGTACTGCCCCTGCTGGTCGGCCGGCGCCAGCGCGAAGCCGATCTCCCACGTGCCCGCCGACTGCAGCATCTCGCCGAACACCTGTACCACCGCGCCCACGAGCAGTACCGCGAACGCGATCCACGGCGATGTCCCGGACGCCGACAGCGCGAATGCCACGCACGACGCGCAGAGCAGCACCCCCGATCGGCGCACCATCCGCGCCGCCGAGCCGATGCTCGCCAGCCGTCCCGCCACGCGGACCTGGAGCAGTACCACCACGACCGTGTTGAGCACGAACAGCGCGGACACCGTCCAGCCCGGCGCGGGGGTCCGCTCGACGATCCACAGCGGGATCGCGACGCTCAGCAGCGGCATGCGCAGCAGCAGGACCGCGTTGAGCAGCGTCACCAGCGCGTACGGCCGATCGCGCAGCACGGCCAGCTTCGGCTCGCCGGCGCGCGGGGCCGACGTCGTCACGGTGGGCAGCGCGAGCATGAGCGCCGCGGTGACCACGAAGCTCAGCGCGTCGAGCACGAAGACCGTCAGGTACGCCGGCGCGGTGTCGGCCGAGAGCGCGAGGCCGCCCAGCCCGGCGCCGACGGCGAGCCCCGCGTTGCCCGCCGACTGCAACCGGGCCCGGATGCGCGTGCGCCGTTCCGGATCGGCCAGCGCGGCCAGCAGCGCCTGGCGGACCGCGGCGAGGCCGGTCTGGCAGCTGCCGTAGAGGCAGGCGGCAAGCGCGAACAGCAGCGGCGTGCGGACCAGCAGGAACGTCAGGATCGACGCGCTCGTCGCCAGCGCCAGCAGCACCGCGGAGCCCCGGGCGCCGTGGCGGTCGGCGAGGTGGCCGAGCGGGACGCCCGCGACCGAGCCCACCGCCCAGCCGAGCGTGAGGCCCAGCCCGACCTGCGCCGGGCTCAGTCCGACGATGCGCGTGAAGAACAGCACCGAGCAGGTGAGGAACGCGCCGTCGCCGAGCGAACCGGCCAGCTGGGCGGCGGCCAGCAGCCGACCGGAGCGGGCGGGTGCGGGGCGGTCCGCAGTCAGCGTCATGACGGTAACGCTAGAGCGGAACTTGGCCCGATCCCAGAGCCAATTCCCTCGAATCGGATTGGGCCAATGTAGCCTCGCCGGATGGACTTCCACGTCAGCCTGGCCGGGCGCGGCGATCTGTCCGTCCGGATCTACCGGCAGTTGCGCGACGCCGTGCTCGACGGCAGGCTGCGGGCGGGGGAGCGGCTGCCGCCGACGCGTGAGCTGGCGCGGCGCCTGGCGGTTTCGCGCAACACCGTCGCGGTCGCCTACGACCGGCTGACCGCCGACGGGTTCCTCACCGGCCGCGTCGGCGCCGGGACGTACGTCAGCGGTTCCCTTCCGGCGCCGAAGCCGCGTAAGGCTCCTTCGGCGCGGGGCCCGCGGCCCAAGGCGATCTGGCGGTCGCTGCCGTCGCCGGTCGCCGCGGTGGCGGAAGCACCGGAGTACGACTTCCGCGTCGGCATCCCCGACGCCGCCCTGTTCCCGCTCGAGACTTGGCGGCGACTGCTCGCGCGGGAGCTGCGAGCCGCGGCCGGGTTCGTGCACTACGTCGACCCCGGTGGCCACCCGGGCCTGCGCGCGGCGATCGCCCGGCACGTCGGCGTCTCGCGCTCGGTGCGCGCCGACGCGGACGACGTGCTCGTCACCCAAGGCGCACAGCAGGCTCTCGACCTGCTGTGCCGCGTGCTGCTCTCACCGGGTGACCGCGTGGCCGTCGAAGAGCCGGGCTACCGGCAGGCGAAGCTGCTCTTCGCGTCCCACGGCGCCGAAGTCGTCGGAGTGCCCGTGGACGGCGAAGGTCTCGACGTCGCCGCATTGCCGTCGCGGACGAAGCTGGTGTACGTCACGCCGTCGCACCAATTCCCGCTCGGAACGCCGATGTCGCTGGCCCGCCGCACGGCGCTGCTGGCGTGGGCGGAGCGCGCGGACGCGGTCGTCGTCGAGGACGACTACGACAGCGAGTTCCGGTTCTCCGACCGGCCCCTGGAACCGTTGCAGAGCCTGGACCGCGGCGGGCGCGTGGCGTACGTCGGGTCGTTCTCGAAGACGCTGCTTCCCATGCTGCGCCTGGGTTTCCTGGTCGCACCGCCGTCGTTGCAGGACGCCTTGGGCCACGCGCGTCAGCTGTCGGACTGGCACGGCGACGTCCCGGCCCAAGCCGCGCTGGCCCGCTTCATCGACGAAGGGCTGTTCGCCCGTCACATCCGCCGCGCGACGAAGGTGTACGCGGAGCGGCACGAGCGGATCACGTCCACTGTGGACCGAGTGTTCGCCGGCCGTCTCCAGGTGGTTCCCTCGGCGGCGGGCTTGCACTTGTGCGCCCTCGCCGAGGAAGACCTGGAACCCATCGCCGAGCGGGCGGCGGGCGCGGGCGTGGCGGTCCAGACGCTTTCCGACCTGTGCGGCGGGTATCCGGCCCCGGGGCTGGTCCTCGGCTACGGCTCGATCCCGGTGGAGAGGATCGACGACGGGCTCGCCGCGCTGGACGAGGCCTGGGGCTCCACGTAGTGATCCGTGCGGCGGCGCGCGGCGATCAGCAGTCCGCCCGCCGACGTCGCTGCCGCGGTGCCCAGGACCAGGAGCCAGCCGTGCCGGAAGTCCGTCAGGTCCGGGGTTCCCGCGAAGATCGCCACCAGCACCGCCGTCCCCAGGACCGTTCCGATCTGCCGCATCGTGTTGACCATCGACGAGCCCGCGCCCCACCGCGCCGGCGGCAGGACCGTGCCCACGACGCCCGACAGGCTCGGCAGGATCAGCCCGACGCCGATGCCGGTCAGGAGCTGGCCGGGCAGCATCGACGTCGCGTAGTCGGGCGTCGAACCCATGCGCAGCAACCAGATCAGCACGCCCGCCCCGAACGAGATGCCGCCGAGGGCGACCGCCGGGCCCGGGCCGAAACGGTGCACGAACCGGCCGCCGAGGATCGACACCGGGACCACCATCAGCGGCCCGGGGGCCAGGGACAGCCCGGCGACCAGGATCGAGTCGTGCCAGATCGACGTCAGGAACAGGACGTTGCCGAACAGCATCGCGGCGAAGCCGGCCGCGAACACGCCGGTCGTGACGCACGCCAGCCACAGCGTCGGGACGCGCAGTGCCGGCAGGTCCAGCACCGGCACGGCGTGGCGCGCCGAGCGCAGCGGCACCCACGCCAGCGCGACCACGGCGACCGCGAACGCGAGCAGCACCGGCCCCGCGGTCCAGCCGCGGTCGGGCGCTTCGACCAGCGCGTAGGCCAGCGCCCCGACGCCGGCGAGGAGCCCGGCCGCGCCGAGCAGGTCCGGGACGCCGGGGGTGGTGTCCCGGGACTCGCGCAGGACGCGCGGCCCGGCCAGCAGCGTCAGCGCGCAGATAGGCAGGTTCACCAGGAAGACCCAGCGCCACGACGCCTCGACGAGCAGACCGCCGACGGGCGGCCCGAGCGCGGCGGCCGCGGCGCCCACGGACGCCCAGACGCCGACCGCCATCGGCCGCCGGTGCGCGGGGAAGGCCGTCAGCAGCAGGGCCAGCGACGTCGGCATGACGAGCGCGGCGCCGATCGCTTGCACCGCGCGGAAGGCGATGAGAACGGGGATGGACGGCGCGGCGGCGCACGCGGCCGAGGCGAGGGTGAAGACGACGACGCCGAGGAGGAACAGCCGCTTCCGGCCGTACCGGTCGGCCAGCCGGCCGGCGGGGGCGAGGCAGGCGGCGAACAGGACGGTGTAGCCGTTGAGCACCCACGACAGCGTGGCGAGGTCGTCGCCGGGGAAGGCGGCCCGGATGCCGGGGAACGCGATCGTGACGATGAACGTGTCGAGGCTGGCGAGGAACGCCGCGGTCGAGACGACCAGCAGCACGAGGCCGGGCTTCGGCGCGGTGTCGGTCATGGCCCTCCTAGGTTTGAAAAAGCAACCTAGCCGGAGGGTGTGGGTCTCAACAAGAGACTGACCAGTTCAGCGCGATGTAGGTCACGCGCGGGGCCGGGCGCGCAGCCGGCCGCGAAAGTGCCGCGAATGACTCATACGGGACCTCCGGCGCCGCGAATGAGTCATTCGCGACGTCGCGGGCGGGCGGGCGGGCGAGCGGGCGGCAGGCCGGGCCGCCTCACGCGGCGGCGCGCTGCTCCGCCCGGGCCTTCAACGCCGCCAGGGTGTGCTCGATGGACCGCACGTTGTACCCCGGCCGGTCCGCCCGTCCGGTCACCCGCGGCCCCATGAACTTGCGCACCACCCAGGCCCCGCTCCGGTACCAGTTCTCGGTCACCCGGCACCCCGCCGGGCTCGGCGTCAGCACGTACTCCCACCGCGACACCCGCGACCCCAGCGGCGTCCGCACGTCGAACGCGAACCGGCGGCCCTCCTCGAACGCCACCACCTTCACCCGCGTCCACCACTGCAGCTCGCCGTTGCGGTTGCGGCCGCGAAAGCGCGCGCCCAAGCCCGGGGTGTCGAGCCAGCGGCCGCCGACGTTCTCCGGGCTCAGCTCGCCCATCCGGGGCAGGTCGGTGACCCACGACCACACCGTGTCCGGGTCGGCCGGGACGTCGGTGCTGCGCGAAATCGTCGGTTCCACGCTTCGACGGTGACAGCGCCGCCCCGGGCCGGGCAAGGTTCGCAAGCGTTGTCCGCAGTCCAGGAGAGCCGGGTGAAAAACTCCGCCGCCGAAGCACGTTGCAAACGCCGTCGTTCTGGGTACCTGGCGCGCGGAGGAGTACCTATACGGAGGGTGCGGTGGTCAGCGTGATCCCGATCGAGGTCGTGGGCATGGCCGTTCCGGTGCCCGGCGAGGCGCCCCTGATGCTGCTCCGGGAACCGGACGGCGCCCGGCGCTGGCTGGCCATCATGATCGGGTACGGCGAGGCCGAGGCCCTCGTGCGGGCGCGCGAGCAGATCGCGCAGCCGCGGCCGGGCACGATCGAGCTGCTCGGTGACGTGCTCGCCGCCTTCGGCCAGGGTGTCGCCGCCGTGGAGCTGACCGAGGTGCGGGACGGCATCTTCTACGCCGATCTCGTGCTCGTCGACGGCACCCGCGTGTCGGCCCGCCCCAGCGACGCCGTCGCGCTCGGCCTGCGGCAGGGCGCGCCGATCAGTGTCGCCGAAGAGGTGCTCGACGTCGCGTCCGTGCAGCTGGAGGTCGAGCAGGAAGCCGAAGGCCCGGCCGCCGACGTGCTCGACACCGAGGCCGAGGTCGCCCGCTTCCGCGCCGAGCTCGACGGCCTGCGGCCCGAGGACTTCGACGAGCAGTAGGGAATCATCTCCCGGACCACCGACGGGAGAGTGATGCCGGACTTCACGACGAACACCGAGCCGCACCGGCGTGAGCTGCTGGTGCACTGCTACCGGATGCTCGGCTCGGTGCACGAAGCCGAAGACCTGGTGCAGGAGACGCTGGTGCGCGCCTGGAAGGCGTGGGACGGCTACGACCCGGCCCGCGCTTCGGTGCGCACCTGGCTCTACCGGATCGCCACCAACGCCTGCCTCACCGCGGTGGAAAGCCGGGCCCGGCGGCCGCTGCCCTCGGGCCTCGGCCGCCCCAGCGAAGACCCGGGCGCGCCGCTGACGCCGTCGTTCGAGATCCCGTGGCTGCACCCCTTCCCGGACGCGCGCCTGGACGACCCCGGCCTGCGCCTGGCCCGCCGGGGCACGCTGCGGCTGGCGCTGCTCGCGGCGATGCAGACGCTGCCGCCCAAGCAGCGCGCGGTGCTGATCCTGCGCGACGTCCTGGAGTTCAGCGCGGCAGAGGTCGCCGGCTTCCTGGAGACGACGCCCGCCGCGGTCAACAGCGCCCTGCAGCGCGCCCGCGCGGGTCTCGGCGACCTGGCGGCGGACGAAGTTCCCGAACCGGACGACACGGCGGTGGAAGCGGTCCTCGACCGCTACGTCCGGGCGTTCGAATCCGCCGACGTCGCCGGTCTGGTCGAGCTGCTGACCGACGACGTCGTGCTGGAGATGCCGCCGGTGCCGCTGTGGTTCCTCGGCCGCGACGGCTACGGCCGGTTCCTCGAGCGGCTGTTCGCGATGCGCGGGCCGGATTGGCGGATGACGCGCACTTCCGCGAACGGCCAGCCCGCCCTGGTCGCCTACTGCCGCGACGACACGGGGACCTACCGGCTGCACACCCTGCAGGTGTTCACCGTGACCAAGGGGCGCGTAGCGCACAACGTGGTGTTCGCCGACCCCGCCGTGCTGGCGCTGTTCGACCTTCCCGCGATTCAGCCGGCGGCGCGGGCCTCCGACGGGCGGCCGTAGGCGCCGCCGTCGTTGCTGCGCTGGAGCAGGCCCTCGTCGACGAGGTAGCGGCGCAGCGTCGCGTGGTCGTCGTGGACCATCGACAGCTTCTCGCGGACGTCCTGCTCGGTGTAGAGCCGGCCCGGCTCGAACCGCTCGGCGAGGTGGGCGAGCAGCAGCTGCCGCCGCTTGCCCGAATGCGGGATCGTGACGAGCCTGCCGTGGCGGAACAGCCCGTCGAGCGGATCGGCCGGGCCCTTGGCGAGCGCCTCGCGGAACACCTCGGGCACGGCCCGGTAGGCGTCCCCGTCCGCGGTGACGAGCCCCGCGTCGATCAGCCGCTTCACGAGCTTGGCGCTGCCGGCCGGGAGCTCGCCGGGCGCGGCGCAGATGCGGGCGAACAGCTGCAGGCGGGCGGGGTCCGAGAGGGCGGAGATCAGCGCTTCCGGTGCGGCCATGAGCGCGAAGCGTACTCGAACTCCTCGCGCCTGTCCCGAAAAGTCGACAGGGTCAACTGATAAGCCTACCCTGTCGATATGGCCTCGAAGACGGTTTCCGCTCCGGCGGTCGCGGCCGCGCAGACGTTGCGCGTGCTCGTCGGCCGGCTGCGGCGGAAGATGATGGACGCGACGGCGGTCGGCGACCTGACCTCCGCGCAGGCCTCGGCGCTCGCCCGGCTCGCGAAGATCGAGCCGGCGACGGCGAGCGTGCTGGCCGGCGCGGAGCGGGTGCGCCCGCAGTCGATGGCGGCGACCGTGGCCGCGCTGGAGAAGCTCGGCCTGGTCCGCCGCGAGGACGACCCGGACGACGGCCGCCGCCAGCTGATCTTCTTCACGCCCGAGGGCCGCGCCTACGGCCAGGGCGCCCGCGCCGCGCGGCAAGAGTGGCTGGCCCGGTCCCTGGCGCAGCGGCTCACCGAGGACGAACTGGCCGTGGTCACCGAGGCGCTGGCGTTGCTCGGCCGCGTCGTCGAGCCGTGACGACCCGGACGCGCGACGGGTTCGACCGGAAGCTGCTCGCCCCGCTGATCTCGGGCGCGGTCCTCAACCCGGTCAACTCGACGATCATCGCGGTCGCGCTGGTGCCGATCGGCGTCGCGTTCGGGCAACCGGCGTCGGCGACCGCGTGGCTGATCTCCGCGCTGTACCTGGCCACCGCCGTCGGGCAGCCGGTGGCCGGCCGGCTGATCGACCGGTACGGCCCGCGGCGCGTGTTCCTCCCGGCGACCGCCTCCGAAGGAGGGCTCCTTCGACCTCGACTTCCCGGGCATGGCGCTGTTCGCCGGCACGCTCGTCTCCCAGCTGCTGTTCCTGATGCATCCCGGCGCGGGGGACTGGTACCTGCTCGCGATCGCCGTCGTGGGAGCCGCGGGCTTCGCCGCCCGCGAGCTGACCCACGCCCACCCGTTCATCGACCTGCGGCTGCTCGGCCGCAACGGCCCGCTGCTGCGCACCTACGGCCGCGCGCTGCTGGCCTACGTCGTCGCGTACAGCTTCCTTTACGGCTACACGCAATGGCTCGAACACGGCCGCGGCCTGTCGGCGACCGAAGCCGGCCTCGCCACCCTGCCGCTGTTCGCGACCGGGATCCTCGTGTCGCTGCTCACCGGGCGTCGCGAAGCGGTCCGCGGCAAGCTGGCCGTCGCCGCGCTCGGGCAGCTCGCCGGGTGCGCGCTGCTGCTGACCCTGGACTCCTCCGCCGCCGTCTGGCTGCTCGTGGTCGTCGCGCTCGTGGCCGGGGTGCCGCAGGGATTGAACAGCCTCGCGCTGCAGAACTCCGTGTACCGCCAAGCGAACCCGGACGACATCGGCGCGTCGGCTGGGCTGCTGCGCACCTTCGGCTACCTCGGCGCGATCGTCTCCTCCGCGCTGCAAGGCGCCCTCTACGGGCCCGCCGCCGACACCGGCGGGCTGCACGACCTCGCGCTGGTACTCCTCGGCATCGGCGTGGTTTTCCTGATCGTCACCGTGTTCGACCGTTCCCTGTCCCGAAGCACCACCCGACCCGAGAAAGCCGAGACCGATGCCTGACCAGGCCACCCTCGACCCGAACCGCACGGCGCTGCGGGCGCGGCGCCCACGTCGGCTGGGTGCGCGTCGGGTTCGAAGACGCCGAGTTCGAAGCGATTCCGGAAACGAGCATGTTCGCCGCGTTCGCCGCCGACCGCGCGGGCATGCGCGCCGACGCCGCGGCCACGCAGATCCACCCGAAGCTTGCGCCGCGGCCCGGGGACATCCGGGTCCGCAAGATCCGCGTCGGCGCCTTCACGACCACCGACCTCGAGCAGCAGCTGGAGAAGCGCGGGATCACCACGCTCGTCCTTGCGGGGATCAGCACCAGCGGCGTCGTGCTGAGCACCGTACGCGAGGCGATGGACCGCGACTACCGGATCGTCGTCCTGCGCGACGCCTGCGCCGACCGCGACCCGGCGACGCACGACTTCCTGACCGGGACGCTGTTCCCCCGCACCGCCACCGTCGTCGACGTGGCCGGGCTCGGGGAGCTCTGGGCCGTCCAGTAGGTTGCGCTGCGTGCCCCGTCCGCCCGAGACCGTGCCCGGCGAGGTGCTGCGCGCCTCGATCGTGGAGCGGCTGTTCGCCCGCGCGGACGACGACCGGCCGCTGTTCACCCACCAGGACCACAGCCACGCCGCCGAGCACACGCTGACGTGGGCGGAGTTCGCCGCGCGGGTCCGGGTGGTCGCGGGCGGGCTGCGCCGGGTCGCGGAGCCGGGGGAGCGGGTCGCCGTCCTCGCCGGGCAGGAGCTGGCCTACCCGCTCGCCTTCTTCGGCGTCCTGGCGGCCGGCATGATCGCCGTCCCGCTGATGCCGCCGGGCAACCAGGCGCAGGCCGAGCGGCTTGGCGGGGTCTTGGCCGACTCGGGCGCCCGCGTGTGGCTGACGTCGTCCGCCGCGGCGGCGCGGGTTCGCGAGTTCGGGGCGCCCGACGACCTGCTGGTGGCCGACGAGCTGACCGGGCCGGGGGCCGATCCGGTGCCGGTGGCGCCGGAAAGCCCGGCGTACCTGCAGTACACGTCGGGCTCGACGCGGGAGCCGGCCGGTGCGGTGATCCCGCACCGGGCCATCGTCGCCGCGTGCTGGCAGGGCAGCCGGGCCTACGCCGTCGACGAAGGCACGACCTGCGCGGGCTGGATCCCGTTCTTCCACGACATGGGCCTGATCCAGCTGCTGTGCCTGCCCGTCTTCGCCGGCGGGCGCGCGGTGTTCATGGCCCCGGCCGAGTTCGTGCACCGGCCGCGGCGGTGGCTGAGGCAGCTGGCGGACTACCCCGCGGTGTTCACGGCCGCGCCGAACTTCGCCTACGACCTCGCCGCCGACGCCGGGCCGGGGGAGGACGACCTGGACCTCTCGGACGTCCGGGTCGCGCTCAACGGCGCCGAGCCCGTCCGCCCGCGCACGGTCGAGCGCTTCCTCGAGGTCTTCGGCCCGCACGGCTTCCGGCGCGGGGCGTACCGGCCGTCGTACGGGCTCGCCGAAGCCACCGTCTACGTCGCGAGCGCGGGGGAAGAAGGGCCGCGCGGCGCGAAGTTCGACCGTGAAGCGCTTGCTCAGGGCCACGCCGTCGAAACCGTCGATGGGCAGGAACTCGTGTCCGTGGGCCGTCCGGTCGGGCAGCAGGTGCGGATCGTCCACGACGGACACGAGCAGCCCGACGGCGCCGTCGGCGAGATCTGGATCCACGGCGCGAACGTCGCGGCCGGGTACTGGGGCCGGGGCGACGCGGCCGCGTTCGACGCCACGCTCGACGGCGTCGGCGGCTGGCTGCGCACCGGCGACCTCGGCGTGGTGCACGCCGGTGACCTCTACGTCACCGGCCGGCTCAAGGACCTCATCGTCATCGACGGCCGCAACTTCCACCCGCAGGACATCGAGGCGGCGGCGGGGGAGGCCCACCCCGCGGTCCGCCGCGACCGCGTCGCCGCGTTCGGTGCCGCCGACGAGGACGGCGAGGGCGCGGTGGTGGTCGCGGAGTGGGTGCGCGACGCTGACGCGGACCTCGAAGAGGTGACGCGAGCGGTGCTGCGCGCGGTGTCACGCGAGCACGGTCTCACCCTCCGTGCGGTACATCTGGTCCCTTCCGGCGGACTTCCGCGCACATCGAGTGGCAAGGTCGCCCGGTCGGCGGCCAAGGCACGTTATGGTGGCGGCCGTGGGTGATCACCGCGCCGAGGTCACGAAGGTCGTCAGCGACACCTTCCGGCTCGACCCGGCCCTCGTCGAGCCCGACGCGCCGCTGGAGGAGCTGGGCATCGACTCGAAGGGCCGGATCAAGCTCCTGGCGGCGCTGGAGGTCTATTACGGGGTGACGATCGACCTGGACGAGCTCGAGCGGTTCACCGACGTGGGATCCGTGGCCGACGTGCTCGCGGAAGCTCTGGGAACCGAAGGATCTGAGGAGAGGCGCTGAAATGAGCGGCGGGGGGTACACCGCGACGACGGAAGCGTTGTCGACGGCGTCCAAGACCATCGGGGATCTGGCGGAACACCTGCTGGACGACAACCCGGACCTGGAGACTCCGCAGGTGACCGCGGAGGGCTTCGGCAAGGCGCACAACGCCCACGCGGCGAAGTACACCGCCGGTGCGCAGGCCCTGTGGGCCGCGGTCTCCGGCTACAGCACCACGCTGGGCTCGTTCGGCACCAACCTCGGCACCGCCGGGTCGAGCTACAGCACCAACGAAGACAACCAGGCGGGCGCCATCACCAACGCCGGGGGCTCGCTCTGATGGCCGACAAGAAGAAGTGGTCCGACGTCAAGGCGATCCTCGACGACCCGAGCGTCCCCGCGGGTCAGAAGAGCGCGCTGATCAGCAGCTGGCTGCGGGAAAACCCGCCCCCGCCGCCGTTCCTGGCCGACCAGGAACCGGACGACATCAAGCAGAAGCGACAGGAAGCCGAGAAGTACGCCGGCGCCTACAACGCCAACCCGCTCTTCGCCGGGCAGTCCGTCGACGAGGCGTACGACAAGGCCAAGTCGAGCGGCGACCAGACCTCGTACAACGAAGACCACGAGAAGAAGGCCGTCGACGACGGCAAGACCAAGCTCAACGACACGAAGCCGCCTGCCGCCGGCGAGAACGGCGGGGACGCCAGCGGAACGAAGACGTCCGACGAGATCTTCGACGCCGCCGCGCCCGCGCTGAAGCTGTTCGAGACCTTCGGGTCGCTGCTGGCGAAGATCCCGGACGACTGCCGCGGCAACACCCGCGCGCTCGACATCGACAAGGACATCCGCGTTCCGTTCGACGAGCAGCGCGGGATCAGCTTCGCGAACTTCGTCCAGGACGCCGCGCACTTCAAGACCGGCTCGGAGACGGTCGACCGGACGCTGGAGGACACCGGTTCCCAGCTCGGCAGCCTGTACAAGACGTGGAGCGGCGCCGGTGCGGACGCGGCGTCCGACACCTACAACGACAAGATCCAGCCGAAAGCGGCGAAGCTGTCCCAGACGCTCGGCGACGTGGGCGAAGCGACGCTGACCACCGCGACCACGGTCTTCCAGCTGTGCAAGGGCAAGGCCGACGCCGTCATCGGCATGTACACCGACCTGGTCGGCAAGGCCGACTACACGATGGCGCAGAAGGTCATCGCGGTCGCCGGCGGCGAGCACGGCAACGAGCAGGACCTGGCCCAGATCGCGGGCTGGATGGACCTCAATTTCGGCACCAACCTGGTCAAGACCCTCAACGACCAGGGCTGCTGCGACGGCGACGAGATCAAGAAGCACGGCCAGGACCTGGCCAAGCAGTGGATCCAGAACCAGTTCAACCCGGACATGTGGGACCGGCTCTACAAGGGCTTCGAGAAGACCTGCAAGGACACGAAGGACCTCGTCGACCAGGCGTACGACGCGCTCGACAAGGTCATGGGCAAGGTCAAGAACGAGTTCGAGGGCGTGACCACGCCGGGCGGCTCCGGCTCGGGCGCTCCCGGCAGCGGTGGTCCCGGCAGTGGTGGTCCTGGCTCGGCCGGCGGCGCGGGCGGTGGCCCGGGTGGCTCGGGCAGCGGGTCGGGTGCGGGTGGCGCGGGTTCGGGTGGCGCCGATGGCGGTTCCGGCTCGGGCTCGGGCGGTTCGGGAGCCGGCGGGGGCGGCGGCGAGGTGCCGCCGATTCCCGAAGGTGGCTCCGGCGCCGGTGGCAGCGGCCTGGGCGGTGGTTCGGGAGCCGGAGGCTCGGGCACCGATCTGCCCAGCGACGCGGGCGGCGGCTCCGGCAGCGGTTCGGGCAGTGGTTCCGGGGGCGGGGGCGGTGGTCCGGTGCCGTCGATTCCGGACGTCTCCGGCGGCGGGTCCGGTTCAGGGGCCGGCTCGGGCAGTGGCTCGGGTTCGGGAGCCGGTGGCGGGGGCTCGATGCCGTCGATCCCCGACCTGTCCACGCCTTCCGGCGACGGCGGGGGTTCCGGCCTCGGCTCGGGCGGTGGCTCGGGTTCTGGTTCTGGTTCCGGTTCCGGTTCGGATGACACGTCGCCGTCGTCGGTGCCGTCGCCGTCCGACAGTGGCCGGGCGGAGGCGGCCGCGGCCGCCGAAGCGGCCAAGAAGAAGGCCGCGGACGCACTCGCCGAGTTCAGCGGCCCGGGCATCGAGACCGAGTCCGGCGACGGCGCCGGTTCGGGCGCCGGGGGCAGTGGCCTTGGCGGTGGCGAAGACACCGGCGGCGGGTCCGGGTCCGGGTCCGGCCTGGGCGGCGGGTCCGGGTCCGGCCTGGGCGGCGGTTCCGGGTCCGGCCTGGGCGGCGGGTCCGGGTCGGGTGGCTCCGACTCCGGTTCGGGTTCGGGTTCGGGCTCTGGTTCCGGTGGTTCCGGCGACGACGGCAAGGCCGCGGCCGAGCAGGCCGCGGAGGAAGCGAAGCAGAAGGCCGCCGACGCGCTGAAGGAGTTCAGCGGCGAAGGGATCAAGACGGACTCCGGCGACGGAGCCGGGCTCGGCGACACCGGGTCCAGCGACGAACCCGGCGCCGACAAGGACGGCGACGGCAAGCCGGACAACCCGCTGGGTGAAGACAAGGACGGCGACGGCAAGGCGGACAACCCGCTGGGTGAAGACAAGGACGGCGACGGCAAGCCGGACAGCCTCCTCGGCGAGGACAAGGACGGCGACGGCAAGCCCGACAAGGACGGCGACGACACCCCCGACACCCTCAAGGTCAAGCAGGGTGACAAGACCTTCGAGATGACCGAGCCCGACCAAGACGGGAAGATGGACATCAAGGTCGGCGCCGGGACCGACGCCGCCAAGGACTTCCAGTTCGACTGGTCCAAGGACGCCGGCGGTCCACAAGGGACCGACGACGGCAGCTACTGCCCGGGTCCCGACGGCAAGATCCACATCGAGGACGGCGGCGTCAAGATCACCGCCGAGCGGCCCGACGGCCCGGACGGCCCGACCGTCGTCACCGTCGACGACGGCAGCGGCACCCCGACGACCTACACCCTCGGCGAGGACGACAAAGCCTCCGACGCCCTCGGCGACACCCCCGGCAAGAAGCTCGACGACGACCTGCCGAACCACCGCGGCACCCTCGAGGACCTGAAGCACGACGGCGGCGGGGACAGCCCCGGTGGCGCCGGCCACGGCGGTGGCTCGGGGGCCGGCATCGGCGGCGGCTCGCACGGCGGCTCGGGCCTTTCGGCGACCGGTCTGGAGCCGGGCGGGGCGGCGAAGGGG
>NZ_JBFBBZ010000011.1:0-251028 GCF_040682935.1 Amycolatopsis sp. NPDC051061
GCCCCCCCCCACCAACCCCCTAACGCGTTTATGGCCACCTTAAGGAACTTTAAGTTCCTGAAGGTGGCCTTCACGGCTTTTGGGGAGCTACTTCTCCAGGATCGCGGTGACGCCCTGGCCGCCGGCCGCGCAGATCGAGATCAGGCCGCGGCCGGACCCCTTCTCGTGCAGCAGCTTCGCCAGCGTCGCGACGATCCGGCCGCCGGTCGCGGCGAACGGGTGCCCGGCCGCCAGCGACGAGCCGTTGACGTTGAGCTTCGCCCGGTCGATCGCGCCGAGCGGCGTGTCCAGCTCCAGCTTCTCCTTGGCGAACGCCGGGTCCTCCCACGCCTTGAGCGTGGCCAGCACCTGCGACGCGAACGCCTCGTGGATCTCGTAGAAGTCGAAGTCCTGCAGCGAAAGCCCGGCCCGGGCGAGCATCCGCGGCACGGCGTACGCGGGCGCCATCAGCAAGCCCTCCTCGCCGTGGACGTAGTCGACCGCCGCGGTCTGCGAGAACGTCAGGTACGCCAGCACCGGCAGCTTGTGCGCCTTCGCCCACTCGTCGGTGGCGAGCAGGACGGTCGACGCGCCGTCGGTCAGCGGCGTCGAGTTGCCCGCGGTCATCGTGCCGCCGGGGCCGCCGAAGGCCGGCTTGAGCTTGGCGAGCTTCTCCGCGGTCGAGTCCGCGCGCAGGTTCTGGTCGCGCGCGAGCTTGAGGAACGGCGTCACGAGGTCGTCGAAGAACCCGCGGTCGTAGGCGGCGGCGAGGTGCTGGTGGCTGGCGGCGGCCAGCTCGTCCTGCGCCTCGCGCGTGATCTCCCAGATCTTCGCCGTGAGCGCCGCGTGCTCGCCCATCGAGAGGCCGGTGCGCGGCTCCTCGTTGCGCGGGATCGCCGGGACGATGTGCCCCGGGCGGATCTTCGCGACGAGCTTGAGCCGGTCGCCGAGCGTCTTGGCGGCGTTGAGCCGGATGAGGATCTGCCGCAGGTCCTCGTTGACGGCCAGCGGCGCGTCGCTCGTGGTGTCGACGCCGCCGGCGATGGCCGAGTCGAGCTGGCCGAGCGCGATCTTGTTGGCGACGTTGACGATGGCCTGGAGACCGGTGCCGCACGCCATCTGGACGTCGGACGCGGGCGTCGCGGGCGAGAGCTTGCTGCCCAGCACGCTCTCGCGGGCCAGGTTGAAGTCCTTCGAGTGCTTGAGCACGGCGCCGGCGGCGACCTCGCCGATCACCTCGCCCTGCAGTGAGAAGCGGCTGACCAGGCCGTCGAGCGCGGCGGTGAACATGTCCTGGTTCGACGCCTTCGCGTACGGCCCGTTCGACCGCGCGAAGGGGATCCGGTTGCCCCCGATGATCGCGACCTTGCGAACGGCAGGTGCTTGTTTTGAATGTCGCGGTTTCGGCGGCATGAACTCCACCTCTCTGATCGGCTCTCTCACACTGTAACCTACTCGCAAGTAGGTTAGACTGCGACGTGACGCAGACTGCACGGGAGGCATTCGATGGCGGACAGGTACCAGCAGTTCACGAAAACCCCGGTGGGGAAGTTCGTGGTGCCGAAGCTCGGCCTGCCCAACCCCGCCACGCTGCGCCGGTACCAGCCCGGGCAACCCGCCCTCGAGGGTCCCGCACTTCTGGGGGCCGCGCCCGGCAGCCGGCTCGAGAAGACCCTTAAGGATCAACTGGCCGACGCGGGCATCGACGTCGTCACCACTTCGGGCGACCGGCACGCGGCGCTCGTCTTCGACGCCACCGGCGTCACCGATCCTTCGCGCCTGCGCGAGGTCTACGACTTCTTCCACCCGGTGATTCGCAGCGTCGGCCCGTCCGGCCGCGTCGTCGTCCTGGGCACGCCGCCGGAGCAGGTCGAAGGCCGCGAGCGGATCGCTCAGCGCGCTCTCGAGGGCTTCGTGCGCTCCGTCGGTAAGGAGCTGAAGCGCGGCGCGACGGCTCAGCTCGTGTACGTCGCCGAAGGCGCCGAAGAGGCGACAGAGTCGACGCTGCGCTTCCTGCTCTCCGCGAAGTCCGCGTTCGTCGACGCGCAGGTCATCCGGATCGGCGCCGAGGGCAAGACGGCTTCCGCGCCCGCGAGCTGGGAGAAGCCGCTCGACGGCAAGGTCGCGCTGGTCACCGGCGCGTCCCGCGGCATCGGCGCGGCGATCGCCGAGGTGCTGGCCCGCGACGGCGCGCACGTCGTCGCGCTCGACATCCCCGCCCAGGGCGGCGACCTGTCGAAGGTGGCGAACAAGATCGGCGGGTCGTCGCTGCAGCTCGACATCACTTCGCCGAGCGCGCCCGCGAAGCTCGCGGAGTACCTGAAGGAGCGTCACGGCGGCGTCGACGTCATCGTGCACAACGCGGGCATCACGCGCGACAAGACGCTGGGCAACATGAGCGAAAGCGCGTGGGACTCGGTGATCGCGGTGAACTTGGCGTCGCAGCTCGCGGTGAACGACAAGCTGCTCGGCGACCGCGTGCTGAACGAGAACGGGCGGATCATCGGCGTCTCGTCGATCGCGGGCATCGCGGGGAACGTCGGCCAGGCGAACTACGCGACGTCGAAGGCGGGCGTGATCGGCATGGTGAACGTCGGCGCGCCGCAGCTCGCGGCGTACGGCGGCACGATCAACGCCGTCGCGCCGGGGTTCATCGAGACGAAGATGACGGCGGCGGTCCCGCTGTTCATCCGCGAGGCCGGGCGGCGGCTGTCCAGCCTCGGCCAGGGCGGCCTGCCGGTCGACGTCGCCGAGACGATCGCCTGGTACGCGAACCCGGCGTCGGCCGCGGTGAACGGCAACGTGGTCCGCGTCTGCGGCCAGGCCCTGCTGGGGGCGTGACGGTGGCGATCCGCGAACTGGACAGCACGCCGAGCCTGGCGACGCTGTACCCGAAGGCCTTGCTCGGCGGCGTTCTCCGGAAGCCGTCGGGTTCTTCGCTGCCGGACACGGAGCTGGTGCGCACCGGCGTCGTCGTCGACCCGGCGCACCTGGCGGCGTACAACACGGTGTGCGGCTTCCGGCTGAGCGACGAGCTGCCGGCGACGTACCCGCACATGCTGGCGTTTCCGCTGCAGATGGCGCTGATGACCGAGCCGGGGTTCCCGTTCCCGCTGCTCGGCATGGTGCACGTGACGAACCGGATCACCCAGCACCGCGCGCTGCGCCTGGGCGAGCCACTGACGATCCGGGTGCGCGCGGAGAACCTGCGCGCGCACGAGAAGGGCCGTCAGTTCGACGTCGTCAGCGAAGCTTGGGCCGGGGACGATCTGGTGTGGGTCGACGTGAGCACGTACCTGCGTCGCGGCGGCTCTTCAGGCGCTTCTTCGCGGCGGGACCAGCTGGCCCCGCCGACTCCGGACGCGATCTGGCGAGTGCCGGGCGACATCGGCCGTCGCTACGCGGAGGTGTCCGGGGATCGCAACCCGATCCACCTGCACCCGCTGACGGCTCGCCTGTTCGGCTTCCCGCGCGCGATCGCCCACGGGATGTGGACGAAGGCTCACGCCCTGGCGGCGTTCGAGGGTCGGCTGCCCTCGGCGTTCACGGTGGACGTCCGCTTCAAGCAGCCGGTGCTGCTGCCGGCCAAGGCGGCGTTCACTTCGTGGGCCACGCCGGAGGGCTGGGCGTTCGAGCTGTGGAGCGGCTCGAAGCCGCACCTGGAAGGCGCGGTCAGCTCACTCTGACGGTTTCCAGACCTGGCCCTCGATGAGGTCGTTGAAGCCGAGCCAGACGAGGTTCATCAGCCACGAGGCGAGCACGCCGTCGGAGATGTCGGGGTGGTCGAGGGCCCAGTCGGCCAGCGACTCGGCCGCCCCGACCAGGGCCGCGGACAGGCCTTCGCCGGAGAACTCGGCTTGCTCGCCGACGCCCTTGCGGGTGCCGGCGGACACGACGAGCGCCGCGACCAGCTGGATCGCGCGCGCCCGCATGTCGGTGATCTCGGCGGCGAACGCGCCGCCGACGGTGAGCGCCTGGCGGTGCAGGACCGTCCACGACTCGCGGTACTCGGCGACGAAGCGGTAGAACGACCGCAGACCGTGCCAGAGCTGCATGTCCGGCGGCAGGTCGGGCTTCACGCCGGCCTGGATGGCTTCCAGTAGTCGCGTCGCCTCGCGGCGGATGCACGCGCCGAAGAGGTCCTCCTTCGAGCCGAGGTAGGTGTAGATCATCGGCTTCGAGACCCCGGCGACGTCGGAGATCTCGTCCATCGAGGCCGCGTGGTAGCCGTGGCGCGAGAAAACCTGGACGGCCGCGTCCAAGATCTGCCGCTCGCGAACGGCGCGCGGCAGCCGCCGAGCCCGTTCGGGCGGACGCTGATCATCCTCTGACACGCTGGACCTCCCTGTTGCTGCCCGGAGACGGTACCGGGCGCTGCCCCGGGAGGGTGATTTCGGCACGCTTGCCCGCCTACCTACTGGCGGGTAGCCTACGGGTGAGTAACTTGAGAGGGAGTGACCATGGCCGACAACGCCGGGATGACCAGCGCAGATCAGGTCGCGGAGCTCCGTGGGGCGGCGCTGCTGAACGCGCTGGAGCGGCTCGACCCGCTGAGCCCCGAGGCGCACGCCCTCGACGTCAACGCCCTCGCCGACGCGGTCAACCCCCGCGATCTCGGCAAGGACGACTTCCGCCGTTTTCTGAAGGCGCTGCTGACGCTGGCCTCGCGCGCTCCGGCGTTTGACTTGAGCAAGGTTGACCCTGCGCGCTTCGCGTCCCTGGTGTCGTCGGCGTCCCGCGCGCAGCTCGAGAGCGTCGTCGCGGAGCGGCCCCTGCGAGAGCGGGTATTGGACGAGATCTTCGCCCGCATGGGCGCGCACATCAGGTCCGACAGGGCTCGTGACCTGCACGCGGTGGTCCACTGGCGCCTGTCGGGTGGAGTAGGTGAAGGCGGCTACGACCGCTACGAGACGGTGATTTCGCACGGCTCGTGCACGGTCACCCGGGACGTGCGCTCGTCCCCTCGGGTCACGATCACGATCGCGCCCGCGGACTTCTTCCGCCTGATCACCCACCAGTCGACGCCGGCGGTGTTGTTCGTCACGGGAAGAATCAAGGTCAAGGGCGATTTGGCCTTCGCGGCGGGCCTGATCGGATTCTTCGACCTCCCCCACCCCGTATAGTTCGTCGCCGTGCCCCGAAAAGCGAAGTGGCGCCTTTCCCGGCCCCGCGGTGTTCGTGCCGGCCACGCGGTCAACGCGTTCGCGGACAAGCTGGTCCTCGCCAACCTGACGGCCGCGCAGTTCATCCAGGTCTTGGAAACCCTGCACATGCTGGGCTCCGCGGGAGCGGGAATCGAGCTGAGCTCCCTGTCGACGGACGTCCTGGTGGACGTGGTCAAGCGCTGTTCCCGCGACCAGCTGAAGGCCATCGCGGACCACCCGGAGTTGCGTTCGGTGTTCCTCGACGAGATCTTCCGCCGAATGTCGGAGCATTTCCTCCCGGAGCACGCGCGCCATGTGGACTTCGTGGTTTCGTGGCGCTTTTCCGACGGCTCTGGCGAAGATGGATTCGACCGTTTCCAGACGGTGATCGAGGACGGAGTGTGCGTTTCTTCAACGGACCTGTCCCGCACCCCGGACACGACGATCACCCTGTCGGTGGACGACTTCATCCGGATGGCCACGGGCAACGCAGCAGTGGCGGCGATGTTCGTGACGGGCCGGGTGAAGGTGAAGGGCGAGTACGCGCCTGCGGTGCGGTTCTCCAGCTACTTCGACATCCCCAAGCCGACCGGGGACTAGCTGTAGCCAGCATTTGCGAACAGCGCCGTCGCGGTGTCCTCGATCGAGGTCATCCGCTGTCCGTGCGCCGCACCTCGTCAAGTACATGGTCCAAAAGTCCGGGCACGGTCCCACCGCCGAGGACCAGCTGGCGGTCCAAGAGACGGTTTCCGGTCTCACATGAAGTCTCACTGACGAGTGCGCAGCCGTGGCAGGCGGACAGGTTGAGGTTCGAAGAACCTTGGCGATCGCTCTCGATGCACACCGGATCGTTCGAACAGACATCCGCGTCGCCCAAGGCAGCCAGCAGCAGAGGAATGAGCTTATCGGGATGTCCGAGCCGGACGAGGCCGCCGAGAGTTCCCTGCGCGTCGCCAGCCGCTGTGTAGATCAAAATGCCGGCGGTGCGATCAGGACGCTCAGAGTGCGCGTAGATGCGCTCTTGGAGCGAAGCCGATGAGTAACCGCTGGCGAAGGCCAGCCGACGGACGAGAAGGTGAGCGATGGTGTGCAACGCGATGAAACGCGGCTCCGGCACGGCGAGGCGGTGAGCCCATGGACTGGAGTTCCACCGATCCACCAGGATCTCGGCACGCGCGCGGACTTCCGGCAGGCTTTCCCACTCGGACAACCGGTCCTCGTTGAATTGGAGAAAGATTCCTTCGCCGAACATCTCGATGGCCGGGTAGATCGGCTTTCGCTTGCTGTCGATACCCAAGCCGGCTTTGATGAACTCGGCGTCGGCGTTGTGCCGCCGGAAGCCGCGAAGTGCCCGAACCTCGCGGACGCGGCGCACCTGGCCGATTCCTGTCAACCTGCTCGTCAATGCCGAGGGCTGGCGACTCTCGGCGGACACCTGCCAACCGTCGACCACGAAGTCGCCAACGCTGTGATCCCGACCGCCATCGAGCTTCTTGCAGAAGGCTGCCCACTCGCCGTCTTTAAGGCCGAGAAGGGAAGGTTCCTCAGCAGCGTCTCCGCCAGCCGCGAGTGTGAGCACGTCCGCAGCTGTAACCCCGACCTCGTCGGCAATCCATCCGGCCACCATCTCGGCCTGGGGGCCGCCATTGTCGGCGACCACCTTCTCGAAGTACACGTGATTGCGGATTTCTTCCGCTTGCTCGGCCGACCGGGGAATATCTTCGGGAATGTCGAGGGCCGACAGATGTTCGGCGATGTAGTTTCCGGTGGCGCCCCGCTGAACGGCGCTGAGCTGATGATCGCACACCTTGTCGCTAGTCGGCTCCTGCCAAGGCTGACAACCAGTACAGCGAATCCCGTCGCGGTTCAGTGAATTCTTACCCACCAGCTCGGAGAGCGGCCGACTGCGCCGGCACCCCGCACAGTGGACGTTGAGCGACGCAAGGCCCTCGCCGCGCTGGGACGATCGCACGAACTTAAGTTCCTTGTAAGAACGACAAAAACGCACGGAGTCGGTGACGTCCCCACTGCTGCCCCGATGCGTCCACTTGAACCAGGGCACGTCCTGAATGTGGCTGCCTTTCTCGCAGACGGCGACGTAGCGCATCGGAACGAGCCTTCCGCCGCATTCGCACCTGTTGACCCAGCGACCCTTGTTCCTGCCCGTGATCTGGGATAATCGTGTGCATTGCTCGCAGAACCGCCACGCGGGAAAGCGCCAGTAGAGCAGGTGCGCTGTTTCCTTGGCGGCGCGCCCGGCGTGTGCGGGCGCCTGTCGAAGGACGCCCGGCCCCAGCCGGGCGAGAAGCCGATCACAGCTGATCTCGGTCGCGTACTTGCGGTCCCACCAGGAGGTGTCGGCCGCGATCAGAGATTCGCCCAGCACATCAACGATGGCTCCCACGCCGAAAGGCGTGATCGTCTCCGAAAGACGTAGATCATGCACGACGGGTTCCACCGTTGCCACCTTCCAGCGGTTCGCGTACGCGGATCGCGACGTTCGGCTCGACCGACCTCATCGAATCTGCAACGAGCCACCCCGGACCACTCTGGCCGAAGCGTTTGAGCAGCGCATCGTCTTCCTGCTTCCGGCGGTCGTACACCAGTACGCCACAGGCCTCGCGGGCGATCTTCGCACGGCGGTCCCATTCGCGCAGGAGCCGCCACACCTCTTCCTTGGTCTCTTCCGCTTCGACTCCGTCCGAGCGATTCACCAAGTCTAGGAAGCGCGTCAAAAGCTTTTCGATCGAGCCTTGTATGCGATCGTCGTCGAGGTCAAGGTGCGACGCGCCGTCGTTCGCGGCAAGAATCGGAAATGAATGCCGCAGTAAGGCGACCAATGCACCGGCCAAGGAACGCGTTCGAGAGGACAACGACCACGGGGTCACGCTCGTCGGTTCGACGTTGCGGTACAGGGCTTCGTGATACGAACGGAAGCTTTCGAAGTGCGAGCGATCACGGGCCCGATTGGACCGGAACAGTGTGGTGACCACGCCGTTGTTCCGGCCACGTCCCACCCTGCTCGTCGCCTGAATGTACTCGGCGGTCGTCTTGGGCTGCCCCACCATCAGCATCAGAGCCAGTCGGGGAATGTCGATCCCGACCGAGAGCATGTTCGACGAAAGCACGACGTCGATCGCCTCTGGCGAATCGTCGATGCTTCGTCCCAGCTCGCGAAGGTCATTGGGAAGTTCATCCGGCCCTCGTCGACTGGTGAGCTCCAGGATCCGCTCGGCGCGAACCTGCCGCAACGGTACCCTCAGCCGCTCCGAGCGCGGTTCAAGACGACCGTTGACGTCGTCGACCACCAGCGTCCCCGTGCGACCGAGTTCACGGAGACTGTTGTGATACATCACCAGCGTCCAGTAGGAGTCTCTCGAGGTGGACGTGGTCGAGCCCGCGGCGAGCACCTCCGGTATTTCGACCAGGGGGGCTGTCGCGGCGACGACCGCGGACACCTGCGAGATCGACTGGGGCATCAGCCCGACGTAGAGACGGCCTTCACCGTTTTCTACCGGACGCGAGAAGAAGGTCCGGTCGCCGTGCAGACCCGCCGGCGGGTACAGAGCCACGTCTCGTCCGTACAGACCTCGAACCTGTTCGTCCGAGGCACGAATCGTGGCGGTCGACGCGACGATTTTGGGAGCCCGACCGCCATGGCTCAGGAGCACCTGGATGACGGCGTCGAAGACAGCGACGGTCGTGCCAAGCGGACCCGATAGCAGATGCAGCTCATCTTGGATGATCAGCGACGGTTGCCGAAACGGCGTGCCGAGTCCGAGCAACTTGCCAGCCTCGGGAAGAAACTGCAGGCGCGCGAACTTGTCGACGGTCGCCAGGAGAATTGTCGGCGGTTCGTCGTAGAGGACGTCATCGACTACGGCCACGGGGAGCTCACTGTGGAACTCGCATTTCGCCTGAGTGCAGTGGATGACTACGTCATGGCCGACGTCGCGGAAGCCGTAGCCAGCCAGGTTGATGGACCTTGTTCGCGGTAGAAGCGGCGCGCCACACCACGGACAGCTCTCGATCTGGAACTGGTTCGCTTCCTCGGGGCGTGCTGCTCTGTGTAGACGTTCAAGCGCTGCCTTCGCGTCTACCCGGGTGCGAGGAGTGACCTCGTTCCCCACCCAGAGTCCGATGGAGAACGGTGCCATCCCTTTCGCTCGCTGGTCCTTTTTCCGAAGCAGCTCCATGGCACATATGAGTGTGGCCGCGCGCTGGAACTGTTGGGAGGTCAGCAGGCGAAGGGTATATCGCGTGATCACGGCGGTGCCCGCCCCGGAGACGCCGTGGGTGATGCGGCGCCGGAAGATCTCCACGGCCGCCAGGCCGAGGTAGGCCTCGGTCTTGCCGCCGCCGGTTGGAAACCAGATCAAGTCGACGAGTTCACGGTCACCGTGTGTTTCGTCGACTGTCGATGCCATGGCCACCAGCAGGAGACCGAGCTGGAACGGACGCCACCGGGGCTCCTCGACGAGCATCGGATCGATGCCGCTCTTGATCGCGGTCTGACGGATTTGGAGCTGCATGGCGGTCATGCCAAGTGCGAAGGCGGTTCTCAACGAGTCTTGCCCAGGCGCGCGAAGGAGTTCGACGCCTGCTCTCATCCGGTGCAAGGCAGTACCCGCCCGATCGGTGATGGAGCGCGCGATCGGCGCATCGGCTCCGAAGCCGTCGACACAGTCGGTCTGCTCGGTGACCCATTGGGAGAATGCGTCGACGAAAGCGTCCAGCATCGAAGTCACGCGGCTGGTCTCCGTGTCGATACGTGACAGGTTGTCGAGGAGGAGTGCTGCCGATTCTACGGATTCGGGATTGAGTCCGGTCGTCTCTACAGCGGGCACGACGAAGGCAGGCACCGGTTGGAGGAAGATCCGCGTACAAATCCCGTCGGTAAGGTCCCAGTCCGCCGCCATGCCGTGGCCGACCGCGTAAATCTTGTTGTCTCGGTACCGGAGCCGTAACTCAGCGGATTCAGGGTCGGAGTCGAACGCGTTGGTCCTGTCGTACTCCAGGATTCGGCCACCGAGTGCGGGGGTCACCCCGAGAGCTACCTGGAAGAGCGTCAGGTCGATGTCGCGGCGGTCCTCCTCGGTCGAAGCGGCCAACACACGAGCGTGCACTGTCACGAGGTGAGCGTCCCCGTAGGTACGCCACCTCGATCCGATCTCGATCGGAACCTCGCCCGCCTTGAGGACATGCGGGGGATGGTCCTGTGCGAGTTCGAGCCCCTCGAACCGGAAGGGGGCACGCTGCCAACGTGGCGGACCTTCGTCGCTGATCGACCGGTAGGTCCCACCGGAGAAGTCGCACGACACGCTCGGCTTGTCGGTGACGAAGGAAATCGCGACCGACGACGGCCGCCAGTCCTCGGCCAGCGGGACGCTCGCGCCGGCCTCCTCCACATCACCCGCAACAACGTCCGCCTCCACCTGCGCACCTTCTCCGGCGGCGTCTGGTCCCGGAGGCGCCGATGCTGCGGGAAACAGTATTCCCACGGCGTACTGACGGTCGGGCAAGTTGAAAAGAACTTCCTTCTCACCGCAATCAGGGCCGGTGTACGCCGTCCGGAGGTGACCCAGTGCAACCTCCTGAATCCGGGTGAGGGTCATTTCTTCTCCAACTGTCGTCGGACCAGGTGCTGGATGCGTCGTTTGTCATCGCGGGTGAGTACCACGTCCAAGGAAACTCGTGCGCGCGTCACGGCGACGTAGAAGGCTGCGGTCGCCGCTTCGTCGAACCGCTCGGGAAGCTCACAGACGATCACGTGATCTGCCTCGAGGCCCTTGGCGTACTTGGGGCTGGTCACGGTGAAACCACGCTTCGTCTTCTCAGGCGGTGCGCTCGAGGTCGTGCAGATGATCCAGATGTCGTCGGCACGGACGCCGTCGGCAGTCAATCCCTCCGCCACGGATTCGGCCTTGGCCAGACTGTGTTCTTCTTCGGTCGTCTGCCATCGGACCTTTTCACCGTGGACGATGCCCGGATCTCCCACATCCGCTCCGACGTACTCTTGGACCATGTGCACGATCGCCCGGGTGTTTCGGACGTTGAGGGCCAGATCGACTGAAAGCGCCTCGGAGACAACGATCTCCAGAACATCGGGGTCGAAGTGCCCGTCCACATGCGCCTGGTTGTTCATATCGAGGAACATCCGCCACCGCCCCGTGTCCCTGCCGCCGACGACCACTCCGTCGATCCTGTCCATACCAGCCGCCGTCATCAGGTCTTGTGCCTCGTCGATGAAGACGACGTCATAGGCTTTGGCGGGTTCCAGCAGGTCGAAGGGGAGTAAATCGATCTCGCGACCGAGCACGTGAGGTGAGAAGAAGCTGCGGAGCGCAGGCGAGCGAAATGTTATCAGGACGGATCTCCCCTGGTCCGCCTCCTGCTTGGCCGCCTCGACGAGAACCAGTGACTTACCTGTACCGGCGCCGCCGTAGATCAGCACCCGAGGATTCCGCGCCAGAGACGCGAGCACCCTAGCCTGGCCCGCCGTGGCGCGGTTCTGCTCCTCGATCACCGCACCGCGCTGTGCGTCGATCACCGGCATGCGGGTGAAGTGCCCGAACAGGCGCGTCCGCAGGTCTTCGATTCTTGCCAGCTTACGGTCCGTCGGCGGCTTCTGTGCGTTGTCCGCAATCTTGTCGAGAGCGTTGGTCAACCTCCCGATACTCATGTGATCACGCGCCAGCCAGTTGCTCGGCTGCCACTCGATCGAGTGCGGAGGGTCATCGATGTCCGGAGTGATCACGACGGCCTCGTGTGCGAACCAGCCGACCCCTTCTTCGCGGAAGATTTTCCGAAGGGCATACATCGCCGACTGCGCTTGTTCCATCGGCGAGGTGGCCAGTTTGTGCCAGTCACCCCGTCGGTCGATGCTGTACCAGACGCCGTCGTGTTTCCTCACGCCGCCGCCCTTGACCTCGATGACGATGACGACTTTTTTCCACAGCACGACAAAGTCCGCTTCGGCCTGCTGTTTGTATGCGTGGGACCGCAATTTCACCGAATGGAAGGCAACTGCGTCGGCGTCCCCCTCGATCTCCCGCAGGAGGCGGGCTGCACGGCGTTCCGCGTCGCTGGTCGCATTCTTTTCTATGTCGGTCAGGTCCGGAACGAGGATCACGCGTGCTGCTCCTGCCAAAGGTCTTCGTACTTACGATAACCGAGCCAATCGTTGAAGGTTCCGAAGTTGTCTGCCATGTCTACGATCAGACACTCTTCTTTTCCTCCGTTGTCGGGTCCACGGAGGCCGCGTCCGGCCATCTGGATGTAGGCGTTCGGACTGAAAGTGGGGCGAGCAATGTAGAGGGCGCGGACACCGGGGGCGTCGAACCCCTGGGCCAGCAGATCACAGTTCGCGAGAACGCGGATCTCGTTCCTCTTGAACTTCTCGATGACTTCTCGGCGTTCCTGTCTGCCGGTCTGCCCGCTCACGGCGGCCGCCGCGACGTTTCGATAGCGCAATGTCGCGGCGAGCACCTGGGCTGAAAGGACGTTCGGGGTGAAGACGAGCACCGGCCAGCTCGGATCCAGGCTCATGATGTGGTTGACGAGCGTCGACATACGTGCGAGGTCGGCGCCGACGCGGTCCATGACACGTGCCGGAACCCGGCGTTGCCGCTCTGCCTCGGCCGCCTCGTCCGGCTGGAGGACGACGTCGATGCCCGAAAGCACCTCGTGCTGAACCCTTGCCAAGACACCGGTTTCCGTGAGATGCCGGTAGGCGTTGGCCGAGTCGAAGATATCGATCTTACGGATGCCGAATCGGCTCGCGAGCGCTGCGGTCGCAGATTCGGACGTACCTTTGAAAGGCGTCGCAGACAGCCCGACGAGGGGACGTTCCCAACCGCGGCCAGCAATGCCCAACCAGGTCAGAATTCGAGTGTACCGTTCAGAACCGCCTGCTCGGTGCCCTTCATCGACGATCACCGCAGCCGCGTTCCTCAGCCAACCGTACTCGGGATTCTCGAGGACGATGTCGAGCTTGGCATCCGTCGCGACCACGACAGAGAATTCCGTATCCGGTTCGTGCACTGTGTTGTTTTCCCACAGTCGGCCTACCGTCAGCGGGCGCTCGTCTCCGAGGCCACGCCAGACGGTGCTCCAGGTTTGGACTGCCTGTTCGCAGAGTTCTTGCGACTGTGCTATCCACAGGACCGGCCCGCGCAGGCCGCCGTCGATGAAGAGCCGGAGGACCGTTTCGGCCGCCACGCGTGTCTTGCCCGATCCAGTCGGAAGCTCGACCATTGCCTTGAGGTGACGACCATTCGCCTCACGAAGTGTGAGGACGTCCTTCAGGCGGCTACTGATCTTCTGCTGGAACGGGTGAAGAGCATTGAGCTTTACGGCACCCGGGACGACAAATTCTTCCTCCTGGTGCCGCGTGCGTCGGCCAGCATATTCACTTCCGAAACCCATCTGCCGCAACCACGAGATGGTCGAGGCGCCTCCCGTCCACTGTGTAGGTACATCGACGAAGCCTTCTTGTCGGAACTGGTCGGCGAGCAATTTGATCGAGTCGGAGCCGAAAACCCTCAGGAGCAGTTCGGCGACCGAGGTGTTGTCATCCACCAGACCCTGACCTTCGAGCGCTTGCCAAAGTCCCTTGGGCAGTGCGTCGCGCAGGTCGTCTGGACCGAAGTAGACCTCCAGCCGTTCGGCGTCGGTGGACGCGGCCTTCGCTTCTTGGCGAAGCGCCTGGAGCCGCTGGTCAAGCGCAGCCTTACGGACGTTCTCAAGTTCGGCGTTCGTGAGGCAGAGGCCGAAGGCCTCGTTGACGACGGCGAGGAGGCGGCGCTCGTCGGCGTCACTGAGTACCAGTAAATTGGGCCCATCGCGGTGCCACTCGAGCGACTGGTCCTCGACGCCATTCTCGGTGGTTACCCGCTTGACCAAGCGAAGCGCCCGTGCAATCGTTGCGTTTCGCACTGCGTCGGCGGCTGGCGTGGCCCGCAGCCCACTGAAGATGTCAACGACGCGCTCGCTCTCTTGTTCCCCTTCGATCACCATCGAGAACGCAAAGCTGTCTTCGAATCGGCGGCAGCCGACGGAAGTTGTGAGATCGACGACCGTATCTTCCGTTACCCGAAGATACGGTCGCTGACGGGAGTACAGGAATTCTTCCTGCTCGTCAGTTGTGGCGAGGTACACGGATGCCGGTGGACGTGCTTCGACCGCGCGCTTCACCCGAGCCGGGATGGTCACGGGACGACTGTCGGGGTACGCGACGCGGCATGCGGTGGTGATGAACTCGACGAGCACGGCGTTGTCGAGAGTGGGTGGGAACAGCTCTGCTTCGAGTGCGTTACGGAGCATCGGAGCCGGTACGGCGTCCAAGGCGTCAGGGAGACCCAGTGCCTCAGCGGCTGGGCGAGGTCCGCGGAAAAGTGGCAAAAGGTATTTGTACTTGAGCATTGACGGAGCGACGACCTCGGCAGGAAGACGGAATCCGTGATCGGTGTCCAGCAGGCCGGCGCGGTCCACTGCCCAGCGAACGGGCGACTGCATCCGGTGGGACGTGCCCGTGTCCAGATCTTCGCACGTCCAGTCCGAGTCCCCGCCTTGGAGCAATCCGACGGTCCAGTTCGCGCGTGTCCGGTCGGATGCCTCGGCATCCCGCAGCAGGAACAGCACGGAAAACGGGCCGGGGCCCTCGCCCGGGTACAACTCCACTCGCTCGACCGGACGCTGACCGGGACCTTGTTGCGCGTTGAGCGTGGCCAGGACCCACTCGCGGTACTGCCCGAAACGGGGCTCGTCCTCCGACGAGTACCTGCTGACGGGGCTGTGCACGACACCGAGCCGGTGCGCCACCGAGGGCAGGCAACGCTCGTGATCCAGAGTCTTGGCCGCCAGCTCGTCACCTAGGGGTTCGTCGAGATCGAAAACCTGTGTCGGCCACGCCCAGCCGCCGTCCGCGGTCGGAACCTTGACCGTGGTCGTGTGATCGGCCAGGACCTTTACCGCCTGCGCCATCGGGACCCCGAGCACAGCATCCCAAACCTTGGAGAGTTGTTCGTCATCAGGATTGGCCGACAGCTTCGCCAGGCGGGCATTCAGAATCGCGAGAGGGTCCAAGTCGCGGAATCTGAATTCTCTGAGGATCTTGTCCACTTCGGGCTGAGCGAGGTAATCGGGAGCGACGAAGACGGCATTTTCGATCGCTATGTCGTCTTCCTGGTTCAGAAAGACGGTGTTCCTGTCCCGCAGCGTGCGGATGCCGTTGGTGGTCGGGATCACTCTGGCCTGATCGACATCGGGTAGGTTCCGGTGGGCGTACACGAACTCGAGGGCACGGGCAGAAGACGCGACGTCGTCGCCGTCGGCCCACTCCCGAAGCCAGGAGAGCAGTCCACGCTTGGGCACAGCCTCCAGGGTCCGTTTGTCATCCCTGTCGCTGCCGAGGAGACTTTGGGATACCGATGCCAGGAACAGTTGGCGCAGTCGTGTGGTTCGCTGCGATGACGTGTAACAACGCCAGTGCGGAACGTCATCGGCCGTATTCGGTGAATTGATCCACGCTTGATGATCGTCCGCTTCGACGTTGGCGACGGTGAGGTCCAGGGGCCGCAGCCTCGCGGCGCGTGTCATTGCTCCTGTCGCGTCGGGAACAAGATCGGCATTTGCAGACAGCTGCGGCACGTGTGCACAGAGCAGCTCGTCGCCGAATGAGAGCGCTTCCCGGCCTCGTGCAGGCATGTAGTCGAGGTGTGCGGCGGGGTCGTCGGACGTGCTCACCTGCGGCAGCAGACCGACGAACATTTCCGAGAGAGTCTTGAGCATCTCCCGGTTGTAGTCGTTCCTGAGCAGCGTGGTCCGGTCGTCGTTGACACTCCACGGCGCGTTGAACAGGGCCGAGGCCGACGTTTGGTCCTTCAGGGGGAAGTAAGACCAGAATTGTCCGATCCGCTGCCGTGCGTGACGTCGTGGGACTGCGACAGTTACTTTGACCCTTTCACGCGAGACTGCTTCGCCGACCTGCCTCCGGGCTTCGGCCGACGGCGAGTGCATCCGGCTCTCGACAATCCACTCGTCGCCGCTCCCGTCAGGTCGCTCGATCTTCAGGACCCCGTTTCCGAAATCCCGGGAGACGTGGGTCGTCTCGAACGGCTCGGTGCCGAGGACTCGAAGCTTGACCTCTCGGATGGCGCCGACGAAGAGCAGGAATTCCGAAGGAAACAGCTCGATCTCGTGACGGAGCCGGGTGAGGCCGGATGCCCGGGGAAGTTTGACAACCGTGGTCGCCCAATCGGCGAGCTCGGCGAGGATTGGATCGCCAGCAAATGCGGCCACGGCGTCTGACACCGTTGCGGTCCGTAGGATCGGACGGCGTTTCGCAGCGGGCTCGATCCCGGCGAGTGCTACACGGGCCTGTGGCGAGTTGAATTCGAATGACACCGACCGACTGAAGACCTGGGGGGCGTCCGAAACGGCGAGAACGGACTTGAAGCCAAGTCCGAAGCGACCGATTTCGTCGCCTCGCTTGCCGCTCAGGTGAGCGTGTGTGATCGCGGTGATCCCGCTCCGAGAGAACGGACGTCCGGTGTTGGCACAGTAGAGCGTCTGGTTCGTCATGTCGAGGACGATTTCGACTCGGCCCGTGAGGTTTCCTTCGCGGTCGGCTCCGGACATGGCGTCTGCGCCGTTCTGGACGAGCTCGAGCAGTGTCCGCTCCGAGTAGCCGCCGACCCGGATCGATTCCTCATGATTCGCGTGCTCCGAGAGGAGGTTCGAGTTCTTGTTGTACACCGCGATGGCGACATCGAACTGGTTCATAACCGCCTGGACCAGCGAGTGGTCCGGCTGCCAAGAGTGCGGATCTATCACCATTGATTCCCGCTCCTCGTGCTTGACATCGGCTTCTCGGTGCGCGGCGAGGTAATTCGAATCATCCGGTATTGCAGCCGTGGTGTCTCGTATGTGTGCGAGCAGGTGCTCGATCGTTGCCGGGCAACATCGGTGTCCACCTTTCTGGCCCTGATCCGATCGTGCAACACGGACTCCATCGTCGGCACTCGTCTCTCGAATACGTGAGTCTTCTTCCCTATCACATGCGGTCTGCGTCGCGGGTGATCTCTGATTAGATGAGGCCGTTGGAGTGAGCGGCTTGTCGGTCCCCGTCGCCCGTATCCGACGGTGGGGGTACCGTTCGTCGAGTCGCAGCCGTTACCGGCCGCCATTACGACAAGGCTGTCCGGAATTTCGGGGTTCGCCGAGGCGTGGGACGCCGAGTACTTCCGTTCGGCATTGTCGGTCACCGACACTCACCTCTGCGTATCCGGGCGCACGACGGGATGATCTACGCTGAAGCGGTCCGCAGCAGGGTCGTCGGCCCTTGTCGGCGACGTCGGACGGCGATCACTGAGCGGAGTAGTCCCCTCGAAGCGCAACGTGCTTCGTGATCTTTCACGTCGTGATGACGGTCGACTTTGTTACTCTGGTCGGTCACGAACGTGTCACGCTGGCGTACGTGCCGAAACAAGCGCCCAGCCGGCGTGTCGGGTTCGGTAGTGCTGTCTCTCTTCGGACCTGCCTTATACACTTCCGCTCCATGACCGACGGACAGCCGCCTTCATGTTTGTCTGCGCAGGTCGAGATGGTGGACCTCTTCGCTGGCCCGGGTGGGCTCGACGTCGCCGCCCACTGGCTCGGTGTGTCCGTCGCCGGCATCGAATGGGACGAAGATGCCTGCGTCACGCGCGAGCGAGCCGGGCTGCACACCAAGCAGGGTGATGTCCGTCTTTCTAAGCCCGCCGACTACCCGAAGGCCCGCTACTTGAGCGGCGGCCCACCGTGTCAGACGTACACCGTCGCCGGGGCAGGGACGGGCAGGCGAGCGTTGGAGCAGGTGCTTTCCTTCGTCGACGCCATTGCCGACGGCAAGGACTTCACCGAGGATCTTGCGCAATTGGACGACGAGCGCACTGGCCTGGTGCTGGAGCCCCTGAGGTGGGCGCTGGATGCGGGCGTTCCGTACGAAGCGATCGTTCTCGAACAGGTTCCCGCGGTGCTGCCGGTGTGGCAAGCGTACGCGCGGGTGCTCGAAGGGCGCGGCTACAACGTCGATTGCGGGATCCTCCACACGGAGGACTTCGGAGTTCCGCAGACCCGGCGTCGGGCGATCTTGATCGCCCGACGCGACGGTGAGGCGAAGCTCCCCCAGCCCACGCACCGTCGTTATCGTAAAGGGACGGCGCGCGGCGAGGGCGATCCGCACTTGCGTCCGTGGAAGACCATGGGCGAGGCGCTCGGCTGGTCGGAGCAGTTCACCGTGGTGTCCAACTACGGCACCGGCGGCGATCCGAAAGACCGTGGTGAGCGGCTGTCGACACAGCCCGCGTTCACTGTCACCGGAAAGGTCTCCCGCAACCGTTTGGTCGGTAGACCGAAGGGTATGCCGGACCGCTTCTCCGACTACGAAGCAGGCAAGCTGCAGACTTTCCCACCGGACTACCCGTGGTCCGGTCGGGGCATCGCGCAGCAGATCGGCAATGCGATCCCACCGCGGTTGGCCGCGCACGTCCTCGCCGCGGCACTGGGCAAGGAGCTCGACGTGGTGAAGCTGGATTCGTGCGTCAAGCGAAGTTGGAAAGATACGCGCAACGGAGTTGACGGCCTGGTGAAGGACACGACCAGGAACTGAGGCTCAACGGCGTTCCCGTACTGCGGTGATTACGCGGTCCGCGGCAGCCTCGGCGGTTTCGTGCTCCCAGATCCGTAGGGATAGCCAACCGGCGTCGTCGAGGCGAACGTCGGTGTCGGCATCGCGGCGTCGGTTGGTTTCGATCTTCTCCCGCCAGAAGTCCGCGTTGTTCTTCGGCCAGGTCGCGTGCTCCGGACACCCGTGCCAGAAGCACCCGTCGACGAACACCGCGACGCGGGCGGGGCCGAATACCAGGTCCGCCTCGCGGCGGACGCCGGTCACCGGCCGACGGTGCACTCGGTAACGGAAGCCGGCACTGTGGAGGATCTTGCGCAGCGCCATCTCGATCCCGGTGTTCCGGGACTTCTGCTTGCTCATCCGGACGCGTATCGCGGACGTGGTCTTCAAGCGCTCCACGCGCACATTGTGACAAGGTTCGGGCCGGCGAGCCCAGCGTGGACTAGTTCTCCACTATCCGACCCTCGATCACCGTCGGCTGCTCGCGACGCGGTTGGGGCTCCGTAGGTGGCACAACCTCACTATCCACCACCATCACCGGCCCCCGGCGCTGGTTGGCGAACCGCACAGCCCGCTTCTCCATCCGCTTCAGCCACAACCGCCGAACCACCGCCCGCGAAGGCGGCAGCATCAACAGCAACCCGAGCACGTCGCTGACGAACCCCGGCACCAGGATCAACACCCCGCCGAGCGCGACCAGCATCCCGTCGGTGAGTTCCTTCTCCGCCGGCTGGCCGGCCCGCGCGGCGGACATGAACGCCCGCATTGCCTTGCCGCCCTCGCGGCGGGCCAGCCAAGAGCCCAGGAAGGCGCCGGCCAGTAGGAGGCCCAGCGTGCCGAGCACGCCGACGGCCGAACCCACCGCCCAGATCGCGGCGATCTCGGCGAAGACGTACAACAAGAACGCGACAGCCATACCCGTACAACGAACGACCTGTCCGATTTGCTCCCGCAGCCGGAGAGTCAGTCCGCGGCCAGGTCCTGGACCAGCGTGTCGAGGAGGCGTTCTTCCTCGACCTTCGTGGCGAGTTCCGTCATCGCCGGGGCCAGGTGCGGGTCCCAAGTGGCGGCGACGGGGGTGCCGGCCAGGGCAGTACCGGGGTGGGCGGCCACGACTGTCCGGTAGGTCGAGGCGTCGAAGCGCCATGGGTGGATGGGCAGGCGATCGAACAGGACGTTGCCGATGCGGACGCCGCCCCAGTCGAAGTCGCCGTGGAAGCGAAGGTCGGCGCCGGTCTCGGCGAGGGTGCGTAACAGGTGCATGACAGCTGCGCCGGGTTGGCCGTGCGTGCAGACCAGTGGTGGGCACGCCGGGCCGAGGCGGTCGGCGGCCGTGGTGACGACGACGGGGTTTTCGCAGATCGCGATCGAGCCGGTGGGCAGGCGAGGTGGGGCGCCGACCAGCTGGCGCAGGGTGAGGACCACCGGCTGACCGACCGCGTGGAACGCGGCGAGGGCGCGGCCGGTGGCGGTGTGCGCGTCGCCGGGGAAGCCGAGGGTGAGCACCGTGCTCGACACGTCGTCGCGCACCACGCCGACCGATGCCCAGACCTCACGGCTCGGCGCCTCCGGCAGGCCGGCGAGGACGCGGGCGGCGCCGAGGGCGAGCGTCGCCAGCGGGCGGCCGTCGTCGAGGGCGTGGGCGTCGTGCGCGGTCCTGGCCGCGAAAGTGCTGAGCGGTTCACCGGAAGACGGCAGGTCGGCGACCACTCGGGCGAGGTCGGCGAGTAGTGGTCCAGCGGTTTCGGGGGTGCTCGTGAGACGTCGGACCAACCCGGTCGCGTGCAGCCGGGCGTACCACTCCGCGAGTTCTGCCCGGGAGTTGGCGACCGCGGTCAGCGGCGCGAAGGCGCGTCGCCATGCTGTGTCCAGTGTCGCGGCACGGGCCGCCCGGTCGGTGATCGGGCCGGTCAGCGCGGTGACGGCGGCGGCGAGGCCGTCCGGGCTCGCGCCGGAGCGGCGCAGGATCTCGTCGACAGCGGGTAGCGCGACGGTGAGCGCGGCCCCCGCGCGGGGACGGCGTCCGAGCAGGCGATGCACCGCGTCGCGCTGCTCCTGGGTAGCGCTGGTCAGCGTGACCGACGTGTCGAGCGACTCGCCCCGCTCCAGGCGCTTGCGGACCCGCTCGACCAGCCAGGTCAGCTCGCCGCCCAACAGCCGGCTCAGCCGGTCGCGGTCGACGCGGTCATCGGGCTCGCCGACGTTCTTCCCGGTCAAGACCAGAGACCGCCTGGTGCCGGCCCGACCGGTTCCGTCGAGGCGGTGACCGGAGCTGCGCGCTCGGCTTTCGTGCGCCGCCGGCCGTCCCAGGTCCAGTTCGTGACCAGGACCGCGTTCACCCCGTCGACCCGCGACAGCTGGGAGATCGCCAGGCCCGGTACCTCCGGGTAGCACCCCCATTCGCGCTCGCTGGTCATCACCACGTCCAGGTCGAACGCCGCGAGCAGGCCCAGGTACTTCGCGCGCGCGTTGTCGTCGACGCCGGCGAAGGCTTCGTCCAGGGTCACCAGCCGCGGTGCGTGTGGATTACCCGCGGACGCGTAGTGCGAGGAGGCCGCGGCGAACAGCGGCACGCTCGCCGCGAGTACCCGTTCGCCACCCGAGGCCGGGCCGGTGGCGGGCTTCCACTGGCCGTTCTGGTGCCGTTGGATGACGAACTTGTTCCAGGCGCGGTAGTCGAGGGCTTCGGTCAGGTTTTCCAGCCAGGTGCTGGCGGCGTCCCGGGCGCGGACCTCGGCGATCCGGGCTTGGAGGAACCCGCCGACGGCCGCCCGATCGTCGTCCGACCACGCGTCGGCGGTCTGCCGCAGCAGCCGTTCCCGGGCCGCGGCCAGCCCGGCCGGACCGTCCTCGCGGGGCTTCCACTGCAGCCGCAGCCGCATGCCGGTGCTCGTCGGCCGCTCCTCCAGCTCGGCGTTCATCCGCGCGACCTGGCTTTCGGCGGCGGAAATGAGCTCCTGCAGGGTGCTGGCCACCTCGTTGACCAGGTGGTTTTCCAGGATCTCCCGTTCACGCTCGCTCAGCAGGCGTTCCCGGTCCGCCACCTCGGTGGCCAGCGCACCCGCGAGTTCGGGGACCGTCGCGGGCTTGCCGCGGAACTCGACCTCGACGACGAGACCGTCCTCGAGCAGATCACCGGATGCCTTGCTGCCTTGCCGCGACAGCGTGTCGGTGAGGGTCTTGAGTTCGTCGTTGACGCGCTTCTGCGCGCGATCCCAGGCGTTGTCGTCGTCCGGTGTCTCCGCGAGCTCGTCGTTGATCCGCCGCGCCAGCCGCACGGTCGGGTCCGGCGCCCACCCACCGGCCGGATCCGGCAGGTCGATGTCCGGTACCGCGATGCCGAGCAGCCCGGTCGCGGCGAACCGGCGGAGCGACTCGGCCGCCGCGGCTCGTTCGGCCGTCGCTGTCTCCAGTTCGGTGGTGAGCGTCTCGCGACGGCCGTCCGCCTTGCCACGCTCGTCGAGCGCCTTGTCCCGCGCGTGGCCGGCGGCTTCGGTCTCGCTCTCGTTGGCGCGGATCGCTTCCGCGACCTCGGCCAAGTGTGCTTGGAGTTCGGCGACGGCGGCGCCGACCGTCTCCAGCAGGGTCCGATGCCGTTCAGCGGCTCCCGCGGCCTCCTGGTGCCGGACGTCCGCGCGCTCCGCCACCTCGGCCAGGAGGTGGTCCGCTTCCTCGAGTTCGCCCGCGGCCTCGTCCATCTCGCGACGGGCTTCGGCGACCAGGCCGACCGTCGGCCACAGCCCGGCGAGCGCGGTCCGATAGGCATGGACTCCACTGTCTACTTCGGACAGCTCGGCGGCCGTGGCAGGCAACCCGGCATCCGCGGCACTCTCTTCGAGGCCGGCTTTCGCGGCTTCGGCGCGCTCGGTGGCAAGCCGGACCGACTCGACTGCGGCCGACTGTTTCGCGACCAGCTGCCGCGCTTCCCCGGCAAGGCGCTTGACGTCGGAATAGGCCTCACGCAGCGCCTCGTCACCCGGCAGACCGGAGACTTCGGCGGCGAGAGTGGCTTGCCGTGTGCGGAGGACGCGCCGGGCTTCGGCGAGTGCTCCGAGCTCTGACTCCACCGCGGACAGCTCGGCGTGGAGGGCGGCCAGGCGAGTACGTCGCGCGGCCTCGCGGGCGCCTCGGCCGACGTACTCGGCGGCGGGTTTGTGCCACGAGCCGGTCAGGACGCCGATCCGGTACGCGCCGTCCGCGCGGACCCACGTCTCGCCGTGCTCGCCGAGGCCGACGGCGCCGAGCAGTTCGGTGACGACCTCATCGGAAACGGCGTCGGCGTAGGGGTTTCCGCGGTCGATCGCCGGGATCAGCGCGGTGCTCAGGCTCGCTCCACCGACTCGGCCGTCCGGGCGGAACACGACGTCCTCGGTGTCCGGCGCGAGCAGCTCGCCCGCCGGGGTGACCCAGGCGTCGAGGATGCCCGCGCCTTCCAGCGCCGCTTCGAGTCCCGCGCGCGCCGCCGGCTCGACGTCGGCGGCGAAGTCGACGAGCTGCCAGAACGGTGCGCCGGCGCGGTCGGACCGGTCGGCGCGCTGCCTGGTGTACGGCACCGGCGGGGTGGTGTGGTCACCCCGTTCCAACCGGTCGATTTCGGCGGCCAGTTCGTCGAGGCGGTGCCGCGCCGCGCGTTCCTCGGCCTCGCGGGACGCGTCGGCACGCGCGAGGGCCGCGCTCGCGGTTTGGCCGCCGTCGCGCACCGCGACGGTCGCCGGGTTCGCGCCGTCGAGGGTCTCGACCCACAACTCCAGCTCCGCCAGCGTGGCCGCCAGGTCGGCGAGCCGGAGCTCGGCGGCCGCGCCGAGGTGGCCGCGCACCGCCGTGACCAGCTCGGTACCGCGTTCGGTGACCGCGGTTTCGGCGACGGACCGCCGCTGCGCGAGGTCGTCCGCCTCAGCGTCCAGCTCGTCGGCCTTCCGGCGGGCTTCGGTGAGCTCCCGGACGGCTTTCCCGGCGGCCTGGATCAGCGCGTGGACCTGCTCGATCGCGTTCTTCTGCCGCGCGGCCAGCTCCTCCGCGCCTGCCCGTAGCCTCGCGACGTCCGGGCTTCCGGTCAGTGCGGCGTCGACCCGTTCCGCGAGCGGGCCGGCGATGCGGGCGAGCTCGGCGGCTTCCCGCGCGGCCTCGCGGGAAGCGTCCAGCTGGGTGCGGGCCGACGCGAGCCGGGCGCCGGCGCGCTCGTGACGCTCTCGGCGCGTGGCGAGCTTGCCGGCGGCGCGGTCCCGTTCGCCCGCGAGCCGGCGGGCTTCATCGGTGAGCTTGCGGGCGTCCTCGGCGGCGCGTCCGAGTTCGTTCCTACTGCGCATTTCCGGGCTGGCGCGCAGGGTCTCGTCCCGGGCCGCCAGGCGTTTCCGGTCGGTGGCGAGTTCCCCAAGCCGGGCCTTCGCGATGGTCAGCGCCGATTCAGCGGCCTGGTACGCGGTCTCGGCGGCGGCCAGGTTCTCGCCGACCCGCCTATATTCGGCCTGGGCGGTCCTCGGCCGCGCCGCACGACGTCGTGACGCGATCCGCGCGTATCGGCTGTAGTGCCCGAGGAACGACTCCGCCGCCTTGCGCGCTTCCGTCATCGCGGCCAGGGAATCGCGATCCTCCTCCAGACTGCGGAAGGCCTCGGCGACGTCCGCGATCACGGCCTGGTCCAGCGGCGGCAGGGATTCGGTGAGCGCGGCCGACAGCGCCTTTTCGCTGGGACGCTTGGACAACTGCGGCTGGCGCAGCTGGACCAGCAGGTCGACCAGGGCGCCGTAGCGTTGTTCGCCGAAGCCGAACAAGGCCTCGTCGACGGCTCGCCGGTAGTTGCGCGCGCGGTCGTAGACCATTCCGTGCTCACCCAGCGCGTCGCCGAGCCGGTCTCGGCTCAACGCCGTTCCGGTCGCGTCGACCAGGTCCAGCCCGGCGCCCACCCGCTGCTCGGTGACGAAGTACCAGTGCCGGGCGATGCCTTTGCCGGACACGGCTTTCATCCCGCAGCCGAGGGTGCGGAACCGGGTTTCGCCGCCGTCGTCGACGCGGCCGAACTCGAGCCACGTGTACCCGAGCCGCTCGGGGAACGGGTGCGCGCCGCCGAGCAGGAGGTTCCACTCCATCCGCTTCTTCGGGTCGGCGTCCGGCTCGACGCGGTGCGGCGACAGGTCGCCGTCGAGCAGGAACGGCAGCAGCAGCGCGAGCACCTTGGACTTGCCGGTGCCGTTGTTGCCGCGCAGCAGCAACCGGCCGTCACGAAACCGGAACTCTTCGGTGTCGTAGTAGAAGAGGTCGACCAGTCCGGCGCGCAGCGGCTGCCAGCGGGTCAAGGCCGGTTCGGGCAGTTCGCGCGTCATCGGCTTTCCTGGATCGTCGGTTCGGCGAGCGCGTAGCGGGACAGCGCGGGGCGGGCGGTGACGGCATCCGTGGTCACGGTGATCAGCCGCAGTGCTTCCAGCCGGACCAGCGCCGTCGTCGTCAACTCGATCTCGGCGCCGGGTTCGGCGGAATTGCGCCGCCAGTAGCCGCGGTTTTCGGCGGCGAACCCGCGGACCTCGGCGTGCAGCTCGGTCAGTGGCACCGGACGGCCACCGGTGCTCGCGAGGTGAGCCGCGAGGAGCAGGGTCGCGTGACCTTCGGTGCCGCTCTCCGGCATCCGGACGTCGGTGAGGTCGTCGGCGGGATCGACCATGGCGATGCCCTCGGCGCGGACCTCGGCCACCAAGCCGGTCAGCTCGGCGATCCGGGCGGTGATCGCCGCGCGCTGGCCGGTCAGGTACGCGAACTCGGCTTCGGTGAGTTCGTCGTAGTAGAGCACCGGTTCGTCCAGCAACCGTCGCGTGAGCCGCTGCCGGGTGCGTTGGTTGCGCAGGTCGTCGGTCGTCGGCGGGAGTTCCGCGGTGAGCGCGGTCAGCCGATCTTCGAAGGCCCCCGCCTGAATGGTCGACGGGCCGCGCGGCGCCGCCAGCAGGCCGGCCAGGACCCGGCGTTCGACGTCGTACAGCACGTCGCCGGTGTCCTTGACGAACGCGTCTTCGTCGCCGGCGACCCGGCTGAGCACGCCCAGATCGAGCAGGAGCCGCACCACCGAAACCAGGTCGGTCCGCTCCTCGCGGCCCTGGAGGGTGAACGCGATCCCGGCCTCGGTCAGGGCGGGATCGGCGGCGCCCAGGACCACTTGCCCGGCGAGGCGGCCCAGGGTGATCTGCGCGTCGGCGCGTTCCAGCGTGGCCAGTGCGAGGCAGAGCAGAACGTAGCGGCGGCGGCTGAACGGCTGCTTCGACCGGACGTCACGGGCCGGATGGGTGTGATCCGCGGTGGTGGCGACGGTCTTGACGAGCCGGGCGACCTCGCTGTCGACCAGCAGCTGCCACCCCGTGTTGCGGTCGAACCACGCGCGCAGCTCGCCGGCGTGCCGCCGGATCAGGACGAAATCGGCGGAATCCGGTCCCGTCGCGCGCAGGATCGGACGCCGCAGCAGCGCTCGCGCGGCCCGGCGGAATTCGTCGAGGCGGGACGCGGACAGGGCGTCGGCCAACGAGCTCACGCGCTCGCCTCCTCGGCGTCGTCCGAGGCGAGGTCGACGATCTCCACCAGGTGATCCGGTCCGCGGAAGACTCCGTGCGCCGTCTCGACCTCGGCGATCCCGGCGTTCTCGAGCGCGGTCAGCCGGATGGCCATGCTGCCGTCCGACGTCGTGGTGGCGACCGCGCGCTGCCCCGGCGTCCGGGCCGCGAGCGCGTCGCCGAGCAGGGCGAGGAACAGCCGGAACGCGGCCGGGTCGAGCCGGCCGAGGTCGGTCAGCCTCGTCGGGTGCGCGGTCACGAGCGCGGCCCGCGCGGCGGCCGTTTCGGCGGCTTCCCGGGTGGCCAGCTCGGCGAGGTACCGGCGTTGCTCCGAGCGGTCGACCACGCGGTTCGGCTTGCCCCGGCGTTCGTAACTGCCGGTCTTGCGCAGCCGGGGGCTGATCGCCAAGGGCGGCGCCTGCGTCCAGGAAGTGCCGGCCGGGATCTCGTCTTCGGTGCGCGCCTGGAGCGAATCGGCGTCGATCGTCAGGTGCCGCGACGCGGACAACCCGAACCCGGACCGCCACAGGCGGTGCAGCGCGGCGTCGTCCGGTGCCTCGGCGAACCACCTCGCGAGGCTGCGGAAATCGGCGGAGCGGTCGGACCGGCCCGACCGCCGCTCGTTGAGGGCGGCCACCACCTGCAGCAGCTGGGGAATCGCCGCGCGCGCCTGCGAGCGCAGGAGTTTCGCCTGGCTCGGGTGCTGCGGTGCGCTGACGAACCACGCCCGCACGCCGTGCCACCGCTCTTCCCACCGCGGCCGGACGCGCTCGAATTCCGGCCGCCGCGGGTCGTCGCCGTCCTCGCCCTGCCCCGGCGCGGCGTCTTCGGCTTCCCGCCAGGAGGCGATGTCCAGCAGAGCACTCACGCCGAGCCGCTCGATCTCCTCGATCAGCGAAGCGATCTTCCCGCCGGTGCCGACGAGGTCCCGGATGAACCGTTCGAGGTAGTCGATGAGCCGGTCTTTGTAGGCGCGGAAAGCGTCGATGTCGGCGTCGTGCAGGTCGATCGTGCGTTGCAGCGACCCCATGAAGGCCTGGGCGTTGCCCGCCAGGTCCGTGAAGCGGTCGACGAGGCCGCGGAGCAGCAGATGCACCTTCGCCGGGTCCGGTGCGGAATGGCCGGCCAGCTCGAGCAGCGCCTGCAGCTGGGTGGCGATGTCCGAGAGCGCGACAGCCTGCAACGCGCCACGACGTCCCAGCGCCTCGTCGTACGTCTGCAGCGCCAGCTCGGCGGCTTCGCCGCGTTCGGTGAGCTGGTAGAGGAACCGGGCGCGGTGGAAGTCCTCGACCGTGGTGACCCGGCTCGTGTCCGGATCGGCGCGGAGGTTCCCCCACTCGACCAGGCTGGTGAGCGAGCCGTTGATCGCGACCAGGTCGGCGCCCTCGAGCGTCTCCAGCACGTCTTCCGGGCGCAGGTGCACGGTGAACCGGCGCTTGGCCTGGACGAACGCGCCCATCACCTGGCGGTGCAGGGCGGTGTTCGCGGTGGTCAGATGCGCGAACGGCTGGAACTCCTGGCTCACCGACTCCTCCTCCCGGAACCGGAATCGAGGGTACGGGCAGGCACCGACAGTATTCGGGCAAGCCCTCGGCTACCGCGGGTCGCCGGCCCTCCGGCGCGGTCGTGCTGATCTTCAGCTCGGCACCTCGTCCAGGTACGCCTGCGCTTGAAGCGTGAACAGGTCCGCGTACCCGGCCTTCGCCGCCATCAGCTCTTCATGCGTTCCGTACTCGGCGACCTTCCCGTGGTCCAGCAGCAGGATCCGCTCCGCCTGCCGCACCGTCGAGAACCGGTGCGAGATGTACAGCGTCGTCCGGCCCTCAGACAGCTCTCGCAGCCGCGAAAACAGGTCGTGCTCAGCCTGCGCGTCCAACGCCGACGTCGGCTCGTCGAGGATCAACAGCGGCGCTTCCCGCTGGAACGCACGCGCCAGCGCGATCTTCTGCCACTCGCCGCCGGACAGGCTGACGCCCTGGTCGAACCAACGCCCCAAGGGGCTGTCGTAGCCGCTGGGCAGCCGCTCGATGCGCTCGTCCGCGCCCGCTCGGCGGGCCGAGTCCTCGATGTGGGGACGGTCCTCCAGCCGGGTCAGGTCGCCGAGGCCGATGTTCTCCGCCGCCGTGCCCTGGTACGTCACGTAGTCCTGGAACATCGCGCTGATCCGGGTCCGCAGCTCGACCGGGTCGTACTCGCGGATGTCGACGCCGTCGAGCCGGATCGTGCCGGCGGTCGGGTCGTAGAGCCGGCAGAGCAGCTTGAACAGCGTCGACTTGCCCGCGCCGTTGCGGCCCACCACCGCGACCGTCTCGCCCGGGCGGATCTCGAAGCTGACGGTGTCGAGCGCCGGCTCGTCCGCTCCCGGGTAGGCGAAGGTCACCGAGTCGAACTCGATGTGACCCTCCACTGTGGACGGCATCGAGCGCGGTGACGACGGGGCCGTGATCTCCGGTTTCGTGTCCAGGAAGCGGTACAGCGTGTCGAGGTAGAGGTTGTTCTCGTACATCCCCGAAAACGCCGTGAACAGCCCGGACACCGACGTCTGCACGGACGTCGCCGCGGCCGTGTACAGCGCCAGGTCGCCGAGGGTCAGCCGGCCACCGACGGCCTGCAGCGCGATGTACAGCGCGATCGCCGAGCCCGCGAACGTGCTCAGCAACCCCCAGGAAGTCGAGCTGAGGTTGCGGTTGATCGTCAGCTTCCGCTGCCGCTCGTACGACACGAGGCCGAGCCGGCGGAACCGGTCGACGAAGTACGGGCCGAGCCCGAACAGCTTCGTCTCCTTGGCGTACGTGTCCGTCGTGACCAGCGAAGACAAGTAGTCCATCCGCCGCTTGATCGGCGACATCAGGAACGTCAGCCAGAACGCGCGCGAGCCGTACTTCGACTGCGAGATGAACGCCGGGATCGGCGCGAGCAGCGCGACCAGCGCCAGCAGCGGGCTGACGGCCACCAGCAGCGCGATCATGCTGCCGAACGTGATGAGCGTCCGGACGAGCCCCAGCGCGGAGTTCATCATCGACAGCGGCCGCGTCGGCGCCTCCTGCGCGGCTTGGCGCAGCATGTCGTAGGACGTCGAGCCCTCGAAGTACGCGAGGTGCAGCTCGCTCGCGTGCGCCATCACCTGGTGGCGGATGGTCAGCGTCATGCGTTCCTGCAGCAGCGACTGCGCGATCGACGTCATCGCGCTGCTGATCGCGGTCGCGGCGAGCACGCCGAACTGGAACAGCGCGACGTTGACGATGTCGGCCGTGGTGCCGCGGTGCTGGATCGCCGCGACGACGGAGTCGAGCAGCAGCTTCGCGATGTACGCGGTCACGGTCGGCAAGAGGCCCGACAGCAGCGTGATCAGCGCCAGGAGGATCGTCAGGACCGGGCTGGCCTGCCACGTCAGCCGCACGACCTTCGGCAGGCCGCGGACCGTGCCCGCCAGGGACGTCTTCGCGCGTTTGAGCCGCGAGCGAAGGTCCTTCGGCTGGTCTTCCGGCTTGGGTTCCGGGATTTCGACCGGCCCGGTGAGGCCGCTTTCCGGAACCGTCGAGGCGTGCCGCCGCCGTCCTCGCCGAGCCAGCATGAACTCCATGCCGCCCCCACCGCCCGGGATCACGGAGCCTCCACAGCGCCGTGCAGGAAGACGTCGACCACCTGGCGCGTGGTGGCGGCGTTGTCGACCGGTGCCATTCGCCGGCCGCCGAACAACAGGGTCAGGAACAGCGAGGCCAGTTGCTCGGGAGGCAACCGCAGCCGGTCCTTTTCGGGTTCGAACAGCTCGGTGATCGCGCCGCGCATGGCGGCCATCGACTCGCTGCGGCCGCCCTTCCACGTGGCGCGCCGGTCCTTGAGGCGCTGCTCGGGGTCGCGCTGCTTGTGCCGGCCGGACGCGTGCAGGGCGCCCATCAGCGCGCCCATGCGCTCGAGGTGGGCGCCGAGCGCCTCGGCGGCCTCGGCGAGCCGGTCTTCGAGCGGCTGCTCGATGGGGATTTCGGCGATCGCGTCGAGCACGTGGTCGGGGCGCAACGCCTCGGCCGTGCAGGCGTCGAACAGCTCGTCCTTGTCCTTGAACGCGCGGAAGATGGTGCCCTCGCCGATGCCGGCGGCGCGGGCGATCTGGCTGGTGGTCACGCCGGCGCCGTGCTCGATCAGGAGCGGCAGCACCGCGTGCACGATCATGTCGCGCCGGGCCTCGACGCTCATGCCCGGCGCTCTCCGCCGGGTTTCGGGTGCTGGTGTCATGCGACCAGTGTGCGGAGTGAGCACTCACTCCGTCAAGCGAGTATGCCGAGGGCGAAAGCCGTGAAGGCCCCCTTACCGGCCATAAGAGCCGGTAAGGGGGCCTTCACGGACCTTCAGTGCGTCAGTACGTCATCGCCATGGCCGGGTCGGCCAGCAGCGCGCCGACGTCGGCCAGGAACTCCGAACCCTGCTGACCGTCGACCACGCGGTGGTCGAAGCTCAGCGACAGCTGGAGGACCTTGCGGACCTTGATGTCGCCGTCCACCACCCACGGCTGGTCCTTGATCGCGCCGAGGCACAGGATCGCGGACTCGCCCGGGTTGATGATCGGCGTTCCGGTGTCGACGCCGAACACGCCCACGTTCGTGATCGTGATCGTGCCGTTCGCCATGTCCGCCGGCGACGTCTTGCCCTCACGCGCCACGTCCGTGAGCTGCGTCAACGCGCCCGCCAGCTCCTTCAGCGACAGCGAGTCGGCGTCGCGGACCTTGGGCACGATCAGGCCGCGCGGCGTCGCCGCCGCGATCCCGAGGTGCACGTAGTCCTTGTAGACGATCTCCTGCGCCGCGTCGTCCCACACCGCGTTGATGTCCGGGGTGCGCTTCGCCGCCAGACACACGGCCTTCGCCGCGAACGTCAGCGGCGTGACCTTCACCCCGGCGAACTCGCGCGACTTCTTCAGCTTCTCGCGGAACTCCATCATCGGCGTGACGTCGATGGTCAGGAACTCCGTGACATGCGGAGCGGTGTAGGCGCTCTGCACCATCGCCGCCGCGGTCATCTTGCGGACGCCCTTGATCGGCACGCGCCGCTCGCGGGTCGCCGGGTCGTAACCACTGTCCACAGTGGCGGCAGGAGCCGCCACGACAGCACCGTTGGCCGCGCGCTCGACGTCCTCGCGCGTGATCACGCCGCCCGAAGCGGTGCCGGTCAGCGCGTGCAGGTCGACGCCGAGGTCCTTCGCCAGCTTCCGCACCGGCGGCTTCGCCAGCGGGACGTACCCACCGCGAGGAGCAACCGGAGCGGGCGCCGGAGGAGCAGCGACAGCAGCAGCCGGAGCGGGCTCCGAACCCTTGCGGGCGCGCCGCTGCGTGACGACGGCCTTGGAGCCGTAGCCGACCAGCGGCTTCATCTCCTCCTCGGCGGGCTCTTCGACGGGCGCGGGCGCGGCAGCCGAAGCCCCGCCGGGGTCGACGTCGATGGTGAGGATCGGCGTGCCGACCTCCACCGTCTGCCCCGGCTCGACGTGCAGCTCCGTGACCACCCCGGCCCACGGGATCGGCAGCTCGACGGCCGCCTTCGCGGTCTCGATCTCGACCACGATCTGGTTGACGGTCACCGTGTCGCCCGGCTTCACGTGCCACGACAGGATGTCGGCTTCGGTCAGCCCCTCGGCCGTGTCGGCCAGGGGGAACTGTTTGTACGTAGGCATTGCGCGGAGATCCCCCTTACCAGTTGAGCGAGCGGTCGACGGCGTGCAGCACCCGGTCCAGGTCGGGGAGGTAGTGCTCCTCGAGCTTGGCGGGCGGGTACGGCGTGTCGAATCCGGTCACCCGGAGGACCGGCGCTTCCAGCGAGTAGAAGCACTCCTGCTGGACCCGTGCGGCGATCTCCGAGGTCAGCGACGCCTCCGACGGCGCCTCCGACAGCGCGATCAGCCGGCCGGTCTTGCGCACCGACTCGAACACCGGGCCGAGGTCCAGCGGCGAGAGCGTGCGCAGGTCGATGACCTCGAGCGACTGGCCACCGTCCTCGGCCGCGGCGGCCGCGTCGAGCGCGACCTTCACCGAAGGCCCGTACGCGACGACCGTCGCCGTCGTGCCCTCGCGGACGACCTGCGAGGAGAAGACCGGCGAAAGCGTGCCCGCGACGTCGATCTCCGCGCGCAGCGCACCCGAGTGGTAAAGCCGCTTCGGCTCGAAGAACAGGATCGGGTCGTCCGACTTGATCGCCTGCTGGATGCCCCAGTAGGCGTCGACGGCGTTCGAAATGGACACGACCTTGAGGCCCGGGATGTGCGCGAACAGCGACTCCGGCGACTCCGAGTGGTGCTCGACCGCGCCGATCCCGCCGCCGAACGGCACCCGGATCACGATGGGCATCTTGATCTTGCCCTGCGTCCGGTAGTGCAGCTTCGCCAGCTGCGAGGAGATCTGGTCGAAGCCCGGGAAGATGAAGCCCTCGAACTGGATCTCGCACACCGGCCGGAAGCCGCGCACGGCCAGGCCGACCGCGGTGCCGATGATGCCGGACTCCGCCAGCGGCGTGTCCAGCACGCGCTGCTCGCCGAAGTCCTTCTGCAGGCCGTCGGTGATCCGGAAGACGCCGCCGAGCTTGCCGACGTCCTCGCCCATGATCAGGACCTTGGGGTCCTCTTCCATCGCCCGGCGCAGGCCGAGGTTGAGCGCCTTGCCGATGGTGAGTTTCTGGAGATCGGTCATCAGTGCTCACCCGCCGATACGAAACCGTCAAGGTAGGACAGGAACTCTTCGCGCTGCGCGTCCAGCACCGGGTTGCCCTCGGCGTAGACGTTGCTGAAGATCCTCTCCGGCGGCGGCTCCGGCATGTTGAAGGTGTACTCGCGCAGGTCGGCGGCGAAGGCGTCGGCCTCGGCCTGGACCTGGTCGAAGAAGTCGTGATCGGCGCCGCCCTTGCGGGCCAGGAACGCCCGGACGCGCTCGATCGGGTCCTTGAGCTTCCACTCTTCGAGCTCGTCGGAGAGCCGGTAGCGCGACGGGTCGTCGGTCGTCGTGTGCGCGTCCATCCGGTAGGTGAACGCCTCGATCAGGACCGGGCCGTTGCCGTGGCGGCACTCGTCGAGTGCCCAGCGGGACACCGCGAGGCAGGCCAGGACGTCGTTGCCGTCGACGCGGATGCCGGGGAAGCCGTACCCGCGGGCGCGCTGGTAGAGCGGCAGGCGCGACTGGCGCTCGGTCGGCTCGGAGATGGCCCACTGGTTGTTCTGGCAGAAGAACACGAGCGGCGCGTCGTAGACGGCGGCCCAGACGAATCCTTCGTGGACGTCGCCCTGCGAGGTCGCGCCGTCACCGAAGTAGCAGATCGTGGCTTCGCCGTCGTCGTCACCGACCTTGCCCTCGAACTTCTGCCCCATCGCGTACCCGGCGGCGTTGAGCACCTGGTTGCCGATCACGATGGTGTACGGGTGGAAGCCGGTGCCCTGGTAGTCCCAGCCGCTGTGGTCGGTGCAGCGGAAGATGCCGAGCAGGTCCTTCATGTCGACCCCGCGCGCGTACGCGACGCCGTGCTCGCGGTAGCTGGGGAACGCCATGTCGTTCTTCTTCAGCGCGCGGCCGGAGCCGATCTGCGCGGCCTCCTGGCCGAGCAGCGGGACCCAGATGCCGAGCTGGCCCTGGCGCTGCATCGCGTTGGCTTCGCGGTCCGCGCGGCGGACGAGCACCATGTCGCGGTACAGGCCGCGCAGGGCTTCGTCGTCGATGTCGTCGACGTACTTGTCGAACCGGGGCGACGGGACCCGTTCGCCTTCGGGGGTGAGCAGCTGAGTCAGCTCAGCGCCACCTTCGCTGGTCGCTCGCAATCCGGCGATCACCTGCTCGGGGGAAGGCTGGGCCGCTACGGCGGCCGGCCCGTCTCCAGGCTCCGGGTGCGTCCACTGTTCGGACGGCATGGGCGGTACTCCTCGTGTCGGTGCCTCTGGCGGCCGCTTGTGGCGACCACAGCGACTGCACCGGCGGGGACCAGCGTCTCGGGTCTCCGAAGCGCTCGGTCACCGTCGGCGTTGACGGTTCACGCCGACATCCTGGCACGAAGGTCGTGGCTTTGGTCAGTGACGGATGCTGATTTGTTGCTGAGAAAGGGGTCCTGAACAGGGAAAACGCTTGGAAGCCCGAGCATCGGACCTACGAGAGTAGGGAGCCGGTCCCCGCGCTCACCAGGAGTGGCCGCGCGAGCACCCGGCCGTGCGCCTGCGTGATCACCTGGTCGGGCGACGTCTTTGTGATGTGCCGCACGCCGGGACCCGCGGCTTCCGGGGGTCCGGGTGGCGGAGCCCCCGGCTTGGGGCGAAGCCCCAGGTGTCACAGCGTGGCACGATGGATCACGTGGAGCAGAAATCCGTTCGTGAATCCGTTGTGACGTCGTGGACCGACGGCGTCATCCCGAGCCTGTCCGGGCTGGTGGCCATCCCCGCCTTGTCCCCGGCCTTCGACGCCGAGTGGGCGACGACCGGTCACCTGGCCGCCGCCGTCGACCACGTCCGCGAGTGGATCGCCGCGCGCGACCTGCCCGGGGCGACCCTCGACGTCGTGCGGCTCGAAGGCCGCACTCCCCTGCTGCTCGTCGACGTCCCGGCGACCCCGGGCGCCGCGGGCAAGGGCACCGTCCTGATGTACGGCCACCTCGACAAGCAGCCCCCGGTGGGCGGCTGGTCGGAGGGCCTCGACCCGTGGACCCCGGTGATCCGCGACGGCCGGCTGTACGGCCGCGGGTCCGTCGACGACGGCTACTCCGGCTACGCGGCGACGACGGCGATCGAAGCCGTCCACGCGGCCGGCGGCGAGCACGCCCGGATCGTGGTGCTCCTGGAGACCGGCGAGGAGTCCGGCAGCCCCGACCTCCCCGCCTACGTCGAGCACCTGGCCGACCGCATCGGCGAGGTCTCGCTGGTGGTCTGCCTCGACGCCGGCGGCAGCGACTACGAGCGGTTGTGGCTGGTCACGAGCCTGCGCGGGATGCTGCACCTCGACGTCACGGTGCAGCTGCTGGACTCGGCGCAGCACTCGGGCATCGCGAGTGGCGTGGTCGCCAGCTCGTTCCGCGTGTTGCGGCAGCTGATCGAGCGGCTCGAGGACAGCGCGACCGGCGAGCTGCTGCTCGACGAGCTCAAGGTGGACGTCCCGGCGGACCGGCTGGCCGAGCTCAAGGCCGTCTCGCAGGACTTCCCGGAGGCGCTGTCGACGGCGTTCCCGCTGGTCGAGGGCGGTCGCGTGATCACCGAAGACGCGCTGGAGCTGATGCTCAACAACGCGTGGCGCCCGACGCTGTCGATCATCGGCGCCGACGGCTTCCCGAAGCCCGCCGACGCGGGCAACGTCCTGCGCGAGAGCACGACGTTGACGCTGAGCTTCCGCCTCCCCCCGACGGCCGACGCCGCGAAGGGCCTCGAAGCCGTGAAGAAGGCCCTGACCACCGACGTCCCGTACGGCGCGAAGGTCACCTTCGGCGGCAACCCGCAGGCCGAGGACGGCTGGAACGCGCCGACGGAGTCGCCGTGGCTGACGACGGCCCTGCGCACGGTCAGCGACGAGGTCTTCGGCCAGCCCCACCGCGCGACCGGCATGGGCGGGTCGATCCCGTTCATGGGCCTGCTCTCGCGCAAGTACCCGGAGGCCCAGTTCCTGGTCACCGGCGCGTGCGGGTCCGACTCGAACATCCACGTGCCGGACGAGTGGCTGCACCTGGACTACGCGCAGCGGGTCACCGAGGCCGTCGCGCACATCCTGGACGCCCACGCCCGAGGCTGACGAGCGCCCCAAGGCGGCCTTGGTTGCGTCTGACGCACCGAAGGCCGCCTTGGTTGCGTCAGACGCACCGAAGGCCACATTGGGGCGCTCAGGCCAGCCGGGTCAGGTGGACCGAGACGTCCAAAGTGGACTGCCCACCCCCGGTGAAAATTCCTTCAACGGCGCCACGTCCGCATAGTCCCGCCCCATCGCCACCCACACCGCCAGCACCGACTCGGCCGGGGCGGGGTCGCGTTCATGAACGACATCCTCACCCACGTGCCCCTTCGTGCGCGACACTCCTCTACAGGCTGGCGCGGCGCGAAACGTCGCTGTAACTCGACAGTGCTGTGCTTTGGTATGGATGAGTGGCAATATGCGTGCTCTCACGAACTGAGAACTACGAGGAGTGACGACGTGGCCCGAGGACCCCAACTCAAGGCGCTCGCGCTGATCCCGGCGCTCGCCCTGGCGGCTGCCGCCCTGACCGCGTGTGGCGGTGACGAAGGCGGCACGGCGGCCGGCGGTGTCCAGCTGATCGCGTCCGGCAAGCTCACGACCTGCACGCACCTGCCCTACCAGCCGTTCCAGGTCAAGCAAGGCGACAAGATCGTCGGCTTCGACGTCGACCTCGTGGACCTGGTCGCGAAGAAGCTGGGCGTCCAGCAGAACATCGTCGACATCGCGTTCGAGAACATCGAGTCGGGCGAGGCCATGAACAGCGGCCAGTGCGACCTCGCCGCGGCGGGCATGACGATCACCGACAAGCGCAAGCAGAAGTTCGACTTCTCGGAGCCCTACTTCGAGGCCACCCAGGCGCTGCTGGTCAAGGCCGGGTCGCCGATCAAGGACTTCAGCAACGTCGCCGGCAAGAAGATCGGCGTCCAGTCGGCCACGACCGGCGCCGACTACGCCAAGGAGAACGCGAAGGGCGCCGAGATCGTCACCTTCGACGACCTGGCGCTGGAGGAGCAGGCGGTCAAGAACGGCACGGTCGACGCGGGCGTCAACGACAACGGCGTCCTGTACGACTTCGTCAAGACGAACCCCGACACGGCCGTCGCCACCGAGTTCAAGACGAACGAGTTCTACGGGATCGGCATCAAGCAGGGCAACACCGCCCTGGTCACCGCCACCAACGACGCGCTGAAGGCGTCGGTCTCCGACGGCACCTACGCGCAGATCTACCAGAAGTGGTTCGGCAAGGCGCCGACCTGGCTGCCCGGTAACCCCACCTCGTAAGACCCCCCGCCTGTGGCCGGTGCTTCGGCACCGGCCACAGCGGTGTTTCCGATGCCCTTCCGGGCTGGCCAGAGGAGTGAAATGGCACTGAGCCGACGCCGGCGACGTTCGGCGTTCCGGGGTGCGCAGTACGTCCTGCTGCTCGTGATCGTCGTGGTCTTCGCGTTCCTGGCCAACTGGGGTCAGATCGGGCGGGCGTTCTTCGACCTCGACGTCGCCGCGGCGCAGTTCCCCGACGTGATCACGGTCGCGCTCAAGAACACCATCATCTTCACTGCCCTCGGCTTCGCGCTGGGCCTGGGGCTGGGCCTCGTCTTCGCGCTGATGCGGCTGTCCTCTGTGGGCGCGTACCGATGGTTCGCGCGGGCGTACATCGAGTTCTTCCGCGGCCTGCCCGCGCTGCTGATCTTCCTCGCGGTCGGCGTCGGCGTGCCGATCGCGTTCCCGGACACGCACCTGCCGCGCAACGTGTCCATCATGATCGCGCTGGGCATCGTGTCCTCGGCCTACATGGCGGAGACGATCCGCGCGGGCATCCAGGCGGTGCCGCGCGGGCAGGTCGAAGCCGCCCGCTCGCTGGGCATGTCGCCCTTCCGGTCGATGATCACCATCGTCATCCCGCAGGCGTTCCGGATCGTGCTGCCGCCGCTGGCCAACGAGCTGATCATGCTGACGAAGGACTCGTCGCTGGCGTTCCTGCTCGGGACCACGCCGGCGCAGCAGGAGCTCGCGCAGTTCAGCCGCCAAGCGCTGCTGGAGGCGAAGGGGCTCACCCCGATCGTCGTCGCGGGCCTCTGCTATCTCGTCATCACCATCCCGCTGTCGATCCTGCAGCAGCGGCTGGAAAAGAAATACGGTGCCGGGGTGTCCGGCGGGGGTGCCACATGACCGACGTCATCGTTGAAATCTCCGGTCTGCACAAGGCGTTCGGCCCGCTGGAGGTGCTCAAGGGCATCGACCTCCAGGTCGAACGCGGCCAGGTCGTGTGCATCATCGGGCCGTCCGGCTCGGGCAAGTCGACGCTGCTGCGCTGCGTGAACCTCCTGGAGGAGCCGCAGCAGGGCAAGATCGTGGTGAACGGCAACGAGATCACCGACGAGGACGTCGACATCGACGGCGCCCGGCGCAAGATCGGCATGGTCTTCCAGTCGTTCAACCTCTTCGCCCACCTGACCGTGCTGGAGAACCTCACCGTCGCGCAGCGGAAGGTCCTCAAGCGTGGCAAGGAGGAGGCCGAGCGGGTCGCCCGGGAGAACCTCGAGAAGGTCGGCCTGAGCGAGAAGGAGACTTCGCTGCCCGGGCAGCTTTCCGGCGGGCAGCAGCAGCGCGTCGCGATCGCGCGGGCGCTGTCGATGAACCCGGACGTGATGCTGTTCGACGAGCCGACGTCCGCGCTGGACCCGGAGCTCGTCGGCGACGTGCTCGCCGTGATGCGCCAGCTGGCCGAAGAGGGCATGACGATGCTGGTCGTCACGCACGAGATGCAGTTCGCCCGCGAGGTGGCCGACAGCGTGCTGTTCATGGACGGCGGCGTGGTCGTCGAGCAGGGCCCGCCGAGCCAGGTGATCGTCGACCCGCAGCACGACCGCACGAAGTCGTTCCTCGCGCGCGTCCTGGACCCGACGCACAGCGCGGGACTCGACTGAGGCCGCCGGCGGGAATTCAGCCGTTCACCTGCGAAACGCCTGCGAATATCGTTCGCGTTCGCTACTTTGAAAGTGGGTGAGGAGGGGGCAGCTCCATGACGACCGAAAGCGCGCTGCCTCCGCTCGACCCGTTCGCGGGCATCCCCGACCGCCGCTACGAGGTCAAGGCGTCCGACCTGCTGAAACCCGGCAACGGCGGGCTGCTGCGCTGGCGGCGGCAGGCCACGAACGCGCCGATCGTCTACGTCGAGGACACCTACATCACCGGCACGCTCGACCTGCGTGCCGCGGACCTCAAGTACCTCTTCCGCTTCGAGCGCTGCCGGTTCGAGCAGCCGCCGGACGTGCGCGAGGCCCACCTGCTCGGCCTGGTCTTCCGCAAGTGCTGGCTGCCCGGGCTCAAGGCCCGCAACATGCGCAGCCGCAACGACGTCCGGCTGATCCGCAGCGTCGTGCAGGTCGACGGCGCCGACCACGAGGTCGAGGAGACCACCGTCCAGCGCGGCGACGACCGCGAGCGCGGGATGCCGAACGCCGCGGTCAACCTCACCGACGCGGTGATCGAAGGTTCGCTGGTGCTGACCCGCACGGTGATCGCCCACCCGCACGGCAAGGCGATCCACGCCGACCGGCTGGTGCTCGCCGGCGCGCTGCTGGCGTACCGGATGGTCGCGAACGGCGAAGTCCGGCTCCCCGGCCTGCGGACCGGCGGTAACGTCAACTTCTCCGGCGCGACGCTGAACAACCCGGACGGCTTCGCGCTCAACGGCAACGGCCTGCACATCGGCGGCAGCCTGCTCTGCGAGGTCGACAACTACGGGCCCGCCAGCCAGCGGAAACGCTTCTCCGCCACCGGCATCATGTACCTGCCGAGCGCCACGGTCGACAGCGACATCGTGCTGCGCGAAGCCAAGCTGACCGTGTCCCAGCAGGGCCCGATCGCCGTCGACGCGTGGAAGTCCAACGACCCGTACCTCGACCCGCGGCCGGCCCTGGTCGCCGACCGGATGCGCGTCGACGGCAACGTCGAGCTGTCGGACGGCCTGCAGGCGCTCGGCACCCTGCGCATGGTCAACGCCCGGATCGGCGGTTCGCTGCGGCTGGCCGGCGCCGAGATCAGCGTGGTGCGCGGCAAGTCCCAGCCCTACTACGACCGGGCCCTGCACCTGGACGGCACCGAGATCGGCGGCGACATCGAGGCGACGAGCCTGCGCGTCCCGACCGGCCAGCTGCGGCTGGCCGACGTCACCGTCGGCGGCAACTTCCTGGCCTGGAACTCGGTGTTCCGCCACCCCGGCCGGGACGTGTTTTCGGCGCGCCGGTCGAAGATCGCGGGCAACTTCCAGCTGACGGACGCGACGATCCACGGCACGCTGCGGCTGCAGGGCGTCGAGGTCGGCGGCTCGATCAACCTGGCCGGGACGCGGCTGACCGAGCCGGGCCTGCGCGCGACCAGCAGTTTTTCCCTCGACATCCGCACCGGCCGGATCGGCCGCGACCTGACGCTCCGGGACAACAACAGCCGCCCGTTCGTCGCGGAGGGCGGCGTCAACCTCGACGGCGCCCAGGTCGCCCGCCGCGTCGACCTGCGCGGTTCTCAGCTGGGTTCGTTGTCCCCGTTCCTGGTGGCGCTCGACGCGGGCGACGTCGCGGCGGACGAGTTCACGCTGACGCCGGCCGTCCCCCCGGCCGGCCGGGTGGTGCTGCGCCGCGCGCACTGCGGAACGCTGACCGACAACGAGGCGTTCTGGGCCGCGTCCGGCGGTATCGAGCTGGAGGACTTCCGCTACGACGCCCTGGGCAAGAGCATCCCGCTGGCCGACGACAAGGCACTGGACCACCGCATCGACCTGCTGAGCAGGGCCATGCGCGGCTACCGGCCGGGCCCGTACGACCAGCTGGCCCACATGCTCCGCGCGGCGGGGAACGAAGAACACGCGTCGACGGTGGCGTTGCGCAAGCAACAGTTCCGGTACGAGGCGCTGGCCGGCGGTTTCAAGTTCTTCGGGCCGGGCGTGCGGCTGTGGAGCTGGCTGCAGCGGTCGATGGTCGGGTACGGCTACCGCCCGGTGCGCGCGCTGGGCTGGCTGTTCACGCTGCTGGTCCTGGGCAGCTTGTGGTTCGGCCTGGGCTCCGACGACTGCGTTCACTGGCAGTCGGCGGACCAGGCGCACCAGATCATCGCCAACGGGCAGCGGTGCGTGGTGAACCAGCAGGACACGGGGCTGCAGTGGAACCCGGTGATCTACACGGCGGACCTGCTGGTGCCGATCGTGGACTTCGGCAACAAGTCGCGCTGGTACATGCACGGGGCGGACAACTGGGTCGCGGCCGGGTTCACGGCGTCGGGCTGGATCCTGGCGACCACGGTGGCGGCGGGCGTGAGCCGCATGCTGCGGCGGGAGAGCTAGGAGCTTCTAAGCTTCTCTAGCTTTGACGCTAGACAGCCTCAGATTCGGCTAGTCGAGGAAGCGGGACCAGAACTCGATGTACCTCGGGCCGTCCGGCGGGGCCGTGCTGATGCCGCCCGTCGCGAACTCGCGGTGCAGGTAATCCCGCAGGTCGGAGCCGTACACGATGATGTCCGTCTGGTACACCGACAGCACCGGGTAGCCCGCGGTTTCCGCCACTCCCGGCAGGTACCGGTGCCCGCACACCGGCACCAGCTGCGGCACGTCGGCCAGGCGCCGGCGGGCTTCGCGGACCGCGTCCTCCGGGCCGACCGGGCGCGTGCCCCAGTCCGGTAGCCAGAAACCGTTGTGCTCGACGTCGTACAGCACGCCGTCCACCGGCCAGGCCAAACGTTTGCGCAGCTGGTCGGGGTTGCCGCAGCGCCAGTCCGGCCAGCGGTCGCCGATCGGGACGCCGGCGGACAGGAACGTGCGGTGGTCCGCGGCGAAGCGGAAGCCGAACCGGCGCTCGACGTCGTCGAGCTCGGGTCCGGTCAGCCCGGGACGCACCGGTTCCCGGAGGTTCTCCTGCAGGTGCCGTGCCTCCTCGAACGTGAGGGCGCCGGCCGGCTGGACGGGGGTCATGACCTGAGCCTAAGCGGCGGCTCACCCCGCCGCGCGTTCTTTTCCGCCGTCTTCACGGGCACCTCCGTGGGGTGAGTTTGTTCTCTCATCGGCTGAACTCCGGAACAGAGCGTGAATACTTGTAGTTCACTCTTGCCGTGACTTCACCCCGACCGCAGGCCCGCGTGCGCGCTCCCGAGCTGCGCGGCGACGTCTGGCTGAACACCGGCGGCCGCCCGCTGACCCTCGCCGAGCTGCGCGGGCGCGTCGTCCTGCTGGACTTCTGGACCAGCGGCTGCATCAACTGCCTCCACGTGCTCGACGAGCTGCGCCCCCTCGAAGCCGAGTTCGCGGACGTGCTCGTCACGATCGGCGTCCATTCGCCGAAGTTCCTGCACGAGGGCGAGCGCGCGTCGATCGAAGCGGCGGTCCGGCGCTACGACGTGCACCACCCCGTGGTCAACGACCCGAAGATGGAGCTGTGGTCGCAGTACGCGGTCCGCGCGTGGCCGACGCTGGCGGTCGTCGACCCCGAGGGGTACGTCGTGCACGTCGCCGCGGGTGAAGGGCACGAAGAGGCGCTTCGCCGCGTCATCGCGGACCTCGTGAAGAAGCACGAAGCGAAGGGGACGCTTCGCCGCGGCGGCAGCCCGTACGTCCCGGTCGAGGAGCAGGTCAGCGAGCTGCGGTTCCCGAGCAAGGCCGTCGCGACGGCCGAGGGCCGCGTCCTCGTCGCGGACACCGGGCACCACTCCGTGGTCGAGTTCGCCTCGGACGGCGAGACGGTCATCCGGCGCTTCGGCAGCGGAGAGCGCGGTGGTCAGGACGGGCCGTTCGATCTTGCGACGTTCGCCGAGCCGTCCGGCATCGCGCTGCTGCCCTACGACGTCGCCGAGCGCGCCGGCTACCACGCCGTCGTCGCCGACACCGCCGGTCACCGGCTGCGCGGCCTCGACCTGATCACCGGCGAGGTGACCACGGTCGCCGGCACCGGCGCGCAGTGGCGCACCGGACCGGACTCCGGCAAGGGCGTCGAGGTCGACCTCACGAGCCCGTGGGACGTCGCCTGGTACGGCCCGGCCGGCGGGATCGTCGTCGCGATGGCGGGCAACCACACGCTGAGCGTGTTCGACCCGGTTTCCGGCACCATCCGCCGGTTCGCCGGGACGACCGTCGAAGGCCTCCGAGACGGCGACGTCGGCGAGGCGTTCTTCGCGCAGACGTCCGGCCTCGCCGCGGACGGCGACAAGCTGTGGCTCGCCGACGCGGAGACGTCGGCGCTGCGCTGGATCGAGCCCGACGGCGAGTCGTTCACGGTGCACACGGCGATCGGGGTCGACCTGTTTTCGTTCGGCCACACCGACGGCCCCGCCGACCAGGCGCTGCTGCAGCACCCGCTCGGACTCGCGGTGCTCCCCGGCGACAAGATCGCGATCGCGGACACCTACAACGGCGCCGTACGCCGCTTCGACGTCTTCACGCGCGAAGTGACGACGATCGCCACCGGGCTTTCGGAGCCACAGGGCCTGCTGCTGCACGACGGCGAGCTGCTGGTCGTCGAGTCGGCGGGGAACCGGATCGGCCCGCTGCCCGCGGGCGAGCCGACGCTGGTCTCGGGCGACGCGCACGCCGTACGCAGGCCGCCGACCGTGCTCGCACCGGGCGAGATCGACTTTTCGGTGGTGTTCACGGCGCCGCCGGGCGAGAAGCTGGACGACCGCTTCGGCCCGTCGACCCGGCTGGAGATCAGCGCGTCGCCGCCCTCGCTGCTGGCTGATGGCGTCGGCACCGGCACGGGGTTGACGCGCAAGATCCGGCTGGCGCCGGGTGTCACCGAGGGCGTGCTGCAGGTGGTCGCGCAGGCCGCGAGCTGTGACGACGGTGGTGAGCACCCCGCGTGTCGAATCACGCGGCAGGACTGGGGCGTGCCGGTGCGGCTGCAGGCGGACGGAGCCCGGGAGCTGAGCCTGGTCATGGCCGGTGAGCCGGCCGAGTAGCATGCGAACCGTGTCTGACGGGGCGAAACTCGAGATCCAGATGCTCCACGACCGGGTGCTGGTGCGGCTGTCCCCGGAGGAGGGCGAGCGCCGCAGCAGCGGCGGCATCGTGATCCCGGCGACGGCGCAGGTCGCGCGCCGGCTCGCGTGGGGTGATGTACTGGGCGCCGGGAACAGTGTGCGGAACGTCAAGACCGGCGACCGCGTGCTCTTCAACCCGGAGGACCAGCTCGAGGTCGAGATCCAGGGCGAGGGCCACCTGGTGATGCGCGAACGCGACATCCACGCGGTGGCGACGGAGCGCACGGAGCACGGAACGGGGCTCTACCTGTAGGGCGGGGGCGTGGAGAACGACGAGGCGCGCGAGCCTGCCGAGGTGCGGGAACTCGAGCCTGCGCCCGCGGAGCCGCTCGCCGCGGCCGGACCCGCCGAATCGCTCGCAGAACCCGAAGCAGAACCCGAACCTGCTGCGGCGCCGCCCGTCACCACCGATCTCTTCGCCGATGACCTGCTCGGCGAGCTCCTCGAAACCCCCGCTCCGCCTCCCGTCCCCGAGACTCCCGCGCGGAAGCTGCGCAAGGGCCTCGCCCGGACCATGATGTCCATCGGGATCGCGCTCGGGCTCTTCGTCATCCTCTACGCCATCGATCTCCTCGTCAGCGCCGGCGATGTTCCGCGCGGGGTGACCGTCGCCGGCATCGATGTCGGCGGGTTGACCCACGCCGAGGCGGAAGCCAAGCTGCGCCAGGAACTCGAGCCGCGGCTCATCCGGCCCGTCGTCATCCACGGGGGCGATGTCCAGGCCGAACTCGTGCCCTCGGAGTCCGGCCTCGGGCTCGACTGGCCGAACACCCTCGGGCTCGCCGGGCACCAGCCGCTGAGCCCGATCACGCGGATCATGTCCTTCTTCTCCAGCCGCGAGGTCGGCGTCGCGACGCAGACCGATCCCCACCAGATCGCCCAAGCCGTGCGTCAGCTCGCCGAGGGCAAGTTGAACCACCCGGCCACCGAAGGCACGGTCGGGTTCACGGCGGTCGGCGACGGCGGCGTCACGCCCTACCCGGTCCGGCCGCGACAAGGCCAGCAGTTGACCGACCTCGACGGCGCCGTGCACAGCGTCACCGACCACTGGCTCGACCCCGGCGGCGTCAAGCTCGGCATGGCGATCACGCCCGTGAAGGCGACCGCGGCCGGCGTGCAGGCCGCCTACCAGCAGATCGTCGTGCCCGCCGTCGCGAAACCGGTCGTCGTGCGCGGGCAGGGCAAGGACGTTCCGCTCACGCCGGCCACGATCGCGTCGTCGTTCCAGTTCGCCGCGGTCGAGGGCGGGGCCCTCGAGGTCCGCATCGACCAGGGCAAGCTGCAGGCCGCCCTCAAGGACGGGCTCGCGAGCACCGAGACCGACGGCCAGGACGCCCAGATCGTCTTCACCGGCGACCAACCGGCCGTCGAGCCCTCCGAGGACGCCCGGAAGGTCAACTGGGAGAAGACGTTCCTGCCGCTCATCGACGTGCTCAAGAAGACCGACGGCCGGGACCTGCCCGTCGTCTACAGCGCGTCGAAGCCCGGCGTGACCACCGATGCCGCCGGCGCGCTCGGCATCAAGGAGGTCGTCGGCGAGTTCACCACCGGCGGCCTGGCCGGCCCGGCCGCGACGAACAACCGGACGCTCGCCGCCCGGGTGTCCGGCACGATCGTCAAGCCCGGCGAGACGTTCAGCCTCGGCGCCCGCTCCGGCCCGCGCACCGCCGACAACGGCTACGTGCCCGCCCCGGCCGGCGAAGACGGCACCGGCGCGACCGTCGTCGGTGGTGGCGTCTCGCAGCTCGCGTCCACTTTGTACAACGCGGGCTACCTCGCGGGCCTGGCCGACGGCGGCCACCTCGAGCACGACCACTACCTCGACCGCTACCCCGCCGGCCGCGACGCGAAGGCCGTCAACGCCGACGGCAGCGCCGTCGAGCTCAAGCTGACCAACGACTCGCCGACCGGGATCGCCGTCCAGGCCACGGTTTCCGGTGACTCCGTGACGGTCCGGATCTGGGGCACCCGCCACTACCGCGTCGAGAGCCAGACCGGCGCCCAGACGCCCGGCGACCCACCACCGGTCCAGTTCGGCGGAAGCGGTACCGGCCCGTGCCAGGCCACGATCGGCTCACCCGGCTTCAGCGTCACCGACACCCGCGTGCTCTACGACGTCGAGAGCGGCGCCGAGGTCCGCCGGACGACGCGCACCGCGACCTACGGTCCGCGCCCGACCATCCTCTGTTGAGTTGTCAGCGAAGGACCATGCACCCCGCCTCCTCGAAGCCGCGCAGCCAGGCCGGCTCCCGGAAGTACTTGTTCCACCGCAGATCCAGCTTGTCCAATTCGGACAACTGAGCCACGGAATCCGGCAGGGTCACCAAGAGGTTCTCCCGCAGGTCGAGCTGGCGCAGCTCACCGAGCGACCCGATCGACGCGGGCAGCGAAGCCAGCTGGTTCCCCCGCAGGTGCAGCTCCCGCAGCGCACCCAGCGTGCCGATCGACTCCGGCAGCGCGGTCAACGCGTTGCGGTACAAGCGGAGTTCGCGCAGCGACGTGAGCCCCGACAGATCCGCGGGCAGCGAACTCAGCCGGTTGTCCGTGCAGCCCAGGTACCGCAACCGGCCCAACCGGCACCAAGCGTCCGGAAAGGAAGACAGCCGGTTGTCGCTGACGTACAGGTATTCGGTGAGCCCGGCCAGATCTCCCAGCTCGTCCGGCAACGAATCGAACTCGTTGTGCGCCAGGTCGAGCGTGTGCACCGACTTCAACGCCGAAATACCCGGTGGCAGCGAGGAAAGCCGGTTCGTCGCGAGGTTGAGCACTTCCAGCTCGGTGTGCTCCCACAACGACGCGGGCACCGACGTGAGCGAGTTCTTGTACAGGTCGAGCCGGGTCACCCCCGGTGGCAGCGGGGGAAACGAGGTCAGCCCCTGGCCGCTCAAATCGAGGGACGTCATGACGGCCGCCGGGTCCGGGGCAGCAACGCCCAGCTGCGCGCGTCGTCCGGAGTGGACACCTGGATCCGCAGTCCCGGCGCCTCGGACACCGCCAGTTCGGTCAGCCTGAGGGTCATCCGGCCGGCCTGCGGGTGGTTCAGCTGCCGCAGCCGGGCCTGCGGTTCGGCGACCTCGTGCCGGGCCCACAGTTCGGCGAACTCCGGGCTCAGCGCGGACAGCCGGCGGATGTCCTCTTCCCACGACGGATCGCCGACGTGCCTGCCGTACTCGGCGCGCATCCGCGCGACCATGTAAGGGACCTCCTCGTCGTAGTTCACGAAGAACCGCCGCGCGTTCGGTTCGGTCACGCAGCACCACAGCAGGTTCTTGTGGAGGCACGGCAAGCTGTGCCACTCCCAGAACAGCTCCTCCTGGGCCGCGTTCGACTCCAGGATGTCGAACCGGTCGTTGACCAGCGTGGCGGGCAGCGGGTCGAGCGCGCGAAGCACCTCGCGCACCGTGTCCGGCACCGTTTCCACCGTCGACGGCAGCCGGGACGGCGTCAGCTCCGCCAACCGGTACAGGTGCTCCCGTTCCGGGGGTTCCATCCGCAGCGTGCGCGCCACCGCGTCGAGCACCTGCGAGCTCGCGTTGATCGGCCGCCCCTGCTCCAGCCACGTGTACCAGGTGACGCCGACACCGGCGAGCAGCGCCACCTCCTCCCGGCGCAACCCACTGAGACGTCGGCGTGGGCCGGGCGCGAGGCCGACCTCCGCCGGGCCGATCCGCGCCCGGCACGCCTTGAGGAACGCGCCGAGCTCCTCCCGGCGGTTCGTGCGGACCTGCGTCTGGGTCATGCGGACATGGTGCCGGAGGGGTACGACAGTTTTAGCCGAAGGAGGTGCTGGGAGTACCAGCATCCCCAGGCTCTCTCCACGTACAAAAGAAAAGTCCCAAGGTCAGAGGCATGACACTGACCACTCCTGCCCCGGCCACGGACCGGGAAGCCCGGCCGGACCGGCGGCCGTGGTTCATGCTGGCCGTCCTGCTGCTCGGCCAGTTCATGGCGCTGCTCGACGTCACCGTCGTGAACGTCGCCATGACCGACATCCGCACCGACCTGCACGCGTCCGGCGCCGCGCTGCAGCTCGTCGTCTCCGGCTACACCGTGGGCTACGCGATGCTGCTGATCACCGGCGCCCGCCTCGGCGAGCTGTTCGGCCGGCGCCGGCTGTTCGTCACCGGCACGATCGCCTTCACGGTCTGCTCTCTGCTGTGCGGACTCGCACCCGGCCCCGCGACGCTGGTCGTCGCGCGGATCGCCCAAGGCGCCGGCGCGGCGTTGATGATGCCGCAGGTCATCAGCGTCATCCAGGCGCAGTTCACCGGCGCCGCGCGGGCGAAGGCGCTCAGCGCGTACACCGCCGTCATCTCGGTCGCGTTCGTCGCGGGCCAGGTCGTCGGCGGGGTGCTCGTCGGCGCCGACCTGTTCGGGGCGGGCTGGCGGCCGATCTTCCTGGTGAACGTCCCCATCGGCGTGCTCGTGGCCGCGCTCGCGCTCAAGCTGGTACCCGCCGGAGCCGCGAAGGCGGGCCGTCGGCTCGACTTCGGCGGGCTCGCGATCGCCGTGCCGGCCGTGGTGCTCGTCGTGCTGCCGCTGGTGCTCGGGCACGAAACCGGCTGGCCCGCCTGGACGTTCGGCTCGATCGCCGTCGGCATGCTGCTGGCCGTGCTCTTCGTCTTCGTGGAACGCCGCGTGCGCGACCCGCTCGTCGACCTCGCCGTACTCAAGGTCCGTGGCGTCGCGCCGGGGCTGGCCACGCTCGGGGCGGGAGTCGCGTCTTACGGCGGGTTCCTCTTCTGCGTGGCTCTGCACCTGCAGTCGGGCCTCGGCAAGACGGCGCTGGCCGCCGGCTTGGCGATGGCGCCGGGCGGCGTCGTCTTCGGCCTGTGCGGGTTCTTCTGGAACCGGCTGCCCCAGCGGGTGCACGCCTGGCTGACCCCGTGCGGTTACGTGGGTTCCGCGGTCGCCTACGCCTTGCTCGCCCTGGGCAGCGACGGCGGCGCGCTGTTCTTCGTGGCCCTGCTGCTCTTCGGCCTGTCGATGGGACCCGCGTTCGGCTCCTTGATGGTGAACGCGCTGACGCACGTCCCGCTCGACCGCGCGGCGGACGTCAGCGGTCTGCTGACCACCACGCTGCAGCTGGGCCAGGTCGTCGGCGTGGCCACGTTCGGCAGCCTGTTCCTGACGCTCGCCACGACGTCGTCCGCGCACGCCCTCACCACGACGATGACCTGCGCCGCCGTGCTGCTGCTCGCCGGCGCAGGCCTGGCCGTCAGGCGGTAGTGCGGCTGCCGCCCTTGACCTTGGCGTAGATCACCGAGGCCGCGATGACCCCGACGACGGCGGCGACGATCTGGAAGATGTGCCGGATCCAGTCGATGCCGGAGGTGTCCTTGACGCCGAACACCCCGGCCAGCCAGTTGCCGATGAACGCGGCGACGATGCCGACGACGATGGTCAGCCAGATCGGGATCTTCTGGTCGCCCGGCGCGAACAACCGGCCGAGTACGCCCAGGATCAGGCCCACGATGATCGTCGAGATGATGCCCCAAAGTCCGCCGAGCACAGCTGCCTCCTCGGATAGTGCGTAAGCGCCACGGTGGCACCGATCGCGGCTCGTCGCCCGCGCAGACCCCCGATGGAGTGACATGAAAAGACCCGGCCCGGTCCGCCCCCGACAGGGGACCGGACCGGGCCGGGTCTCGAAAAGCGATTACCTCGTCACACCGCGGCGGCCGTAGAGCCCGGCGGCCAAGCTGACGCCGATGGCGGCGAGGACGACCTGCGTGAGGATCTCCAGCCAGTCGATGCCGTTGGTGTCGGCGTACCCGAGCCCGCGGGCGATGGCCGTGCCGATGAAGGCGGCGATGATGCCGATCACGATGGTCAGCCAGATCGGGATGCCCTGCTTGCCCGGAGCGACCAGCCGGCCCAGGACACCGATGATCAGCCCGACGATGATTGCGCTGACGATGCCGGCAACAGTCATCACTTTCTCCTCTCAAGGATCCGCGGACCCGGCCACTCGGGCCCGTCGGACTCGGTGAGCGGAGTGCCCGCCCCGCGCGACCCTGAAACGCGAAAAGGGCCCTCCCCACTCGGGGAGAGCCCTTTTCGTGACCATCAGAACGCAGCTTCGTCGAGCTCCATCAGCGCGTTGTCGGCGGCCTCCACGATCGCGCGGCGGGAGGTCAGCTCCGGCAGCACCTGCTTCGAGAAGAACGAGGCCACGGCGATCTTGCCCTCGTAGAACGGGACGTCCTTGGCGGACGCGCCCGCGTCGAGCTTCGCGATGGCGACCTCGGCGTGCTTGAGCAGCTGCCAGCCGATGAGCAGGTCGCCGACCGACATCAGCAGGCGGACCGTGTGCTGGCCGACCTTGTTGATGTTCTGCGGGTCTTCCTGCGACGTCGTCAGGTAGCCGATCAGCGAGCCCAGCATGCCCTGGGTGTCCTCGAGGGCCTGCTTGAGCAGCCCGCGCTCGTTCTTGAGCCGGCCGTTGCCCGCCTCGGACTCGATGAACTTAGTGATCTCGCCGGCGACGAAGGCCAGGGACGCGCCCTTGTCGCGGACGATCTTGCGGAAGAAGAAGTCCAGCGACTGGATCGCCGTGGTGCCCTCGTACAGCGAGTCGATCTTGGCGTCGCGGATGTACTGCTCGATCGGGTAGTCCTGCAGGAAGCCGGAACCGCCCAGCGTCTGCAGCGACTGCACGAGCTGCTCGGTGGCGCGCTCGGAGCCGACGCCCTTGACAATCGGCAGCAGCAGGTCGTTGACGCCGTGCGCGACCTTCTGGTCACCCTCGCCGGTCCACAGCTGGTCCTGGAACGACGCCGTGTACAGGTACACCGCGCGGAGGCCCTCGGCGTACGCCTTCTGGAGCATCAGCGAGCGGCGGACGTCGGGGTGGTGCGTGATGGTGACGCGCGGCGCGGCCTTGTTCAGCATGTTCGGCAGGTCGGCGCCCTGGACGCGCTCCTTGGCGTACTCGAGCGCGTTGAGGTAGCCGGTCGACAGCGTCGCGATGGCCTTGGTGCCGACCATCATCCGGGCGTACTCGATGACCTGGAACATCTGCGCGATGCCGTCGTGCACCTCGCCGAGCAGCCAGCCCTTGGCCGGGGTGCCGTGCTGGCCGAAGGTCAGCTCGCACGTCGTCGAGGCCTTGATGCCCATCTTGTGCTCGACGTTCGTGACGTAGGCGCCGTTGCGCTCGCCCAGCTCGCCGGTCTTCGAGTCGAAGTGGAACTTCGGTACGAGGAACAGCGAGAGGCCCTTGGTGCCCGCCTTGGTCTCGATGCCGGGACCCTCGGGGCGGGCCAGCACCAAGTGCATGATGTTTTCGCTCATGTCGTGCTCGGCGGAGGTGATGAACCGCTTCACGCCGTCGATGTGCCAGGAGCCGTCCTCCTGCTGGACGGCCTTGGTGCGGCCGGCGCCGACGTCGGAGCCGGCGTCCGGCTCGGTCAGCACCATCGTCGCGCCCCAGGCGCGGTCGATCATCAGCTGCGCCCAGTGCTTCTGCTCTTCGGTGCCGTTCTTGTTCACGATCATCGCGAAGTTGGGGCCCGCGAGGTACATGAACAGCGGGGCGTTCGCGCCGAGGATGAGCTCGGAAGCGGCCCACTGCACGGTCGGCGGCAGGCCGAAGCCGCCGAGGTCGTTCGTCAGGCCCAGGCGCCACCACTCGCCGTCCAGGAGCTGCTGGTAGCTCTTCTTGAACGACTCGGGGATCTTGACGCTGAAGGTCTTCGGGTCGTACACGGGCGGGTTGCGGTCGGCGTCGGCGAAGGACTCGGCGAGCGGGCCGGTCGCGAGCTTGTTCAGCTCGGACAGCACACCGCGGGCGGTCTCTTCGTCAGACTCGGCGAGCACCCCCTGGCCCAGGCGCTCCTGCACGCCCAGGACCTCGAAGAGGTTGAACTCCAGGTCTCGGACGTTGCTCTTGTAGTGGCCCATGTCGTCACTCCAATGTGTTCGGCTCCCCGGCCGGGCACACGTCGCCTTACTCGCCGGTAACTTCAGGATATTACCTGCGGGTAACTGGAGCAAGCAGATCCGCACTTCCGAGTACGGAAATCCGGGCTTCTTCAGGGGTCAGCGCTGCCCCGGAAGCGCCGTTGTGTCGCCAGTCACCGGCACGTGGCCGTCCTCCGCGCGGGCGACCAGTATCCCGCCGCGGAAGGCGATCGTCACGGCGTGCGTCCGGTCCCGTGCGGACAGCTTGCGCAGGATGCTCTTCACGTGGGTCCGGACCGTCTCGACGGACAGGAACAGCAGCTTCGCGATCGCCGAGTTCTCGAGACCCTCGGCGACCAGCTGGAGCACCTGGTACTCGCGCCTGGACAGCGGCATCCCGCCGCGCGGCCCCGGCGGGCTGTCGTGGGCGAGGTCGCCCTTCGGCACGGTCGAGCGCTTCGGCCGGGCGGTGAGCGCGGCCAGCGCCGGGTCGATGTACCGGCGCTCGGTGTGCGCCCGCCGGATCGCTTCGGCGAGGCGTCGTGAGTCGATCGACCGCGGCACGATCGCGTGCGCGCCCGCGGCGATCGCGGCCGCGAGGTACTGCTGCGTGCGATTCGTGTCACGGATGAGCGTGACCAGGATCAGCGCCGGGTCGCCCGCGTTGAGCAGCTTCGTCAGGTGGCAGTTCGGGTCGAGGGCCGAGTCGAGCACGACGACGTCCGGCTTGACCTGCTCGCACAGCTGCAGCGCCGCGTGGTGGCTGGCCGCCTGGCCCGCCCAGTGCAGCCCCTGGCTGCGGTGGACGAGCGCGGCGAGGCCGTCGCGGAAGATCGGGACCGGGTCGACGACCGCCACGCCGAGACTTCGCCCGCCGGGTCCGGCCGGCCCGATGGGCCTGCGGGTGGGCTCGATGCCGTGCATCGTGGGCCTCCGTCTCTGCGCCGTCGCTCTTGGGACGCCTGACGCGACCCCTCGGTTCACACGTCCGGCACCGTCCGGTTCCCCCTGCCGGGACCGGCCAAAAGTGACTCCTCCTATTGGGTACGAGTCGCGATTGCGCAGCTCATGACGCCATCTCCCCCTCATGGCCTAATCGCCCGGTCACAGCAAACTCTGGGTAGAAAACCTTCCCGGGAAGTCGGCTCGACCGGGCGGGAACGGGCCTGATGGGGCGGTGGGCGCTACTGAGGGTGGCTCGCCCTTGTTCAACGATTTCGACGATGTTCGGATGCGGTCCGCAACTCCGCGAACGCCGCCGCGAGCCCGGCCGGCGTCCAGTGCGCGTTGAGGCCGCTCGGGTTCGGCAGCACCCACACCCGGGTATCGCCGATCCGGTGTTCCTGGCGGCCGACGCGGGCCTTGGGGAAGCCGAACGCGGTCCGGTAGGCGGTGATCCCGACGACGGCCAGCCACCGCGGCCGGTACCGGAGAACCTTCGCTTCCAGGAGCTTGCCGCCTTCGCGGAGCTCGTCGCCGGTGAGTTCGTCGGCGCGGGCGGTGGTCCGCGCGACGACGTTCGTGATGCCGAGCTTCAGGTCGAGCAGCTGGTCCTGTTCGTCAGGCTGGTACCGCCTCGGCGTGAATCCGCCGGCGTGGAGGGCGGGCCAGAAGCGGTTGCCGGGGCGCGCGAAGTGCTGTTTCAGCGCGCCGGAGTAGAGGCCGGGGTTGATGCCGCAGAAGAGGACGTCGAGGCCGGGGGCGATGACGTCGGGGATGGTCGTGTCCTGCGCGGCGGCCAGCTGGTCCTTCGTGGGTCGGGTGCTCACGCCTTCAGTTTCCGGCCTGTCCGCCGGGCGTTCACCGCTGACCCGTCGCCGGGGTAGCGAATTCACCACGGACCTGCGTAACCTGTTGTGATCTCCCGCACAGCGCCGTACCGAGGAGGATTTCGTGCAGCTTGCGATCGTCCTCGGGCTCGTCGCGCTCGTGCTGGCCGTCGCCGTCCTCGTCGTCGTTCTCGAGGATCGCCGGGCCGCCAAGCGGGCCGCCCTGCAGCGGAAGGCCCGTCTAGCGCGTCTGGGCGAGGTGGACCCGCTCGCGCCGGGCCGGCTGCACGCCGACCGGTGAACGCAGGAGCGCCAGCAGCAGCGCTCCGAACACCCAGCCGGTTCCCGCGCCGAACGCGTTGTTCATGAGATCGTCGACGTCGAAGATGCGGTAGACGTACGGCGCCGTCCCGAAGTTGGCCGTGACCTGCGTGGACTCGATCAGCAGTGACGCGGCGAAGCCGATCAGGACCGTGCCGGTCAGGCCGCGGTGCCACAGCACCCTGGCGAACACCCCCAGCGGAACGAACAGCAGCACGTTCAGGCACGCCTGCTGGAACGTCTGCGTCATGAACCACTGCGACAGCGGCTCGCCGTGCTTCAGCAGCTCCGTGTGGATGTCGGTGATCCACTGGAACGGGTGCAGCTGCACCGTCTGGCTCAGCCGGCGCGTGCCGGGGCCGGGCAGCGGCAGGAAGACGACCGCGAGGGTCATGCAGCCGTACAGCAGCACCGCGCCGGTCGCCGCGATGCCGCGCAGGCGCAGGCCGCCGTGCCGGGCCAGCTGCGTGATCAGCTGCGGCACCAGCACCACGGTCCACAGCGCGAGGAAGCCGATGAACCCGTACTGCAGGGCGGTGACCTGTGCGTTCGTCATGCCACCGACGCTATGGATCTTGACCCGGGAGCCGCTTCGGTCGAAGAGCCCGACCCCATCGGCCACTCGGCCGACCGTCACCGGGCCGATCGGTCAGTCGTCTTCGCGGTCCTCGGCGCGCTCGGCCCGCCACGCGCTGAACACCGTGCCGCCGATCAGCAGCACGACGACGGCCAGCACCACGAGTACGACCTCGATGCCCATGTTTCCCCCACTTGCCGGATCGATCGCCTCATCGCGTCCGAGTTGATGGGTGTTACCGAACTCTCCGTGTAGGGGTCCGACCGGGACCGTCCACGTGCGACGCGCAGTGTGGGTTGCGCCACAGTCGCGCGGCCGGCGAGTTCGAAGTCATAGCCGGGAAAGGGAGACGTAACCGGATGCGGCTTGCGCTGACCCGGGAATGACCACGACGCTCGGCACGTCGAAGTCTTCTGCAGGGGCAACGAAAGGAACACTCATGGCTTCGGTCCGGGTCGGCATCGTCGGGCTCAGCGCGAACGGCGGCTGGGCCGCCACCGCGCACGTGCCCGCGCTGGCCGCGGTGGACGGCTACGAACTCCGCGCGCTGAGCGGCAGCAGTGCCGAGTCGGCGCGGGTGGCCGGGGAGAAGTACGGCGTGCCGCTGACCTTCGGCGACGCCGGGGAGCTGGCGCGGCACCCGGAGGTCGACCTGGTCGTCGTCGCGGTGAAGGTTTCCGAGCACCGGGCGCTCATCGAGCCGGCGCTGGCCGCGGGCAAGCAGGTGCTCAGCGAGTGGCCGCTCGGCGTGAGCCTGGCCGAAACCGAGGCGCTGGCCGAGGTCGCTCAAGGGAAACCGACGGCCGTCGGCTTGCAGGGGCGGTCCGCGCCCGCGTTGCGCTACCTGCGCGACCTCATCAAGGACGGTTACGTCGGCCGCGTGCTCTCGACGTCGCTGATCGGTTCGGGCGGCAACTGGGGGCCGTCGGTCCGGGCCGGGCGCGACTACCAGCTGCACCCCGAAGGCGGGGCGACCATGCTGACGATCCCGTTCGCGCACACCGTCGACGCGTTCGACATGGTGCTCGGCCGGTTCTCCGAACTCTCGGCGACGATGGCGACCGTCCGGTCGCGGGTGCGCGACGAGGTCACCGGCGACTCGGTCCCGATGACCGCGCCGGACCAGATCGCCGTCAGCGGTGTGCTGAACGGCGGCGCCGTCGCCTCGCTGCACCTGCGCGGCGGGTCGTCGCCCGCCACGGACTTCCGCTGGGAGATCAACGGCACCGAGGGCACGCTGGTCGTCACCGCGGCGGACCCGCTCTTCTGGATCGCGAAGCTGACGCTGCGCGGCAGCCGGACCGGCACGCTGGAGAAGCTCACCGTGCCGACCCGGTACGAGCTGCCTCAGCTGGCAGGCCGCGCCGCCGAGCCGTCGTACAACGTCGCGCACGCTTACGCACGGCACCTCAAGGGTGACCTGCCGGACTTCGCGCACGCCCTGCGCGTGCACCGCGTGCTCGACGCCGTCCAGCGCTCCGCCGACGCCGGGGCGCGGATTCACCCGGACGCAGAGTAACTGTTACCGGCGGTTGTAGCTTTTCCACGAACCCGGACCTACTCTCGGGTAATGGACGACGTTGTCTACGACCGCGAAGGCCGGGGCGAGCCGCTGGTGCTGATCCACGGGATCGGGCACCGTCGTCAGGCGTGGTCGCCGGTGTTTCCGCTGCTCACGCCACATCGTGACGTCATCGCCGTGGACCTGCCGGGCTTCGGGGACTCGCCCGAGCCGGCCGGCGGGTACGGCGTCGAGCCCGCGCTGGTGATGTTCAAGGAGCTCTTCACCGAGCTGGGCCTCGATCGCCCGCACGTCGCGGGCAACTCGCTCGGCGGCCTGTTGTCGCTGGCGCTCGGCCAGGCCGGCCTCGTCCGGAGCGTCACCGCGTTGTCGCCGGCCGGGCTGTGGAACCGGACGCAGAAGATGTACGCGATTGCCACGCTCAAGGCCCATCGCGCGCTTGCCCAGCGCACGCCGCCGCACATCGTGCGCCGCATCGCCGCGACCCCGGCCGGACGCAAGGCGCTGACCGGGATGATCGTCGGGAAGCCGGGCCTGCTGACCCCGGACGCCGTCGTCGAGGACGCCCACGCGCTCGCGACCGCGCCCGGCTTCGAACCGACCGCCGCGCAGTCGCGCGGCGACTTCCGCTTCACCGGGCCGGTCACCGGCGTCCCGGTGACCATCGCCTGGGCCGAGCACGACCGGATCCTCGCCCGGCCGCGAGTCGCCGACCTGCGGAAGGTCGCTCCCGGCGGGACGTTCCGGCTGCTGCCGGGCTGCGGGCACGTGCCGATGAACGACGACCCGGCGCTCGTCGCGCGCGTGCTGCTCCAGGGCAGCCGTTAGGTGACATTCGCTCTACGTCCCTCTTTTGACCCTGGTAGCTGACTGCCTCGCGAGGCAGAATCCTCCGCCGTGCGCCCGTTAGGGGACTGGGCGCGAATCGGAGGAAACACGCATGAGGCTTTCAACCCGGCTCGTGGTGCTCGCCGCGGCCGCGCTGGCGACGACGGCGGTGACCACCGCACCCGCGTCCGCGGCCCAGCGCCCGGACCCCACCACCGACGTCCGGCTCATCACGTTCAACGACTTCCACGGGAACCTGGAGCCGCCGTCCGGCTCCAGCGGCCGGGTGACGCAGTCCGACGGGACCACTGTGGACGCCGGCGGCGCCGCTTACCTGGCGACGCACGTGAAGCAGCTTCGCTCGCAGGTGCGCAACTCACTCGTGTTCTCCGCCGGCGACAACGTCGGCGCGTCGCCGGTGGTCTCGGCGCTGTTCCACGACGAGCCGACCATCGACTTCCTGAACATGCTGGGCGTCAGCGCGTCGGTCGTCGGCAACCACGAGTTCGACGAGGGCTACAAAGAGCTGCAGCGCATGCAGTTCGGCGGCTGCAACCCGACCGACGGTTGCCAGTTCGACAAGAAGTTCAAGGGTGCGGACTTCCCGTTCCTCGGGTCCAATGTGTACTTCACCAACGGCCTGCCCGCGCTGTTGCCGTTCACCGTCAAGTTCGAAGGCGGCGTCCCGATCGGCGTCATCGGCGCGACGCTGAAGGACCTGCCGACCGTCGTCACGCCGGAGGCCATCAAGGGCCTGAAGTTCGGCGACGAGGTCGAGGCGATCAACCGCACCGCGAACCTGCTCGACTTCTTCGGCGTCAAGTCCCAGGTCGTGCTGCTGCACCAGGGTGACAGCACCGAGATCGAGGGCCCGAACGACTGCCGGGTCCTGCCCGGCCCGGCCACGGCGATCGCGAAGGCCGTGACCCCGAAGGTCGACGCGATCTTCACCGGCCACAGCCACCAGCAGTACAATTGCGTCATCAACGACCCGGCCGGTCAGCCGCGCACGGTCATCCAGGGCGCGTCGTTCGGCCGCCTGCTGTCCGTCGTGGACCTGAAGATCAACCTGAAGACGCGCGACGTCGTCCGGTCGGCCACCCAGGCCCACAACGAGATCGTCACGCGGACGGTCACGCCGGACCCGGCCGTCGCGGCACTCGTCGCCGACGCCAAGACGAAGTCGGCGCCGATCGCGAACCGGCAGGTCGGCACCATCACCGCGGACCTGCCGGCGGCGGGCAACGCGGCCGGCGAGTCCTCGCTCGGCGACGTCATCGCCGACGCGCAGCTCGCGGGCACGACGTCGAACAACGCGGTCATCGCGATGACCAACCCGGGCGGCATTCGCGCCGACCTGACGTACAAGTCGTCGGCGAACAACGAGGGCGACGGCGTGGTGACCTACGGCGAGGCGTTCACCGTCCAGCCGTTCGCGAACATCATGCAGACGATCACGCTCACCGGCGCGAACCTGAAGAACGTGCTGGAGCAGCAGTGGGCGCCGGGCGTGAACCCGAAGTTCCTGCAGATCTCGAGCTCGCTGCACTACAGCTGGTCGGCGTCCGCGCCGCAGGGCTCGCGGGTCTCGAACATCACGGTGAACGGCACGCCGGTCGATCCGGCGGCGACGTTCCGCGTGTCGGTGAACAACTTCCTCGCCGCCGGCGGGGACGGCTTCACCGAGTTCACCAAGGGCACGGGCCTGGCCGGCGGACCGGTGGACCTGGACGCGCTGATCGCGTACCTGGGCGCCCACCCGAACCTGGCCCCGCCCGCGGCGGACCGGATCACGCGGCTGCCGTAGTCCGGTTTTTCCAAGACGCCAGGTCGACAATGGATCCATGACGACCTGGGAAGACGTCGTACGCCTGGCCTCGGAACTGCCCGAGGTCGAGGCGTCGACCTGGTACCGCACACCCGCGCTGAAGGTGGCGGGCAAGGGGTTCGCGCGGCTGCGCACCGAGGCCGAAGGCGGCCTGGTCGTGATGTGCGGGCTCGACGAGAAGGCCGCGTTGCTGGACTCCGGCGACGCGGCCTTCTTCACGACCGCGCACTACGACGGGTACGGCTCGATCATCGTCGACCTCGATCGCGTGAAGGTCGATCAGCTTCGTGAGCTGCTCGAGGAGGCGTGGCGGCTGAAGGCGCCCAAGCGGCTCACCACTTGAGTTCGCCCTTGAGCATGCTCATCAGGATCATGTCGTGGCGCCGGCCGTCCGGGGCGACGAAAGCCTCGCGGTGGCGGCCGTCTTCGGAGAACCCGACCTTGCGGTAGACGTGCCGGGCGCGCTCGTTCTCGGCGACGACCCAGAGCGTGATCATGTGCAGCCGCATCGAGTTGAAGCCGTAGCGGCACATCAGGCGCAGGGCTTCGGTGCCGTAGCCGCCGCCGTTGCGGTACTCGGCGTCGCCGATGTAGATGTCCAGCTCGGCGTCGCCGACCTCGGGTTCGGCGTCGCGCAGGTCGACGATCCCGATGAGCCGGCCGTCGGCCACGGTTTCGATGCCGAGGACGACCAGCTCGTAGCTGTTGAGCGGGCGCTCTTCGGCGCGTTTGCGGACCTGGGCGAGCGACCGCGGGTGGCTGTTGTTCATCCACCGGCCGACCTCGGGGTCGCTCAGCCACGGGTGGATCTTTTCGGCGTCTTCGGGTTCGAGGGCGCGCAGCCGGACCAGGTCACCTTTGAGCATCCGTCCATGGTGCCCGACGTCGCGGCGAGGTTCGCGCGATTTACGGGTGACCCGGATCTGCGCGCCGGGTGACCCGATGGTGGGATATGGCGCATGTCGACCGCATGGCCGCTGCGCCAGGACCCGGAAGCGCCGGTGATCATCGCACTGGCACTGGTCAACGACCCGGACGCGCTGGGCTTCGTCGTCCTGGACGACGAGGACGACTTCTTCATCAGCGACGGCACCGAGCTGTCCGACGACGTGCTGGTCAACCGCGAGAGCTTCGGCAAGCTGTCGGTGCGGGAGGCCCTCGAGCTGCTCCCGCAGCTGGCCGCGCTGGCCGAGCTGCCGACGGGCATGGCCGCCGACTGGGACCCCGAGCGCCGCACGTGGCTGCTGTCGTCGGTGACCGGTTCCGACGACGAAGACGAGGACATCCGGCTGCTGAACCAGCGCCGCGCGGCCTGGAAGTTCGCGGGCTCACCGGACGACGAAGCCCAGGTCAGCAGCGGTCTGACGGAGATCACGACCGGCTCGCAGCGGCCGGTGCGCGCGGTCCGCCAGGTCGTCCGCGAGCAGGACGGCACCTGGCTGTTCGTCGGCTTCGAGGTCCCCGAGGCGGAGGACTTCGAGGTCGAGGGCCTGGAACTGGAGCACGTCGCGAACCTGTACCCGGACGTCCGGACGGTGCTCAAGGCGGCGCCGGGCCAGGTCTACGACCGCGAGACCCCGGACGCCGAGTGGGAGCTCGTCGAAGGCTGAGAAAAAGTCCGGCGGGGTTGTCCAGGGGACGTCCGCGCCGTTCGTCCTTACAGTGAGAGCCGGCGATCGGCGCCGGTCAGGACCTGTGAGGAGCAGCCATGCCCCAGTACGCCGCGATCATCTACGCCTCCGACGTCGACCCGACCAAGCCCGAGGCCGCGGACATGATGAAGGACTACAACGAGTTCCACGACGGTGCCCAGGCCGTGATCCGCGGTGGCGCGGCGCTGTACCCGACGGCGACCGCGACGACGGTCCGCGTCACCGGCGGCAAGGGCGGTGACATCGTGACCAGCGACGGCCCGTACGCGGAGACGAAGGAAGTCCTGACCGGCTTCTACCTGATCGAGTGCGCCGACCTCGACGAAGCCGTCAAGGTCGCGGCGCAGATCCCGAGCGCCTGGGACGGCGCGATCGAGGTCCGGCCGGTCGTCGACTTCGGCCGGTGACCCACGCCGGGGACGCGGTCGCGCGGCTGGTCCGGGACGAGGGCACCCGGGTACTGGCCACGCTGGTCCGCGTCACCGGCAGCGTCGACCTCGCCCAGGACGCGGTCCAGGACGCCGTCGTGCGCGCGCTGGAGACGTGGCCGCGCGACGGTGTCCCGGGCAACCCGCGCGGCTGGCTCCTGGTGGCGGCCCGCCGTCGCGCGGTGGACGTCGTCCGCCGCGAAGCGAAGCGGCTCGGGAAGGAGGCGGACGCGATGCCCGCCTTCGACCCGTGCCCGGACCCCGTCTCGGTCCGCGACGACTTGCTGCGGCTCGTCTTCACGTGCTGTCACCCGGCGTTGTCACTGGACGCCCAGGTGGCGTTGGCCCTCCGGACGTTGGGCGGTTTGTCGACGGCGGAGGTGGCCCGGGCCTTGCTGGTCCCGGAAGCGACGATGGCGAAGCGCCTGACGCGCGCGAAGCAGAAGATCGCCCAGGCCCGCATTCCGTACCGGGTGCCCGCGGCGGAGGAACTGCCTTCACGCTTGTCCGGCGTGGCGTCGACGGTGTACCTGATCTTCAACGAGGGCTACACGGGCCGCGTCACGCTGATCACCGAGGCCGTCCGCCTGGCGCGCCTGCTGGCTTCCTTGATGCCCGACGAACCGACCGCGCTGGGACTCTTGTCGTTGGTGCTGCTGCAGGACGCCCGGCGTGCGGCGCGCTTCGATTCGTCCGGTTTGCCGGTGCTGCTGTCCGCGCAGGATCGTTCGGCGTGGGACGGTTCGCTGATCAAGGAAGGCGTCGAACTGGTGGGCGTGGGGCTGCGCCGGACGCCGTCGGTCCCGAACCCGTACGTCGTCCAGGCGGCGATCGCGGCCTGCCACGACCTGGCGCCGTCGTATGCGGAGACGAACTGGGACGCGGTGATCTCCTGGTACGACGTGCTGGTGTCGGTCCAGGACACCCCGGTGGTCCACTTGAACCGCGCGGCCGCCGTAGCGGAGCGCGACGGACCCGCCGCGGCTTTGGCACTGGTGGATGAATTGCCGGATCTGGCGGAGTATCCCTGGTGGCACGCGTCCCGAGCGGAACTGCTGTTCCGCCTGGATTTCGTCGAAGCCGCCGCAGAAGCGCTTTCCCAAGCGGTGGCGACCGGTCTTCCCGCCGCGCACGCCGCCCATTTGCGAAATCGGCTGAATCCGCGGTAGCCGGCGAGGTCACCGTTTCGGGCGACCGCCGGATGGCCGCTTTCCCGATGGCGATTTCGGCTCGACACTGGATCGCGGCAGATCCGGGGAGAGGCGAAATGACCACCACCCAACGGGGACCAGAAACCGCCGATGCGACCGACGTGGACTGGTCGGCGGTCAGCGACATCACGAAGAAGAACGGCGTCCGGACGCACGGTTCGCCCGCACCGGTGCGGTTCCGGGGCCGGCTGTACCTGTTCACCGTGGACACTTCTTCCGCCGGCACGGTGGAGTACTGCTCGTCGGAGAACGGGAGTGACTGGTCGAAAAAGACCGATCTCACCGCGAAGAACAAGGCGCGCAGTGCGGGTCCACTCGTGCCGATCGTCGTGTTCGAAAAGCTTTTCCTGCTCTACCGGGACCGGAAGGACCCCTCGAAACTCATGCTGTGCCAGTCGCCCGACGGCAGCGAGTGGTTCCCGCCGGTGACGATCCTCCCGGGTGGCATGGGGACGTCGTGTCAGCCCGTCGCCGTGCACTACCAGGGTGAGCTGTACGTCTTCTACCGCGACGAGGTCGGTGGCCTGAGTATCGCGATCACCGGCAATGGTGCCGACTGGCAGCTGGTCGACGTCTCCGAGGAGATCGATGCCGACTTGCAGGACGAACTGGCCGCGGTCGGCCTCGCCGACAAACTGGTCGTCGCCTACCAGCGGCGGGGAACGCCGGAAATCCACACGGCCTACAGCACCGACGGCCGCGGCTGGCGCGTCGCCGCGACCGTCACCGATCAGTACTTTCCGACGTCGGCGAAACCCGTTCTCTGCTTGCACCGCGGCACGTTGTTCGCGTTTTACCGCTACAGCGATCTGCTCACCGTCGTCGAAAGTCCGGACGGCCGGAGCTGGAGCAAGCGGCAGCACATCCGTGACGGCAATACGCGGAGCCGCCGGCAGCCCGCGCCGGTGGCCTACGACAACCAGTTGCTGCTGTTCTTCATCGGCACGTCGGACAACCACCACGTCGACCTCTGCGTGCGCAACGACACCAACGGCACGTGGGGCCCCGAAATCCGGATCTCCGAGCGCAACCACGCGAGCGCCGACGGGGAACTCCAGGTGCTGGCCGACGAGTTCGGCCTCGACGTCGGCTACCGGTCCACGAACCACGACAAGGCGGGTCTCGCCGCGTTCCGGGCGACGTGGCGTCGCGAATGGTCGACGCGGCTGGCCTGCGTCCAGAATGCGATCAGGAAAATCGACAAGAAGGGAATCAACGAGACCTGCGCCGTCGACGGGGCGATTTTCGCGCTGCTCGACCACATCCAGTCGATGGTGCCCTACCGCGACTGGTTCCTGTTGCCCTACAACGCGCGGCTCGGCAACCAGGGGTCCCTCTACATCCTCGACCGCGAACGGAAGATGCCCACCCGGAAGCTCACGATCCCCGAGCGGGGCCTCAGTCATCCCGGCGGCGCACAGGTGATCGGCGACTACCTCGCCGTCGCACTGGAGGACAACGGCACCACGCGGGGTTGCGTGCGCTTCTACGACCTCAGCAAGCTGACCGACAGCGCCGACCCGAAGTTCCTCGACCTGCGCGTGGACACCGGCAAGGCGGCGAACGCCGTGGGCATCACCGACATCGGCGCCGGCGCGGCCCGGCGGTACGTGATGGGCGTCTACGCGGGTGGCGAGGTGCGGTTCTACGAATCGAACGCGATGCCGCTGAGCGACCGGCGTTGCCAGTTCACCTACCGCTTCTCCGCCGAGACGGGCAGCCCCGGCCCCGACAGCATGGCTCTGCTGACCGACTTCGAGGACAACGTCTACCTGCTGTCCCTGGCCTCCGGCGGCAGCTACAAGTTCGACGACTGGGGCATCCTGTACGCGGTGGACATCGCTGGGCAGGGGATGTCCGAGATTGCGCGCCTGCCGTTCTGCCCCCAGAACACCAAGACGCAGTCGATCCACTTCCGCTTCGGCGCGGGCGCGGAAGTTCTCGACGAGAACACGATCGATCTGTTCGCGTCCGACCGCAACTTCTCCCAGATCACCGACCCGGTGCTGTTCTACAACCGATTCACGCGGCCATAAACGAAAAGGGTGCCTCCCGATTCGGGAGGCACCCTTTTCGATTTCTTGAGCGGATGACGGGAATCGAACCCGCGTATTCAGCTTGGGAACCAGGGTGATCATGCTCGAAAGTGGCCCTGACCTGCGGACGGGGTTGTCTCGCGGCACCCGCTGTTGACCTTGGTTGACCGGCCTGAATGGCACGCTAATGGCATTACCTGCGCCCCACCCAGACCTCCCCCATCACCCCGATACGAAGCCAGCACGCGGCCGGTGGCGCCGGGTCAAGGCACGCTTTCCCGCCTTGACGCGGTGCTACCGGCCGCGTGCTGGCTTCGGGGTGCCGGCGGCTAGTGATCAGGGAGCTTGTAGGTGAGCGTGTCGATGGCCCCAATCAGAGTGGATACCTGGTCGGAGGCGACCGAGTGGTCATCCATGTGCTTGAGCTGGTGGAACACGGCTAGGAGCGCTTCGGCCGTGGCCAGACTGATCGGGTCGGCGCTGTTCCTACCCTGCTCGATAGCCTGACGTGCTGCTGCGGCGTGAGCGTCTGCTGTAGCGCGGTCAGAGGGTGGCATGGCTTCGACCCTGCCAGCGTGCGTCTCTACCGTAACTAGGCCGATGAGCTGATCGCTGCCAGCGGCGGCGCGCTATGCGATCGATCGATGCGGCGGGCCCACCCGGCGGCCGGCGGCCGGAGCGGAGCGGCAGGCCGTCCGTGCCGCGAGCGGGTGGGCTCGCCGTACGGCAGGCGACGTGCGCGCCGCCGCTGGCGGCGCCTTGATCCCATAGAGCCAAGTTCGGCAGGCTACGTGACTGGCGATGACACTTAAATGGCAAACGTCCGGCCGTCTGATTCGTGAGCTTCATCGCCAGCGATGGCACCGTAGACTTCATTTGCAATCCACACGGTTCCTCCGCCTTTGCCGCTAACACCTATCTCGGAGAGCCACCCACGTCCCGCGAGACTGCGAATCAGATTGAGGGCACCTTGGTTCGTGATTTCCAACTTCCTGCGAATTAGGGAAGTTGTAATTATGGGATTCATGAATAAGAGCTCTACTACTTCAATTGCGCGACTTCTGCTGCCCGCAAGTTCAGCTCGGTAGCGTTCCCTGAGGCTTAACAGTTCACGTGATCGCAGGACTCCGTCATCGGCCTGGGCGGCGACTGCTGTTAGAAAAAACTGTAGCCACTGCTGTATTTCGCCGCGCTCACGGACGGCTTGCAGTCTGTCGTAGTACTCCCGCCGTCTGGCTGCGAAGTACGGACTTACGTAGAGAAGTGGCACGGACAGCCTGTCCTGCTGTCGCAAGAAGAGTAGTACTAGCATCCTCCCTACGCGACCATTGCCATCAGAGAACGGGTGGATTGTCAGAAATTGATAGTGAAGCAGAGCTGCCCGCACCAAAACAGGAACGCGTGGTGGGTTCTTGAGATAATCCTGCCAGTCGTCAAGCGATTCATTTATTGCGTCTCCCACCGGCGGCACAAATATGGCAGTTTCGGGACTTTGTGTCGGAGACCCGAGCCAAACGGGGCCTTTTCTGATGCTGCCGCCAATCGAGCTGCCCGCGATTGTTGACATCAATGTCTTGTGCACTTCGAATAGTGCGCTTAGATCTAGATGGTCGATTGCGAGCGTAAGGCCCGTTTCGAGCGCCTCGACATGCGCGGTGACTTCTCTGATATCTCGCTCGCGGGCGCGAGCATGGCTGGATTCTGCCTGAAAGACATCGGTCAGACTTGCCTGAGTCCCCTCGATTCGAGCGCTGGCGAGCGCCTCCCGGACTGCGTAGGGGCGCATCAGGAGTCTGGGGTTTCGCAGCATTCCACCCACTCCCGACAGGCGTCCGAGCGCCGCGTCGGCCTCTGATAGTGCTAGCTGCGTCTCCGCGTCAAGCGGCAGCTCGCGCGGCAGCGGGGCAGGCCTAAACCACCAGTACCTACTGTCGTCGTCCTGGCAGGCCTGCCCGAACGTGGGCACCTCGAATTGGTCGGGTCTCACATGGCCAACTTACAACACAACGGCGTGGTTTGTTGAGAGAAGCGGGGTCGAGTGTAGACTGCGTTGCATCGTGGTGGATGGGATGGTGGAAGCGTTGGGAGTTTCGGCAGCGGTTGTCGTCGACAGCCGAAACGTCTTCCACCAGTGCGGTGACGCTACCGGCGTTCGCGCGTGCCCGTCGGTGGCCGGCATCCGGATTGGGCTGGCGCGGTATGGGTTCGACGTGGCAGCGGTCCACGTCGGCCTCGCTCTGGCACGCACACGTGACAAGGTCGATCTTGCGAAGCAGCATGCCCTTAATGAAGCTTACCGTAATCGCGTTATTGCTGAGGGTGGCGATCCCCTGCTCGGTGAGCTGCACCTGAAGCCGACGGGCACGATCGAAGAGAAGATGGTGGACGGAGCATGCTGCGTCCGTATCACGCGCTACGTAGAGGAGATCGCTTCTGCGAGGACGACGATTGAAGCGATCATCGTCCTAAGTAAAGACATCGACCTCGCACCGGCGGTCGACTACGCCGTCGCAAGCAAGGTGCCGATCACGGTGGCTGCGCTCAATGTAGTGCAACATCGCGGCCATCCGTACATGTTGCTGGCGCCTAGCACCTACGCAGAGATGGCTGGTGACCCGACACTGACAACAGGTCACGAGTACCGTGAGTTGCTGGCGTGCGCCTTGCGTGACGGAAACCTGTTGCCCTGGAAGGTGGGCGGCTCGCGCAGTCATCCACGGCTAGTGCACGGCACGGGCATCGTCGCTGTTCCAGAGAAGGGCACGCCACTGCCTTCTTATGGTCAGACGGTGTCGCTGCGACCTGTGGATGTCATGTGGGACGAGAAGATCCTGGGTTCATTTCCGATCTTGGTCTGTGGCAAGGCGCACCGAGCGTCGAAGAGCTGGCAGACCGCTGTAGTCCGGAAGCGGACCGCTCCCATGACGGTTGAGATTGAACTGAGCGACGGAACCTCACGTCGTGAGCAGTCCATGCTCGGAGGTGTCATACCCGGCGATTCGGTCCTTGTGCATCGCACTACGGGCCGCATCCTCGGTCGCCTCATCAACGGCAACGCGCGCCTCTTCGATCCCGATCTCGTCGACTCACTGCGAGTTGCGTCAGTGCTCCCGAAGGGGGGTGCCGTCATCGTCAGTAGTGACGGCAACCGCGGACTTCTGACTACCGATCAGAAGCTACGCGCTGGTCAGCGACTGCCTGGAATGCAGATCGACCTCAACAAGAGGGGGCCGGTCTGGGTCGCCGTGGGGACTCCGTTGCCCTAGAAAGAGCGAAGGGGACGGCTAGGCCGCCCCCTTCGTTAAAGCGGGCCCATGAGTCCCGCAGTGAGTCAGGCGCAACTGTACATTAACTGCTCGCACCTAGTCAACGCGGGGTGTTGCAGTGGGCGACGCGTCGATACGCACGGTAGCGATCGACGCGTACGGTGACCACCATACTACTCAAAGCGCTAGTCTTTTGGGCTAAATGTCCGTTCTGGGCACCGTCGTCTCCGCCGGGTCTTCATAACGTAACGAAGTTTTGTAGCGGCCGGCACGTTCATCCGACGGTGGCGAGGCCGGTGAGGGCTTCTGTGATGGCGTCGGCTCCGGCTGCGGTCAGTCTCGTGCGTTTGCCGGGCTTGTTGGCGTAGCCGACTGAGCGGACGCCTGCGGCGTGCGCGGCTTCAATGTCGCTCGTCGAGTCGCCGAGGAGCACGGATTCGTTGAAGGCGACGTCCAGCGCCGACATGGCTTGGTTCAAGAAGTGGGGGCTCGGCTTGAGTAGCGCGGCATCCGGGCCGGTCCGAGCGGACACGAGGTCGATCAAGGCGTGGAGATCGTAGAGATCTAGGTAGGCGCTGATCGCTAGTGCACTGTTGTTGCTGACGATGGCGAGTGGTCGGCCGGATTCGGTCCATGTCTCGATGAGCTGGTGTCCGCCGTTTGTAGGAGTGGCGCTTGAAATCGCCTCAACTTCGTGGGCGGTGAAGGCGGCCTCGACATAGCGGGCTTCGTCATCGCCGAGCAAGGCCGCGTAATGGAATATGTCGAACGGGTCCTCGGTTGTTGCGACGGCATCAGGTAGATCAGTGTGCCCGTTGTCTGCGAGCACTCCTCGGAGCTGGTCGGCGACTGTGGATGCGGGGATGCCTGCGAAGACCGAGCAGACCGGGCCGTCGAAGTCGAGGAACAAGGCGGATGCACGGGAGAGTATCTCCGCCGCTTTCATCGCTCGTAGTCCATGGCCACGCTGTTCCACATGCTGTCGAACCACGTCTTGGCCTGGTCGACGTACTGCGAGCCGGTCGAGGTGTCGTCGTCGTTGATCGAGTGGTGGAAGAGGATCGCGTCCTTGCCCATGAGGTCGTACATCGCCTGGGTCTCGCCGCCGTAGCTGATGACATGCTCGCGGACCGGGTAGAAGCCGAAGAACGTCTCTTCGTTGTTGATCAAGTAGAGCTTGAACATCGGCGGTGACGGGTGCACGCGAACCTGCGCTGTGGCCTTGTTGATTAGGCCCATCTCGGCGAGCTCGGTCACCGAGTCGACGATGGCGAGGGTGTGTCGCCGCATGATCTCTTCGGCGCGCTTGCGGAACAGCGGGCTGTCGGCGTGCTCGTCGACCGTGACCGGGAGGGACCACGGCTGCGTGGGGTCCGGTACCAGTAGGCGGACGGTGATCGACTCGGGCCGGAGCCGGCCGATTCGGATCTTGTCCAGCGGCTCGGAGATGACGCCGTGCAGGGTCTCGCCAGAGAAGCCAGCAAAGTCGATCGTGACGTCTTCGGCCTCGAAGGCGCGTTCGATGTGCGGTCGGAGGCCGATAGGGCGTTCGGTGCGTTCTCGAACGAAGACGCCGCTGCCCTGACGCGACACGATCAGGCCCTCGTCGCGAAGTTCGCGGATGGCGTTTTGCACCGTCATCGGCGCGACGTTGTACGTCTTCGCCAGCTCGTTTCGCGATGGCAGCTTGTCGCCGGGCGTGAACTTCCTGGTCAAAATCGCCGCGCGCAATGCGTTCGCCACCTGCACGTATGGCGGCCTCGGGTCGTCCGGGTCGAGCGTCATCGGTGGCTCCTTCCTTGACGGGTACCTCAGGTACGCGTCCAGTTTCCCCGACCACCGCCTTGCCTGTCTAGGCGACCTAGCGGTCTAGGCCGATTTCGACTTGCTTGACTTGGCTAGGCAACCTGGCTAACCTGATCAAGTAAGCCAAGTACGGCAGCGCCGAGTGAGGCGCCTGACCAGGAGGTACCGATATGGCAGTAGCGCGCGGGACACGCTTCGAAATCGAGCACGACGTCGTGTTCCCGGCCGGGGCCGCGATCGTCGGTCCGGTCACACCGGACATGGAGTACGTCTCCAATGAGGACAAGGCCCGGGGTAAGCAGCCGAAGCAGAAGATCGACGAGCAGACCGGGTTGCCGCAGTGGAAGGTCACCGTGACCGACCCGTCGGCGGAGAAGGACCGCGACAAGTCGGCCACCGTTACCCTGCTCGACCGGGTCCAGCCCGTCCCGCCTCCGGCGGCGATGCAGGGGTTCGACTTCAGGCCTGTTGTGTTCGACGGCTTGATGGTCGAGGCCCGGGTGATGGGCGAGAAGTTCAAGTACCAGGGCTGGGTGCTGCGGGCGACCGGCATGCGTGAGCCGGGCCGTAGTGCTGGTTCGAAGCAGGCTGCCGCGAAGACGCCCGCCGGTGAGGGCTCGGGCAGTCAGCAGAAGGCCGCGTGATGGCGGGGCGGCCGTCGCGTGAGGCGGTCGCTCGGTGGAACGAGGCGTACGCGGAGCAGACGTCCGCGCTGTTCGCTGCGATGAGGTCGACTTCGGACGATCTGGCGGCAGTGCGGCGTCTTGCTCTCGCTTACCACGCTGTGGCGGTTGCCTGGCGTGCCTTGTCCGCCGATCTGGCTGTGCCGCTGTGGGCGCGTCACGCGTCGGCGGTCGCGGGGGAGGAGTTCATGCGGCGTTCGCAACTGGAGTTCAGCCGCGCCGATTCGGGTCGTCGACCAGGGGAGCTGACATGAGCCGGTGGGAGCTGGTGCGGGCTTGGGAACTGGCCTACGCCCGGTACTCGGCTGCGTCGGACGCTGAGCTGTCGTCAGTGTCGCGTGCGGTCGCGGCGGCTTGGCGTCACCTTGCCGCCGAGTTCGAGCTTCCCGGGTGGGCGCACGCGGCGGTCATTTCCGCGGCTGAGGCGTTCGAGATTCAGGCCGACAAGTACAGCGTTCGAGGCGAGGTAGGGCATGTCGACCACCGGATGGGACGGGTTCGGCGTGACGTGGGTCGTCGGCCCACAAGCGGAACTGACGGTCGAGGAGACTGGTTCGGACCCGACATATCCGCCGATGCTGGTGCTCGCGGGGGCGCCTTGCGTGGTGACGCTCCGGCCACCGGACGACCCGGCGATGTGGCCGGCGTGCGTGACGTTCCTCCGTCAGCTCCGCGACGGCGCGGAGGACCTGGCGGCGCTCCTCGAAGCCCGCGCGACGGCTCGGCTGATGCGTGATGAAGACGCCGGATAAGCCGCGCACCCTGCGGGACGCGCATGAGATCGCGATGGATCGTCGGCCTGCGCCGGACGCCAATCCATCGGTTTGGGTGGCCTACCGCCAGGCGAACGCCCGGATGTACGAGTGGGTCGCCGACGTCGACCGGGGTCACCACCACGAATCCCTCTACTGGGCGGACTACGAACGACGTCAAGCCGGGGAGGTGTCGGCGAAGATCCAGGGCGCGAAGAACAAGCCTGAATAGTCCTGTGTAGACAGGCGAAGATTGAATCACTGCAAGGAAAAACGCACGCTATGTCGTGCGGCGATGAAACGCGTCCTCTTTCGGTGACGCGGAACCGTAAGGCGCAGAAGCGGAAACTCGGCTACCAACCATGCCGCTCCTGCGCTGTCCACAACCGCGAGGTGTGAACAATGCAGACGCTAGACGATGACAAGCAACCATCGCCAGTGGGGGTCACCCGCTCGCGATGCTCGGAATGCAAGCGATTCGCTCGGCTGCTGCCCGGCGAAACCAAGTGCGCCCCCTGTCTGGGGGCGTTGCCGCTGGATCTCTCGGCGGTGCTGGGTGGTGGTCGGCGATGACCTCCCCCGGAATGCTCGTGATCGCCCTGGCCGGCCTCGGCCTCGGTGTGTGGGTCCTGGCCAAGATCGGGCGTGCGCTGGCCTCGATGGCTGAGCTGCTGACCGCGATGGTTGTGGTGTTCGTGGCCTTGTGGTGGGCCTGCAAGGTCGTGTTCTGGCTGTTCTCCCAGGTCGTGATCCACTGGCGCACCTCGTTGACCGTGATCGCGGTCTACCTGTGGTGCGTCTGGGTCGGCTGGGTTTGGCTCGTCGTGAACCTCGGCGGCCTGGCGCTGATCCTCGGCGTGTGGCGGCTGCTCGACGTGACCTCGTTTGACCAGTGGTGCGGCCGGCCTCTGCGGTCGTGGTGGCTGCGCTGGGCCGTCTACCACCTCAAACTGCCCGGCTGGCTGCACGCCTGCGGCCTGAGCGTCCGGGACGCCGCCCTGCCGGTCGAGGTCACGGTCAACCTGGTCGGCCGTCGGAAGGCTTCGCGGGCGACGGCTCGGCAGTCCGGGGTGCAGGTGCCCAAGGTCCTCGGCGTCCGATCGGGTCCGTCGTGGGATGAGGTGCGGGTACAGCTCGTGCCCGGCCAGAAGCCCGAGGACTTCGACGACGCGGCCCGTGCGCTGGCCTCGGCCCGGAAGGTCGCCCGGTGTCAGGTGCGAGAGCTGGAGCCGAACGTGGTCTCCGTCGATTTCCAACGACGCGACCAGTTGGCCACGCTCGTGCACTCCCCGGCCGTTCCCGACCTGGTCGCGGTGCAGGAATCCGCGGTGGACCTCCGCAAAGTCTGGGCCGGTCGCACCGAGTACGGCCACGACTGGCGAGTGCCGCTGCTCGGCTCGGGCGCCCACTGCCTCACCGCCGGTGCCTCGGGCGCGGGCAAGAACTCGGTGATGTGGTGCCCGCTCGTCGCGGCAGCCCCGGCGATCCGCTCGGGCCTGGTGCGCATGTCCGGCATCGACCCCAAAGGGATGGAGCTCGCCTACGGGCGAGGGATCTTCGCCCGCTACGCGGTGTCCGGGAAGGACGCGCTCGAGGTGCTCGACGGCCTGGTCGAGGAGATGGAATCCCGCAAGCGAGAGTTCGCCGGCCACGTCCGCACCATCCCCCTGTCCACCGACTATCCGCTTGAGCTGCTGGAGTTCGACGAGATCGGTGCTCTGACCAAGTACACCGACCGGAAGACCCGCGAACAGATCGTCGAGCGCGTGGCACTGCTGAACACCCAAGGGCGGGCGCTCAACATCTCCGTACGCGGGTACGTGCAGGAACCAACCAAGGACACCGTCCCGGTGCGGGAGCTGTTCACCCGCCGCGTCTGCCTGCGCGTCACCTCGAAGACGCACGTCGGCATGGTCCTCGGCGACGGCGCCTATGGACGCGGCGCGTGGGCCAACCGCATCGGCGACAGCGAAGCCGGGGTCGGGTTCGTGTGGGGCGAGGGCATCCGCGAACCCCTGCGTATCCGCGCCGGGTGGGTCTCCGATGAGACCGTCAAGGCGCTGGAGCAGTACGTCACCAACGGCGGCGTCGCTCGGCCGGTGCTCGGTGGTGAGGGGGTGGCGGCGTGAACACGACCATGGTCTTTCTCGACGCCATCCGCGATCACCTGGACCTGCACGTGTTCGGGCCGGTGGCGTCGGTGAGCGTGACGTCGGGCTCGGACCCGATCTGGGTGCAGCTCGGTGCCGCTCGGAAGCTGCCCGAAGTGGCCTCGGGGCTGATGACATGGGCCGGAACTCTGGATGAGGTGTCCGCGCAAATCTGGCGGACGCCCGCCGGAACGTCGGTGCATCTGATCGTCAAGGGGCGGATGCCCTGCGGGGTCCCGGTCCACGTCTACGGCGCGGTCGACTTCTCCGAGGACGTGTTCCCAGATCTGCCCGCCGGGTCGCGGCAGGACATGCCCGTATTCGTGCTCCGGCAATGGACCCGCCCCGGGGAGGTGGCTGCCTGATGACCGACCAGGAACAGACCCAGCCGGCCACCTCTGGGACGCGGGCCGAACGGATGCGCGTACCGCTCGCTGCTGACGTGATCCGGGCGACGGCGGAGAAACACGGCGTCTGCGTCCGCCCGTTCACGATGGAGGTCGGCGACACCGAGACCGGCGAACTCCGCTACGTCCCCGTGCCCTGCGGCTCCACCGTGGAATCCGTGTGCCTGCCCTGCGCGCGGAAAGCGAAGGCGCTTCGCCAGGCCCAGTGCCGCGAGGGCTGGCACATGACCGAAGAACCCATCCTCACCGCCGAGCCGCCATCGGAGGATCACAAGGAACTGCTGACCTACCGCGCCGACTTGGTCGCGGCGTATCGGGAGGTGGTCGAGCACGACCAGGCCGAGGCCGAAGAGCTGCGGGAGGAGGTCGCCGGTGTTGATGCGGAACTTCGGCAACTCGGGATGCGGGGCCGGCTGCCCGCCCTCGACGTGCCGACCAAGCGTGCCGTGAAGCGGTCGACTCGTCGTCGGCAGGATGCGCCGAACCTGCCCCGGCAGAAGGTCGCGAAGACCACGGTCGGCCGGGAGTACGCGGGCAAGTTCCGGCCGTCCATGTTCGTCACGCTGACCTGCGACTCCTACGGCCCGGTCCGCGATGGGGCACCGGTCGACCCGAGTCGATATGACTACCGGCGGGCTGCTCGGGACGCCGTGCACTTCTCCGCGCTGGTGGATCGGTGGTGGCAGAACCTGCGCCGGGTCGTCGGCTGGGACGCGCAGTACTTCGCCACCGTCGAGCCGCAGAAGCGCACCGCTCCACACCTGCATGCGGCAATCCGCGGGGCGATCCCGCACGATGTCATCCGGCAGGTCACCGAAGCCACCTATCACCAGGTCTGGTGGCCCAACCACGACCAGATCGTCTACACCGAGCGGCTGCCGGTCTGGGACGGCGACACCCGCATGTTCCTCGACCCGGACACCCGGGAACCGCTGACGTCGTGGGATGACGCCGTGGAAGCGGTCGAGGACCCGGCGCACGTCGTCGTGTTCGGGCGGCAGGTGCACTCGAAGGGCATCCTCGGCGGCACCGAAGAAGCTGGCCGCCACGTCGGCTACCTCACGAAGTACCTGACCAAGTCCACCGGCGAAGTCGTGGAAGCGGACACGGCGCGGCTGCGGGATCACCAGGACCGGCTGCACGCCGAGCTGTCGGTGACTCCGTGCTCGCCTCGGTGCGCGGTCTGGCTGCTATACGGGGTTCAGCCGAAGGGCGCGGGCAGCAAGACCACGCCGGGGCACTGCAAGGGCCGCGCTCACCGGCGGACCACGCTTGGGCTGCCTGGTCGTCGGGTGCTGGTGTCGCGGAAGTGGTCCGGGAAGACGCTCGACGACCACAAGGCCGATCGCAAGGCGTTCGTTCAGCAGGCGTTGGCGGCGATCGGGATCGAGAAGCCACAACCTGATCCGGCCCGGCTGGTGTGGCGGAAGGTCGAACCGGGAGACCCGCAGGTACCGCCTCGGCCGCACTTGGTCATGCGGGCGATCGCGGAACGGATCACGTGGAAGGCCGAGTACGACCGCGCGCTACTCGCCGCCGCTGGGCCACCGGGGAGTGATCCAGAAACTTCGGCATCTCAGCAGGCTGCTTAGACCCTGGGGAGAGGATCGCATGGAAACGAAGTATCTGACGGTTGATGAGGCGGCCGTCTACCTGAACACGGGGGTTCGGTTTGTGCGTCGGCTGATCGCCGAACGACGGATCGCGTTTCACAAGGCCGGGGTGCACGTCCGGTTCGCACTTGAAGACCTGGAGAGCTTCATGCAGGCCGGCCGGGTCGAGCCGATCACGCGTGCGTCGGTCCGGCGGGACCTGGGAAGGGCGGCCTGACATGGCGAACAAGCAAGGGCATCGCGGTTTCGGGAGTGTCCGGCAACTTCCGTCCGGGCGGTGGCAGGCTCGCTATCCCGGTCCGGACGGCGTTGTGCGGTCGGCGCCGAAAACGTTCGACACGAAGCGGACCGCTGAACAGTGGCTGTCGGGCGTGGAAACGCAGATCATGCAGGGTGAGTGGATCGACCCGGAACGCGCGAAGCGGAAGCTCGGCGACTACGCGGACCAGTGGGTTGCTCAGCGTCCGGGGCTCCGTCCGCGCACGGTCGAGCTGTACAAATGGTTGCTGCGTAAGCACATTGCGCCGGACCTCGGCGGGGTCGAGCTGGGCAAGCTGTCGACGGCGGTCATTCGTCAGTGGCGGGCGGACCGGCTGACAGCGGGCGTCTCGGAGTCGGTGACAGCCAAGTCGTACCGGCTGCTCCGGGCGATCCTGAACACGGCTGTTGATGAGGACAAGATCCTTCCGCGCAACCCCTGCCGGGTTCGTGGTGCTGATAAGGAAAACCCTGACGAACGGCCAGTCATCACCGTGGCCCAGGTCTTCGACTTGGCCAGCCGGGTGCCGGAGCGGTTCCGGGCGCTGGTGTTGCTCGCTGCGTTCGGGTCACTGCGGTGGGGTGAAGTGACCGCGCTACGTCGGTGTGACGTGGCTGAGGACGCGTCGTGGGTGCGGGTCTCGCGGGCGCTGGTCGAGGTTCCGGGCCGTGGGCTCATAGTCGGTCCGCCGAAGTCGCGAGCTGGCGTCCGGACGCTGATCATTCCGACTGCGGTCCGGCGTGACCTTCTCCGGCACCTGGACACCTGGGTCAAGCCGGAGCAGGACGCGCTGCTCTTCACGGGTGAGCGAGCTGGGCACGCGGTCCGCCGGCCGAACTTCAGCCAGCGGACCAGGTGGACGGAGGTCGTCGAGAAGATGGGGCTCAAGGGCCTGCACTTCCATGACCTCCGGCACGCCGGGAACATCTGGGCGTCAAAGGCGGGCACCTCGACCAAAGACCTGATGGCGCGGATGGGGCACGACGACATGCGGGCGGCCCTCATCTACCAGCGGGCGACCAGCGACGCCGACAAGCAGATCGCGGACCGGCTGTCCAAGCTCGTCGACCGACACCGCAAGGGCACTACCCCGGACGACGACGAAGATCAGGAGGGCCAACCGGTTCCGGTCGGCTAATGGCACATTAATGGCACGCGAGAAGTGAAGACCGGAGATAGAGAAAGCCCCAGGTCCACAGTAGACACCGTGTGACCTGGGGCTTCTCCATGAGAGCGGATGACGGGAATCGAACCCGCGTATTCAGCTTGGGAAGCTGATGTTCTACCATTGAACTACATCCGCAGTGCGTCGCCAGCATACACGGCGGCGTGATCCTCGTGTCCAGACCCCTCCCTCCTTGACGTTCGCGCCTCAAGTGACAACACTTGTTGTCGACCTCGGAGGTGAGCGCCATGGATGAGCCCGAGCTGTTCCGGCAAGGCGGGTTCCGGCTGGGCCGGTGGCTGTTCATCGAAGGCGACATCCGGGGGGACGAGCGGCAGGTCGCGCGGCTGCGGGAGTTCGCCCAGGTTCAGGACCAGCGTGCCGACGACGTCGTCGCCTGGATGGCGCAGCAGCCCAAAGGACAAGGCCGGAAGCTCTTCGAAGACGCTCTCAAGAACGGCGCCGCCGCGGAAGGGCCGTTGAAAGCCTTCTTCGACGAGGTCGACGCCAAGCCCTACTGGGTCGACGACGAACGGCTCGAACGCGGCGCCAAAGCCATCACCCGGGCCGGGCTGCTCGGCCTCTTCCCGCTCGGTGACATGTCGCTGATGGGCGGCTACCTCGCGTCCCGCGCCACGAAATCCCTGGTCGGGACCGGGGAGATCGAGTATCAGGCCACCCGGCGGCTCGTCGAAACCGCCGCCTGGTGGATCGACGTCACCACGCCGGGCGCCCTCAAGCACGGCGAGCAGGGTTACGCCTCGGCGTTGCGGATCCGGCTCGTGCACGCCCACGTGCGCGCCGCCATGAACCGGCGGGACGACTGGGACTACGACGCCTGGGACCGGCCCGTCAACCAGGTCCAGACCGCCGGCACGCTTCTGCTCTTCTCGCTCGTCTACGTCTTCGGCACGCAGCTGCTCGGCCTCCGCTACTCCGCCCGCGAGCGCGGCGACATCCTGCACCTCTGGCGCTACATCGGCTGGCTCATGGGCGTCGACGACGAGCTGCTGCCCACCTCCGAAGAAGACGCCTGGCGCCTCCTCTGGCTGCTCGCCGCCACCGAGTTCATCCCGGACGATGACTCGAAGCGCCTCGCCAAGGCCCTGATCGAGGCGAACGCCGCGGTCGGCGAGGGGCGCGGCGCCGTCGGGAAGGTGCTCTCGCACGTCTCCGTCGCCGTGCACTCGTCGATCAGCCGGCTCGTGCTCGGGAAGCGCAACGCCGACTTCCTGGGCCTGCCCAACGACCCCGTCGCGCAGGCCGCGATCGTCGCCGTGGCGGGGGTCAACTTCGCCGCCGAAACCGTGCGGCGGTTCATCCCCGGCGCCACCGCGCTGCAGGAACGGATCGGCGAGGCCGGGCGCCGCGGGTACGTGAAGCGGCTCGAGAAGATCTTCGCGCCCGACACGACGTACGCGCAGCACATGCGGGCGGCCTGAACCCACCGGATAGGCTGCCCGGCGTGCTGCTCAGTGACCGTGACCTCCGCAAAGAGCTCGACGCCGGCCGGCTCGGCATCGACCCCTTCGACGCCGGCATGGTTCAGCCGTCCAGCGTCGACGTCCGGCTCGACCGGTACTTCCGCGTCTTCAACAACAGCAAGTACACCCACATCGACCCGCAGCTGCAGCAGGACGACCTGACCTCGCTGGTCGAGAAGGAGGGCGACGAGCCCTTCGTGCTGCACCCGGGCGAGTTCGTGCTCGGCTCGACGTTCGAGCTCGTCACCCTGGCCGACGACCTCGCCGGCCGCCTCGAAGGCAAGTCGTCGCTCGGCCGCCTCGGGCTGCTCACGCACTCGACCGCCGGGTTCATCGATCCGGGCTTCTCCGGGCACATCACGCTCGAGCTGTCGAACGTCGCGAACCTGCCGATCACGCTCTGGCCGGGCATGAAGATCGGCCAGCTGTGCATCTTCCGGCTCTCCAGTGCGGCCGAGTTCCCGTACGGCTCGAGTGAGGCCGGGTCCCGCTACCAGGGGCAGCGCGGCCCGACCCCGAGCCGGGCGTACAAGAACTTCCACCGCGTCGACACCTGGCGCTAAGCGGAGATCTTCTCGTTCCAGTCCGTGCGGTGGTTCCACATGAAGGCGTTGGGATCTTCGTCGAACGGCTTCGAGAAGACCCGCTTGATGAAGAAGTCGCGCACGACGCGCCCGACCGGGCCGATCGCCTTCTGGTCTCCGTTGCGCTTTCCCGCCGCGACGACGGCTTCGACGCGCTCGCGCCGCAGGCTCTCGTACGTACTCAGCGCGCGCTCGACGTCCGGCACGTCGCGAAGGCATTTGCCCAGCGTGACGGCGTCTTCGATGGCCATCGACGCGCCCTGGCCCGCCGCCGGTGACGTCGCGTGCGCCGCGTCGCCGATGATCACCATGCGGCCGCGGTGCCAGATCGGGACCGTCGGGAAGTCGAACGTCGGCCACGCCGGGTAGACCTCGCGGGTCGCGCGGATGATCTCCGCCGCCGGCGTCCGGTCGCGCGCTACCAGGTGCAGCAACTCGGCGCGTAGTTTCTCGCCGGCCAGCGTCGCCAGTTCGGACGCCGTCGGCTCGGTCTTGCGGGCCGGGTTCGCGAACCACCAGACGCGGCCGTCCTTCGGGCTGACGACGTGGCAGAAGAACACGCGCTTGCCGAAGACCATGTTCAGCACGCCCGGCTCGTCCGGCAGGGTCAGGCCTTCGGCGAACCCGCCGGTGTTGAGCAGCGGCACGTACCGCGGCGCCGGCGCGTCCGGGTCGATGATCGTGCGGACGCGCGAACGGAGTCCGTCGGCGCCGATCAAGACATCACCGGTTTCGTGTGAGCCGTCCGAGAAGTCCGCTCTGACCTGCGAAGACGTCTGGCTCGCGCCGATCAGGCGTTTGCCGTACTCGGCGTGGATGCCGCGTCGCGTGGCTTCGTCGCGCAGGGCGACGTAGAGGTCGGAGCGCAGCACGGTCTGGCTCACCGTGCCGTCCGGCAGCGTGCCGCCCAGGGTGAACTCGGTCAGCCGCGTCCCGTTGCCGAGCCCGATCGACATGCGGGGCGAGTCGAAGCCCGTGCTCTTGACGACGTCCTCGAGGCCCAGCGGCAGCAGCGCGTCCAGGCCGTTCACCGCCAGCGTGAGGAACGCGCCGACGCCCTCGGCGCCCCGGTCGTACGCCTCGAACAGCACGGGTTCGTGGCCGGCTTCGTGCAGGGCGATGGCCGTGATGGTGCCCGCGATGCCGCCCCCGATGATCAGTGCCTTGGTCATCTCGTTCGTCCTCTCGAATCTCTTAGAAACTAATTCGTTCTGTCGAACTAAAGAGTGGGCTAGGCTGGGGCTCGTGTCAAGCGAGCGAGCGCACCTGGTCGAAGAAGTCCTGCTCAGGTCCCGAGAGCTGTCGACGGAGACAGTCATGTTCCACACCGCGATCTCCGAGACGCGGGGGCTGTCGGCCGTCGACAGCAAGGTCCTGGACTACCTCGCGCGCTTCGGCCCGCAGACGCCGAAGGATCTGGCGCGGCTTTCCGGCCTGGCGCCCGCGTCGGTGACCGCGATGATCGACCGGCTGGAGCGCAAGGGCATCGTCGGCCGCCAACCGCACCCCGACGACCGCCGCCGCGTCCTCATCGCGCTGGACGAACAGGCCATCGCGAGCGGCGTGCACCTGTGGGACAACCTCGTCAAGCGCATGTACGAGCTGTGCGACCGCTACACCGACGACGAGCTCCGCACGGTGATCGGGTTCGTCGAAGGGGCCACGGCCCTCACCCACGAGTCGACGGCGAAGCTGACTGACGCCACGGACGGGTGAGTATTGGGGCGTAAACCCCTCTTTCGTGCCAAGCTCCGACAGGTCGTCAAGGGCCCGGAGGTAGCGAGGAATGCGGTTGCCCGATAGACCGCTTCGCTTGGTTCTGGCCCTGGTTTTCCTTGCCGCCGCTGTGCCGCCGGCTGCCGGTGCGGCCGACGCCCCGGCCTTCGCGGTGGGCTACGACGACGTCGTCTACGGCGACTTCCTGTACGCGGGCAACGGTGTCCTGCGCTGCCCGGTCACCGCCGACCACGCGCCCACCGCCGGGGCGGTCGACACACCCGCCGCGTGCGCGAACACCGCGGACCGCAAGGACACCCTGGTCAACGACGACTTCTTCATGCAGTGGGCCGACGTCGACGCCGACCCGGGCACGTTCGATTCCGCGAGCGCGTCGGTGCGTGTTCCGCCCGGCGCTCGAATCGCCTTCGCCCGCCTGAACTGGGCGGGCAACACGACGGGGACGACGTGCGGTTTTCGCGAGGGCGTTCCCGCCGTTCCGCCGGCCGGGAACCCTGCCACGCAGGAGGTCCGGCTTTCGGTGGGCAGCGCGAAGTCCGTCGACGTCAAGCCCGCGGCCTTCGCCGAAGACGGCCCGTACTACTCCGCCCACGCGGACGTGACCAGCCAGTTCGCGGGCGCGCCGACCGGCGCCGCGCTCGACGTGACCGTCGGCAACGTCTGGGCCCCCAAGGGTTTCGACTGCGTCGGCGGCTGGTCGATCGCCCTGGTCTACGCGTACCCGGCCCGCAATCCCGACTTCGCACCGAACAAACGCAAGGTCGCGGTTTACGACGGACACGTCCGCCAGACCGCCGACGTCCCGACGGAAACGACGATCACCGGCTTCCGCGCGGCGGCCGCCGACGCCCACATCGGCGTCACGGCGTACGACGGCGACTGGGGCGGCTCCGGCGACCAGCTCCTGGTCGACGGCACGCCGGCCGCCGAGCCCGCGACCGGCGGGACGTCGAACTTCTTCATCGCCAACGCCGACAACGCCGCCGCGCCGGGAGTGAAGAACAACTTCAGCGTGGACGCGAAGGCGTTCAACGTCGACAACATCCCCGCGGGCGCGACGAGCGCGAAGCTCGGCTTCGTGACCAGCGGCGACACCTACCTAGCGCAAAACGTGGCGTTTTCCGTGCCGGTGCCCGAACTCCAGGTCACCCTGCACGCGACGCGGCCCAAGGCACACGCCGGCGAGCCCGCGACGTTCGCCGTCGCCGTGACCAACCCGGGCGGCGTCGCGGCGTCCGGGGTGCAGGTCGCCGACGAGGCCTTTCCGGCCTGCGCCAAGCCACTCGGCACGCTGACGCCGGGGCAGACGGTCACCTACGACTGCACCGGCCCCGCCCCCGCCGACGACTTCACGAACACGGTGAAGGCGACCGGCGCGAGCGCGCTCGGTGACCCGCTCGACGGCGCCGCGACCGCCGCCGTCGACGTCGTGCACCCGTACTTGGGCATGACGAAGACGGCCGACAAGCCCGCCTACCGCGCCGGTGACACCGCGACCTTCACGATCAAGGTCACGAACACCGGCGACACCGGGCTTTCCGACCTGCGGGTCACCGACCCGAAGGCGCCTACGTGCGCCCTCGCCGGGTCTCTTGCCCCCGGCGAAAGCCGCACGACGACGTGCACCGCGAAGGCCCCGATCGCCGACGGCGTCAACACCGCGACCGCGGCTGCCGTCGACGAGCTCGGCAAGCAGGTCACGGCCACCGCGGACGCCCCCGCCCCGACGATCGCGCCCGCCGTCGAGGTCACCAAGACCGCGGACCCGCCGGTGGTCCACGCGGGCGACGCCGTCACGTTCTCCGTCGCGGTCAGGAACACCGGCGACAGCCCGCTCGCACCGGTGAAGGTCACCGACGACACGACGACGTCGTGCTCGCGCACGTTCGCCGGCCTGGCCGCGGGCGCGACGCAGACATACACGTGCGCGGCGAACCCGTCCACGACGACGACGTCGCACGTGACCGCCACCGGCACCGACCTCGCGGGGCAGCCGGTGGCCGCGACCGCGTCGGCGACCGTCACGGTGATCACGCCGGCCCTGACGCTCACGAAGGACGCCGCGCCCGGCGTCGTGCGGGCCGGCGACCCGATCACGTTCACGATCACGGTCGCCAACGTCGGCGACGCGCCGCTGACCGAGGTCGCCGTCACCGACGACCGCACGCCCGCGTGCGCACGGACGATCGGCGCGTTGCCGCCGCGGGGCAGGCAGACGTACACCTGCACCACGCCGGCCCCGCCGGACGACTTCACCAACACGGCGGCCGCGTCGGGGAAGGACGAGCTCGGCCGCACGGTGAAGGTCACCGACGACGCCGTGGTCGACGTGATCCACCCGGGGGTGGCGCTCGCCGCGTAGGCTTCGCCCGCGGCTGTCCGCGAAGGCGACACGGTGACGTGGACGATCACCGCCACCAACACGGGCGACGTGCCGCTGACCGGCGTGACGGTCGCGGACGACCAGGTCGCAGGGTGCGCGAAGCCGCTCGGAACGCTCCAGCCGCAGGCGACTTCGGCGTACAGGTGCACGACGCTCGCGGGCGCGACCGGCTTCACGAACAAGCCGGCGGTGACGGGCGTGGACCCGACGGCCCGGCCGGTGACGGCGAGCGCGGAGGCCGCGTTCGCCGTGCAGCACCCGGGCGTGGCGATCACCACGGAGGTCACGGGCGGACCGTTCCGCGAGGGCGACGCGGTGCCGCTGCGGATCACGGTGCGCAACACGGGTGACGTGCCGCTGACCGGCTTGCGGGTCACGGACTCGCAGGTGCCTGGTCGGCACGCCGACGCCGACGCCGACGCGGGCACGCCAGGCACGCCGACCTCGGCCACCCGAGCCGCCACCCCGCGGGCCACCGGACCGCAGGCGCGAGCCACCGGCTGCGCCCAGGTCCTCGAGGGATCCCTCGAACCCGGCGGCACCCGGGACTTCGCCTGCACCCTCACCGCACCCACCGACGACGTCACCGCCGCCGTCCAGGTCGCCGGCACTCCGCCGGTCGGCCCGTCGGTCACAGCGCAGGCGACGGCGAACCTCGACGTCGTCCATCCGGCCGTCACGATCGGCCGGACCGTCGAGCCGAAGACCGTCCGGCCCGGCGATACCGTCACCTCGACGATCACCGTCACCAACACCGGCGACAGCGTGCTGCGCGACGTCTCCGTGGCTGATCCCGGCGCACCGGCATGCGCCAAATCCCTGGGCAAGCTGGAACCGCGGGCGAAGCAGGCCTACACCTGCACCGAAAGCGCGAGCCAGGAAGACTTCACCGCCACCGCGGCAGTCACCGCCACCGACGCCACGAACCGTCCCGTGACCGCCACCGCCGGGGAACCGGTCGATGTCATCCACCCGGCGGTCACCATCACGAACGACGCGACGCCCGCGCAGGTCCGGCAAGGCGACACCGTCACGTTCACCCTCGTCGTCGCGAACACCGGCGATGTCCCACTGACCGACGTGTCCATCGCGGACAGTCGCACTCCGGCGTGCGCTCAGACCATCGGCACCCTCCCTCCCGGCGCTTCCCAGCACCACTCCTGCACGGTAAACGCCGGCACCGACAGTTTCGTGAGCTCCGCCACCGCGACTGGCACCGATCCGACGAACCGCCAGGTCAACGCGACCGATGCTGCCTCCTACGCCGTCCTCCACCCCGCACTCGAGATCGCCCAGGACGCGAAGGGCCCCTTCCGCGAAGGCGATACCGTGCCCCTCGCGATCACCGTCACCAACACCGGCGACGTCGCGCTGACCGAGGTCAAGGTCAGCGAGCCCTGCGTGAAGGCGTTCGACAGCCTCGAACCCGGTGCGACGCAGAAGTTCGACTGCGCCACGACCGCGCCGCAGAACGACGTCGTGAGCACCGCGAAGGCCACGGCCACACCTCCGATCGGCCCGCCGGTCACCGCCGAGGACGCCGACGAGCTCGACGTCATCCACCCGGCCGTGAAGATCACTCAAGAAGCGAAGCCGAGCACGGTCCGCGCGGGCGACGACGTCACGTTCACGATCACCGTCACCAACGCCGGTGACGTCCCGCTGACCGACGTCAAGGTCAGCGAATCCTGCGTGAAGGAGCTCGGCACCCTGGCGGCCGGCGAAAACCGGAGCTACGGCTGCACCGAAAAAGCGCCGGAAGACGACTTCACCGCCACCGCCGAAGTAACCGGAATGGACTCGACCAATCGCTCCGCGCAATCAAAAGCCGAAGTGAAAGTCGACGTCGTCCACCCCGAGATTGCCTTGATGAAGGACGCGACGCCGTACGAAGTCCGCGCGGGCGACACCGTCACGTTCTCGATTCTGGTCAAGAACACCGGCGACGTGCCGCTCACCGCCGTGTCCGTCGTGGACGATCACACGACGTCGTGCGCGCACACCGCGTCCGACCTGGCCGCCGACGCCGAAATCACTTACACCTGCAAGACGATCGCGGGCAAGGAAGGCTTCACCGGCAAGGCGACCGTCACTGGCGAGGACCCGACCGGCCACCCGGTGACGGCGTCCGGCGAGGCGACCTTCGAAGTCCGAAGCGGCTGAATGGAGTAACGCCGAAGCGGCCGGTTGCCGCGGGTTCGGTGTCAGTCGTCGAATGCCGGGCGGAAGAAATGTGACCAGGGCGTTCGCAGGGTTCTCGCTGTAATCGTTCCGTGATACGTTCTCGCGCCGTGTCCCCCATTGGTGAACGTGCTCGCGTGGTGATGGTGTCACTCAGTGTGCTGCTCGGCGTTTTCTCCGCCGCGACCGGCACCTGGATGGCCACCGCCGAAGGAAACACCGCTGAGCTCGGCGCCGCGGCCCTGGTGCTGCCCGATGCGCCGGGCGCGTCCGGGGCCGGCAGCGGCACCGACCTGGCGGGCGGGCAGGCTCAGACCCCGAAGCAAACGACGACCGGCGCCCCCGCGCCGACGACGTCCAGCGCGGCACCGACCCCGGCCGAGACTTCCGAAGCGCCGAAGCCGACGACGTCGGAAGCGGCCCCGCCGCCGAGCACCAAACCCGCGGCCCGCGTCGCTTCCTCCACCGCCGAGCAGGTCATCTCCCTCGTCAACGACGAGCGCGCGCAGGCGGGCTGCAAGCCGCTGACCGAGGAATCGCACCTGACGAAGGCCGCGCAGGACTACAGCGACGACATGTCCGCCCGGAACTTCTTCGCCCACACCAACCCCGAAGGCGTCACGTTCGACCAGCGCATCAAGAACGCCGGCTACTCGAAGCCGGGCGCGGAGAACATCGCGAAGGGGCAGACGTCCGCGTCGCAGGTCATGACCGCGTGGATGAACTCCGAGGGCCACCGCGCGAACATCCTGAACTGCTCGCTCACGAAGATCGGCGTCGGCGTCACCACGAAGGGCTGGTACTGGACCCAGGACTTCGGCTACTGACCCGGGGTGTTCCACCGCTCCGCGACTTCGCCGTAGCGCGCCAGCACGGTCGCGCGCAGCTCGGGATCCGTCCGCGGCACCGGCTCGATGAACACCTCGGTGACGTCGTTGAACGACTCGGTCAGCTCGCTCGCCAGCCGGACGCACGCCCGTTCGAGGTCGCCGGCGCTCAGGGAGTCGTCGAAGTCGACGCGGGTGCAGACGAGGACCTGGTCGGTGCCCATCAGCATGGTCTGCAGGTCCACGACGGCCTCGATCTCCGGCGCGGCGGACAGGTGGTCCCGGACGCCGCGGACGATCTCCGGGTTGGCCTGGCGGCCGATGAGCAGGCCGCGGTTCGTCCGCCCGAGCAGGTAGGCGACGCAGGCGAGCAGCACGCCGATGACGATCGACGCGACGCCGTCCCAGACCTCCGAGCCGGTGAGCTGGTGCAGCCCGATGCCGGCGAACGCGACCAGCAGGCCGATCAGCGCGGCCGAGTCCTCGAAGAGCACTGTCTTCGGTGCCGGGTCGTCGATCAGGCGGAGGTACGTCCGGAATGACCGGTTTTCGGCCTTGGACTCCCGGACGGTCTGGCGCACCGCCTGCACCCACGACGTGCCTTCGAGCAGGAAAGCTACCGCCAGCACGATGTAGCTGAGGATCGACGTGCTCTGCGCTTCGCCGTGGCCGAACAGCGTCGAGACACCCTCGTAGAGCGCGAACATCGAGCCGGACGCGAAGATCGACACGGCGGCGAGCAGCGACCAGAAGTAGCGCTCCTTGCCGTAGCCGAAGGGGTGCACGCGGTCGGCCGGGCGGTCGGAACGTTTCAACGCGGTCAGCAGTAGGACCTCGGTGAACGTGTCGGCCACCGAGTGCGCCGCTTCGGAGAGCATCGCGCCCGAGCCGGTGATGATGCCCGCGATCAGCTTCATGATCGCGATCGCCAGGTTCACCCCACCGGCGAGCAGGACGGTCAGCGTGCTTTCGCCACCGGGCTTTTCGGGTTCCTCGCTCACCCTGGTGAGCGTAATGGTCAGAGGCGGCGCAGGCCGTGCAGCACGCGTTCCATGAGCGCCACGGCCGGACGGCCGTCGGTGTTGACCCGGGTGTCGTGGATCGTGACCAGGCCCTGCTCGGCCATGTCGTCGAGCAGCACCCGGGCGACGCCGAGCGGCACGCAGAGCCGGGCGGCGACCTCGGCGACCGAGCGCGGGTGGTGGCAAAGCGTGCGCACCGAGCGGAACTCGCCGGCCAGCCGGGCGCCGTTCCAGTGGGCGCCGGCCCGGGTCGAGACGAGGGCCTCGATCGCCAGGTGCCGCCGCGACTGCGTCCGGCCGCGCGTGAGGACGTACGGGCGCACCAATGTCCGCTGGCTGGGAACCTGCTCGGCGATCCGGTGCTCTTCGAGGGGCGGGAAGTCGCGGAGGGCGTGCCGGCCGGCAGAGGGGTGACGATCTTCTTCGCGTCCGCCGGCCGTGGTCCGGAGGTCCTCGCCCATCCTCGCTGCCCCCTGATTCCGTCATCGTCGAAGTGGCCTCGCTGGCAGCGGTGGCGGCGAGGAAAGGTCAGGATACGCCGGAGGACGGGGCTTTTGGCCAACGTTTCTTGTTGGCCTGATGGGCCATTTCGGTGAATATCGTGAACATTATTCGGGAAATCGATTGCCGTGACAAAATCCCAGCTAGTGGACGTCGTGTTCGGTAACGAGGGGTAGCCTGTCGGCTACGGAAATGCGCGAACAATGCGCTTTTGGGCATGAAAACGGCCCCGGTCAGGAATTCTGACCGGGGCCGCGTGCATTTCGATCTATGTCACTCTTTTGCGAGTGACGGCGCACCGAGAGCGATCGGCTTCGGCTCCGGCTTGCGCTTGACCGATTCGAGCAGCATCTGCGCGACGTCGACGATCTCGACCTTCTCGCTCGCGCTGCCGTCGGCCTGGCGCGCCGTGAGGCCGTCGTTCAGCATCACCTTGCAGAACGGGCAGCCGGTCGCGATCTTCGACGGCGCGGTACCGAGCGCCTCGTCGACGCGCTCGACGTTGATCCGCTTGCCGATCTTCTCTTCCATCCACATCCGCGCGCCGCCCGCGCCGCAGCACATCGACTTGTCGCCGTGCCGCGGCATTTCGCGCAGCCTCGCGCCCGTCGCGCCGACGAGCTCCCGCGGTGCCTCGTACACCTTGTTGTGGCGGCCGAGGTAGCACGGGTCGTGGTAGGTGACGTCCTCGGCGACCGGCGCCACCGGCACCAGCTGCTTCTCGCGGACCAGCCGGTTCAGCAGCTGCGTGTGGTGCACGACGTCGAACTGGCCGCCCAGCTCCGGGTACTCGTTGGCGAGGGTGTTGAAGCAGTGCGCGCAGGTCACGACGACCTTGCGCGCCTTGCGCTCACGTCCCTCGAACACCGAGTTCAGGACCTCGACGTTCTGCTGGGCCAGCATCTGGAAGAGGAACTCGTTGCCCGCGCGGCGCGCCGGGTCACCGGTGCAGGACTCCTCCGAGCCGAGCACCTTGTACTTCACGTCCGCCATGTGCAGCAGCTCCGCGACCGCGCGCGTCGTCTTCTTCGCGCGGTCCTCGAACGCGCCGGCGCAGCCGACCCAGAACAGGTATTCGGCGTCGCCCAGGTCGCCGTCGAACACCGGGACCTCGAAGTCGAGGTCCTCGGTCCAGGCCAGCCGGTCCTTGGCGTTCTGGCCCCACGGGTTGCCCTTGTTCTCCAGGTTCTTGAACATGCCGTTCAGCTCGCTGGGGAACGACGACTCGATCATCACCTGGTAGCGGCGCATGTCGACGATGTGGTCGACGTGCTCGATGTCCACCGGGCACTGCTCGACGCAGGCGCCGCAGCTGGTGCAGGACCACAGGACGTCCGGATCGATGACGCCGCCGTCATCGCCGATCAGGGCCTTCTGGGACTCGGCGATCGCGAGGACGTCGATGCCCGCGTACATATTGTCGCCGGACAAGCCGACCTCGTCGCCCGCCATGTCGCGCTTGCCGCCGGCCATCAGGTATGGCGCCTTCGCGTAGGCGTGGTCACGCAGCTGAGTGATGAGCAGCTTCGGCGACAGCGGCTTGCCGGTGTTCCACGCGGGGCACTGCTCCTGGCAGCGGCCGCACTCGGTGCACGTCGAGAAGTCCAGCCAGCCCTTCCAGCTGAAGTCCTCGATCTTGCCGACGCCGAAGGTGTCCTCGTCCGGGTCGGCTTCCTCGAGGTCGAGGACCTTGCCGCCGCTCATCATCGGCTTGAGCGCGCCGAGGGCGACGCCGCCGCTCTGCTCGCGCTTGAAGTAGATGTTGAAGAACGCGCTGAAGCGGTGCCAGGCGATGCCCATGGTCATCGTGCGCGCGACGACGATCAGCCAGACCGTGGCGCTCATCAGCTTGACGAACGCGAACACCGTGACCAGGTTCGGGCTGGCCGGCAGCAGCTGGCCGATCGGGTTGGAGACGAAAGACGCCCACAGCGGTCCTTCGTGCGTGTTCAGCGCGGACTTGGCGGCGCGGACGCCGATGATGCCGATGCCCTCGACCAGGACGACGGCCTCGATGAAGTACGCCCACTTGAAGTTGGAGCCCTGGAAACGGCTCTGGCGGTCGGCGCGACGCGGGTGGTTGCGCTGGCGGATCGCCATCAGCACCAGGATGCCGACGATCGTCCCGAGCCCGAGCAGCTCCATGAGCAGCTGGAACGGCGGGAAGTCGTCGAGGATCGGCCAGCCCCACGTCGGGACGAAGACCTCGCCGTACGCCTCGAACAGGGCGAGTGACCCGAGCAGGAAGCCCCACATGACGAGCCAGTGCGCGGGACCGACGCTGCGCTTGCGGTTCATCCGCGTGTGCGCGGCGAACTCCTTGATCAGCGTCTTCATGCGTGGCATGAACGGCCCGTTGCGGGTCGAGTCGGGCTGCCCGAGGCGGATCACCCGCACGAAACGGGCGATCGTCGCGGCGAACATGCCCCAGGCGACGAGGCCGAGCACGACGGAGATCCCGCCGAGCGTCAGTTGCAGAGCGCCCATCGTTCGGGTGCCTTTCGTCCGGATGCTGCAGTGATCAAAGCAGTGGTGGTGCCGGGAGACTAACCTTCCTTACTGATGAGTAACCCGGGGAGTGCCCCTAAGTCCCACCGATGTGGTGTACGTCGCTCTTTGTTTCGGGACGATCGTTCAGGTAGTTTTCACCCCATGGGTGCGTACCTTTTGCTTGCGTTGGCGATCGCCGCCGAGGTCTCCGCGACGGTCTCGCTGAAGCTCTCCGAGGGCTTCTCCAAGCTCGGTCCGTCGATCGTCGTGGTGGCCGGGTACGCCGTGGCCTTTGTGGCGCTGTCGTACGTGCTGAAGATGGGGTTGCCGATCGGCGTCGCCTACGCGATCTGGGCCGCGGCCGGCGTCGCCTTGGTGGCAATCATCGGCGTCGTATTCCTGAAGGAGCCGGTCAACGCGGCCATGATCGCCGGGCTCGCGCTGGTCATCGGTGGTGTCGTGCTGATCGAGATCGGGAGTGCGTCGACGTGAAAATGCAGGTCGACGGCCGTAAGGCGCGTGGCGACAAACGGCGCGCGGAGATCATCGAGGCGACGCTGCGGGTGATCGAGCGTGACGGCGTCGCCGGCGTCACGCACCGGATCGTCGCGGCCGAGGCCGGCGTCCCGACGACGTCCACGACCTACCACTTCTCGTCGCTCGACGACCTGCTCATCGCGACGCTCATCTCGTGCGCCCGCGACATGGCGACCGAGGTCTACTGGATGATCGACCGGGCCCGGTCACGCGGCTCGCGTGGCGCTTCGGAGGTCGCGGGCCTGCTCGCGGAGGCCTTGGGCCCGCGGCGCGGGCGGACGATGGCCGAGTACGAGCTGTACCTGCTGGCGGCGCGGAAGCCGGAGCTGCGCCCGGCCGCGCGCCGCTGGCTGGACGTCCTGACGTCGATGGTCCGCCACGACGACGAGGTGGCGTTCCGGGTCTTCCTGGCTGGGATCGACGGGCTGCTGATCCAGGGCCTGATCGACGACGAGCCGCCGTCGGCCGACGAGCTGCGTCCCGTGGTGGACTACCTGCTGAAACCGCGTTGACTCGGTCGTTAGCTTCGGATCATGCGGACCTTCGGTGACTACGAACTCGACGACGATCGCACGCGGCTGGACCTCGAAGTGGTGTGGAAGTTCCTCTCGACCGAGGCCTACTGGGGCCGTTGGCGCTCGCGTTCGCAGGTCGAAGCCGCGATCGACGGCTCTTGGCGGGTCGTGGGGGCCTATCGCGGTTCCGAGTTGGTCGGCTTCGCCCGCGCCTTCTCCGACGGCGTCGGCTCGGCTTACCTGGCTGACGTGTTCGTCGTCGACTCCGCCCGCGGCACCGGGCTCGGCAAGGAGCTCGTGCGGGAGATGATCGACAACGGGCCCGGCGCCGGCTTCCGCTGGATGCTGCACACGGCCGACGCGCACGGGCTGTACCGGCAGTTCGGCTTCGGCGAGCACACCAAGGGCCGCTACCTGGAGCGCGAGGGCGTCAACAAGGAAGCTCTGCGCTGAAGCCGCGGACGAGCGCATCCCACGATCGGGTGGAGATCGTGAGGGTGCCGCCCGGGCGGTCCTTCGTGTCACGAATCCGCACCACTCGTGCGAGCGCAACCTCGACGCACTCGGCTTCTTGCCCGCTGTAGCTCGACTTCCGCCAGGTCACGTCAGGCCTCCAGTTCGGCGATCACCCCCTCGATGAACGCGCGCGATTCGGCCACGTCCATGGCGAGGGATGCCATGGTCTTCGCGGCGGACTTGTAGTCCGCCACCTGTTCGTCATCGTAGATGTAGGCGCTGCCGCGATGCTGGTCCAAGAAGACGATGGCGGGCAGGTCCGAATACTCGAAGACGCTGAAGGAACCGTTGAGCCCGGGGTGGAAATCGCCGCCGAAGCGAACCACCCGCACCGCGAGCCCACGCGGGAGTTCGAGCAGGTGCCGGAGCTGGCCGACCAGCGTTTCGGTCCCGCCAATCGGCTGCCTGAGCGCGATTTCGCCGAGCAGGATGGAACATTCGGGCGCGCGGTACTCGCGTATCGCGGCCTGCCGGATCAGGCGCACTCGCAGCCGCTGCTCGACCAGGTGCGCGGGAGAGCCGCCGTACGCCAGGATCGCCCGCGCGTAGTCGGGTGTCTGCAGCAACCCGTGCACGACCATCGGCTGCCAGCTGAAGATCGAGGCCGCCGTGCGCTCGTACTCGGCCAGCGTCGTCAGGATCGCCGGGGCGTCGGGCATCTCCTTCTCGAGCCAGTTGGGCTCCCTCGCGTGCTCCGCCAGCTCGAACAGCCGCTCCCGCTCGGCCACCTCCACCCTCAGTTGCCCGAGCAGGAGCGCGACCTCCTCGACCTTGGGCACCCTCAGCCCGAGCTCCCAATTGGACAGTTCCGCCGGGTGCACGCCGGTGGCCCGGGCCAGCTGGCGCAGCCCGAGTCCGCGCTCCTTGCGCGTCTTCCGCAACCCGAACCCCAGTGCTCTGGACCGGGGTGTCGCTATCGGTGGTGACGTGACCGCAGTGTGTCATCGGCCACCGACAAAAACGGGCCCGGCACCGTTGCCGATCCGCAACAGCGCCGGGCCCTCAGGGAAATTCAGCCCTTGTTCTCGTACACCGGCGTGATCACGGCGCGAGCCAAGGTGTGCCCGAACATGGTGAAGCCGAGGAACGCCGGCGTCGCGTCCTCCGGGACGTCCAGCTTGTCGACGTCGAGCGCGTGCACCGCGAAGTAATAGCGGTGCGGGCCGTGCCCGGGCGGGGGTGCCGCGCCGAGGAACTGCTTGACCCCGCCGTCACCCTTCAACGTGACCGCGCTTTCGGGAAGCCCCGAGCCGTCGCCCGCGCCGGAGGCAAGCTGCGTCACCGACGCCGGGACGTTGAACACCGCCCAGTGCCAGAACCCGCTGCCGGTCGGGGCGTCCGGGTCGTAGCACGTGACCGCGAAGCTCTTCGTCTCCGCCGGGAAGCCTTCCCAGGCCAGCTGCGGCGAACGGTCCTCGCCGCCGGCGCCGAAAATGCCGGAGAGGTGGGGCGTGGCCAGGGTTTCGCCGTCGGCGACGTCGGTGCTGCGGAGGGTGAAGGACGGCACGTCGGGCAGGGATTCGTACGGGCCGGGTGCTTGCGGCATGGATCCTCCTGATCACGGAACTGGAGCCTGGCGCCAGGTTAGGCCCCCCGAGCCACCCCCGCGTGTCAGGGACGGATCTCAGGGTCTTTCGGGGGGTTACCCCCATGTGCCGCCCCCGCACCTGGCCATAACGTTCTTCACGCAGGGGAAACATCACTGAGGGGACCAACGACCATGGCGCGCCCGCTTCTGGCTCTGGGTGGCATCGTCCTGATCGGCGTCGGCCTGGCGACCGCGTTCGGCTGGGGCTGGGGATCGGACTTCGACAACACCAAGACCCTTTCGGAGACGATCCGCAGCGTGAAGCTGGAAGGCGACTCGGGGTCGGTGAAGATCCGCACCGGCACGGGACCGTCCACGGTGCACGAAAAGATCGATTACCACTGGCGCAGCAAGCCGGGCGACACGTTCTTCCACGTCGACGGCGACCAGCTCGTGCTCAGCGACTGCGGGAACAACTGCTCGGTCGACTTCGAGGTGGTCGTGCCCGCGGGCGTGCCGGTCAGCGGCAAGGTCGACTCCGGTGGCCTCGACATCGCCGGGGTGGCGAGCGTGGACGTCCAGGCCGACTCGGGGCACGCCCGGGTCGAAGACGTGCCGGGCCTGGTGAAGCTGCGGCTGGACAGCGGGGGGATCGACCTGCGGGACGTCGGCGAGGTCCAGCTGCACGCCGATTCGGGCAGCATCAAGGGCATCGGGGTGCGCGGCCCGGTCGACGTGACGTCGTCGAGCGGGAGCGTCGACTTCACGCTGGCGCAGGCGAACAACGTCAAGATCAAGGCCGACAGCGGGAGCGTCGACGTCGAGGTGCCGGGTGGGCCGTACCGCGTCGTCGGCGACAGCGACAGCGGGCGCCGGAACATCGGCGTCCCGACCGACGGTTCGGCGCCGAACACGCTCGACCTCACGACCGACAGCGGCAGTGTCACGGTCCGCGCGGCCTGACCTTTTCCTTACTACGGGGGCTTTTCACCATGGTCAAGATCGAACGGCGCGTGCTGACGGCCGCGCTGCTGGGTGCCGTCGCGATGTTCGGCGTCGTGGGGTTCGCGCGGGGGGAGGGGTCCGTGGCGCCGGCGCAGGGGGTGCCGGTCGCCGCGGATTCCCACTATCGAGTGACTTCCTGGGTCGGCACCGGGACGAAAGTCGTTGTGCAGCAAGAAAACCCGGATTTCTTCCTTTCCTCCTGGACCGGCCGCCGCTCCTGAACCGTCGGTGGTCGCTGTTAGGAAGGAAGCACGCCGAAGGCCGGCGTGCAGGGGAGGAACCAGATCATGGACGTGCGCCGGGTCGTCGCGGTCATCGCGGCGGTCGTGGTCATGGCAGCGGTACCGGCCGTCGCTTCAGCGTCTTCGCTGACGTGGCGGCCGTGCGCGACACAGCAAGAACCGACAGCCGAGTGTGCGACGGTCGACGTGCCGATCGACCGCGCGCGGCCGGAGGTGGGGTCGGCGCGGCTCGCGCTGGCCCGGCTGCCGGCGCTCGATCCGGGCCGGCGGATCGGCTCGCTACTGGTGAACCCGGGCGGGCCGGGCGGCTCCGGTGTCGGGTTCGTCCAGTTCGGCGGGCTGGCCTCGCCGGACCTCGCGCGGCTGCGGCAGCGGTTCGACGTCGTGGGCTTCGACCCGCGCGGCGACTGGTTCAGCACGCCACGCATCACGTGCGACCCGGCGACGCTGTTCGATCCGGCGCTCGACCGGTTCCCGTCGTCCCACGCGGGGTTCGAGGCGCTGGTGGCGCACAACCGCGCGGCTGGCGAAGACTGCCTGGCCCGCACCGGACCGTTGCTGGCGAACGCGGACACGCAGAGCGCGGCCGAAGACATCGAGACGATCCGCGCGGCGCTCGGCGAACCGAAGATCTCGTGGCTGGGCCTCTCGTACGGCACCGAATTGGGTGCGGTCTACGCGTCGAAGCACCCCGGCCGGGTCCGCACGATGGTGCTCGACGGCGCCGTCGACCACGCCCGGCCGCTGCGCCAGGCGATCCTCGAAGAGGCCGCGGCGACCGAAGACGCGCTGGTCCGGTTCGCGGACTGGTGCCGCGGCTCGGCCGACTGCGTCTTACCGGGACGAGACGTCCTCAGCTTCTACGACGACGTCGTGGCCCGGGCGGTGCACGGCGCGGTGTGGGCGAGCGACCTGGGCCGCCCGGCGTCGGCCGACGAGATCTCGGCCGGTGTCTACAACCACCTCTACATCCGGGAGGAGTGGCCGGCGCTGGGCAAGGCGCTGGCCGCGGCCGGTGGCGAGTTCCCGGACGCCAAGGGGCTGACCGAGCGGAACCAGTTCCTCTCCCCGATCTACGGGGCGTACCGGGCGATCGGCTGCCACGACTTCCCGTCGCCGTTCACCGGGCCGGCGGACATGGGGGCAATGGCCGGGCTGGTCCGCGCGGTGGCGCCGCACAGCTGGCGGTACTCGGAGTACTGGGACTTCACCAGCGGCTGCACGGGCTGGCCGGTCCCGGCGAAGAACCCACCACAACCCCACCCGGTCCACGGCGCCCCACCGATCCTGGTCGTCGGCGGCGCCCACGACCCGGCGACGCCGCTGGCGTGGGCCCGCGGCCTGGCCTCGAGCATCGACGGCGCGGCATTGCTCACCCGCACCGACGACGGCCACACAGGGCTGTTCAACTCGGCGTGCGCCCGTGTGGCGGAGGTGGACTACCTGGTGAGCGGGGTCCCGCCTGCTCGCGGGGCGGTGTGCCGGTGACGCGATGGCCGGGGCAGCCCGGCGGCAGGCCACCCGTACCGCGCAGGTAGCGCGGCCGGGCCCGGCGGCAGCCCCCGGGGCCAGCGCGCACTGCCTGGTGGGCGGCGTCACACCCGGTTATCCCGCACTCCGGTGCGGAACCCGGGAACAAGGACGGCGATCCCCTCGTTAGGCTGGATACAAAGGTTGAGCGCACTCGGCTCAAGTCCAGCTTGACGGGACGTGCGAAGGCCAGATAAAACTTGCCAGAGCCTCGCTCAAGGCGAGGATGAACGTGCAGGTCACGAACATAGCAGGCTTACACAGGAGGAAAGCACCATGGCGCGAGCGGTCGGCATCGACCTCGGCACGACCAACTCGGTCGTCGCCGTCCTTGAGGGCGGCGAGCCGACGGTCATCGCCAACTCGGAAGGCTCCCGGACCACCCCTTCGATCGTCGCCTTCGCCAAGAACGGCGAAGTGCTGACCGGTCAACCGGCGAAGAACCAGGCCGTGACGAACGTCGACCGGACCATCCGGTCCGTGAAGCGGCACATCGGCACCGACTGGAAGACCGAGATCGACGGCAAGAACTACACGTCGCAGGAGATCAGCGCCCGGGTGCTGATGAAGCTCAAGCGCGACGCCGAGGCGTACCTGGGCGAAACCATCACCGACGCGGTGATCACCGTCCCGGCGTACTTCGAGGACGCGCAGCGGCAGGCCACCAAGGAGGCCGGGCAGATCGCCGGCCTGAACGTGCTGCGCATCGTCAACGAGCCGACCGCCGCCGCGCTGGCGTACGGCCTGGACAAGGGCGAGAAGGAGCAGACCATCCTGGTCTTCGACCTCGGTGGTGGCACCTTCGACGTCTCGCTGCTGGAGATCGGCGAGGGCGTCGTCGAGGTCCGCGCGACCTCCGGTGACAACCACCTCGGTGGCGACGACTGGGACGAGCGCATCGTCAAGTGGCTGGTCGACAAGTTCAAGGCCACGAACGGCATCGACCTGACCAAGGACAAGATGGCGCTGCAGCGCATCCGCGAAGCGGCCGAGAAGGCGAAGATCGAGCTGTCCAGCTCGAACTCGGCCGGCATCAACCTGCCCTACATCACGGTCGACGCCGACAAGAACCCGCTGTTCCTCGACGAGCAGCTTTCCCGCGCCGAGTTCCAGAAGATCACCTCGGACCTGCTCGAGCGCACCCGGAACCCGTTCAACAACGTGATCCGCGACGCGAACATCGCCGTCGGCGACATCGACCACGTCGTGCTCGTCGGTGGGTCCACCCGCATGCCGGCCGTGTCCGACCTGGTCAAGGAGCTGACCGGCGGCCGCGAGCCGAACAAGGGCGTGAACCCGGACGAGGTCGTCGCGGTCGGCGCGGCGCTGCAGGCCGGTGTCCTGAAGGGCGAGGTCAAGGACGTCCTGCTGCTGGACGTGACCCCGCTGTCGCTGGGCATCGAGACCAAGGGTGGCGTGTTCACCAAGCTCATCGAGCGCAACACCACGATCCCGACCAAGCGCTCGGAGATCTTCTCCACCGCGGACGACAACCAGCCGTCGGTGCAGATCCAGGTGTTCCAGGGTGAGCGCGAGATCGCCGCGCACAACAAGAAGCTCGGCATGTTCGAGCTGACCGGTCTCCCGCCCGCCCCGCGTGGCGTGCCGCAGATCGAGGTCACCTTCGACATCGACGCGAACGGCATCGTGCACGTCCTGGCCAAGGACCTCGGCACGAACAAGGAGCAGTCGATGACGATCACCGGTGGCTCCGCGCTGCCGAAGGACGACATCGATCGGATGGTCAAGGACGCCGAGGCGCACGCCGAGGAAGACAAGACCCGTCGCGAAGAGGCCGAGACCCGCAACCAGGCCGAGACGCTGGTCTACCAGACTGAGAAGTTCCTCAAGGACAACGACGACAAGCTGCCCGAGGACCTCAAGGGCAAGGTCAAGTCCGCGATCGACGAGTCGAACGAGGCGCTCAAGGGCACCGACTCGGCGAAGATCCGCGAGTCGATCGAGAAGCTGAACACCGCTTCGCAGGAGCTGGGCACCGCCCTGTACGCCAACGCGAACGCCGACGCGGCCGCGGGTGCCGCCGGCGCTTCCGGTGCGGCCGGTGGAGACGCCGGTGCGGCCGGTGGCCAGGCCAAGGCCGATGACGTGGTGGACGCCGAGATCGTCGAAGAGGACGAGAAGAAGTGACCCACAGCTACGACGAATCCGAGAACCAGGGCCGCGGCCCCGAGGAGCCGGTGGTCGTGCGGGATCGGCGGCGGGTGGACCCCCAGACCGGGCAGGTTCGCCCGCCCGGTCCGGCCCACGCCGCGCCGGAGCCGGAGGAAGCGCCCGTGGAGCACGCGGGCCCCTCGCTGGGCGAGTCCATTGTGGACGACTCGGTGTCGGTCTTCTCCGACGTCGAGAAGGAGCTGGCCGAGCGCACCGCCGACCTCCAGCGCCTGCAGGCGGAGTACGCCAACTACCGCAAGCGGGTCGAGCGCGACCGCGAGGCGGTCGTCCTCGGCGCGAAGGCGACGGTGGTCAACGACCTGCTGCCGCTGCTCGACGACCTCGAGCGGGCCGAGCAGCACGGTGACCTCACCGGGGCGTTCAAGGCCGTCGGCGACAAGCTGATCAGCGGCCTGCAGCGCGCGGGGCTCGAGTCGTTCGGCAGCGAGGGCGAGGCCTTCGACCCGAGCGTGCACGAGGCCGTGCAGCACAACACGTCGCCGGACGTGGCGGGCCCGACGGTGACCGTGGTCATGCGCCGCGGCTACCGCTTCGGCGACCGGGTCCTGCGGGCGGCGCTGGTCGGGGTCACCGACCACGAGCCCGGTGGCCCGGCGGAGCACCCGCCCGTCGGTGGCGAGCTGCCACTCGGCGGCGGACTCGATGACCAGCAGCAGTAAGCAGTATCCGGTTCAGCTGGAAGGAGGAGGCGCCCGATGAGTGCTCGGGAATGGGTCGGCAAGGATTTCTACCGTGAACTGGGCGTCTCCTCCGACGCCACGGCGGACGAGATCAAGAAGGCCTACCGCAAGCTGGCCAAGGAGAACCACCCGGACGCGAACGCCGGCAACGCGCAGGCGGAGCAGAAGTTCAAGGCGGTCTCCGAGGCCTACGGCGTGCTCTCCGACGCGAGCAAGCGCAAGGAGTACGACGAGGCGCGGCGGCTGTTCGGCGGCGGGGGCGGGTTCAACTTCCCCGGCGGCAGTGGCGGTGGCGGCAGCTTCGACATGGGCGACATCTTCGGCCAGGCCGGCGCGGGCGGCGGTCAGCAAGCCGGCTTCGGCGGGCTCGGCGACATCCTCGGCGGGCTGTTCGGCCGCGGCCGAACGACGGCGGGCGCGACGGCCAACCGGCCGCAGCGCGGCGCCGACGTCGAGACCGACGTCCGGATCGACTTCGTCGAAGCGGTCAAGGGCGCGACCCTGCCGCTGCGGCTGTCGAGCCCGGCGACCTGTTCGACGTGCGGCGGCAACGGCGCGAAGCCGGGCACGTCGCCGCGGACCTGCCCGACCTGTTCCGGTTCGGGCTTGGTCAGCCGCAGCCAGGGCGCGTTCGCGTTCTCGGAGCCGTGCCGCGACTGCCGTGGGCGTGGGCAGATCATCGACGACCCGTGCCCGGAGTGCGGCGGCGAAGGCGTCAGCACGCGGACCCGCACGCTGACCGTCCGGATCCCGCCGGGCGTCGACGACGACCAGCGGATCCGGCTGGCCGGCCAAGGCGAGCCGGGACGGGGCGGTGCGCAGGCGGGCGATCTGTACGTCCGGGTGCACGTGGCCCCGCACGCGTTGTTCGGGCGCAAGGCGCTCGACCTGACCATCACCGTGCCGGTCGACTTCACCGAACTGGCGCTCGGCACCACGATCACGGTGCCGACGCTCGAAGGCAAGGTCTCGCTCAAGGTGCCGCCGGGCACCTCGAGCGGGCGGGTGCTGCGCGTGCGCGGCAAGGGCATCGCGAAGCGCGACGGTTCGCAAGGTGACCTGCTCGTCACCCTCCAGGCGGCGATTCCCGCCAAAATGGACGACAAGGCGCGCGAAGCACTGCAGGCGTACGCCGAGTCGATGGCCGGGCACGACCCCCGGCCCGAGATCACTGAGCTGCTCGAAGGCAGGTGAGTGGGATGTTCGGCGGGATTCCCGCGGGGGGCGACGAAGAGACCCCGGTGTTCGTCATCTCGGTGGCAGCACAGCTCGCCGGGATGCACGCGCAGACATTGCGCACCTACGACCGGCAGGGCCTGGTTTCGCCGGGCCGCACCTCCGGTGGTGGGCGGCGCTACTCGATGCGGGACATCGCGCTGCTGCGTGAAGTCCAGCGACTGTCGCAGGAGGATGGCGTCAACCTGGCCGGCATCAAGCGCATCATCGAGCTGGAGAACCAGGTCGACGCTCTGCGGGCCCGCCTCGCGGAGCTGACCGAAGAACTGGCCGCGGCTTATGTGGCGGGTGAACGGGCCGCGGCGGCGGCGCACGCGTCCTACCGCCGGGACCTCGTCCCGCTCAACCAGCAGACGGCGCTGGTGGTGTGGCGTCCCAAACGCCGCTGACCAGCCAACGCACCAAGGCCTCCCCGAGCTCCTCGGGGAGGCCTTCGTGCGTCAGAGGTCCAGCCGGGGCCACGGCGCGAGATCCGCCAGCATCCGCCGGTCGTGCGTCGCGACGACGACCGCGGCCGGGGTGCCGAGCAGGGCCTCGGTCAGCTCCTCGACGAGCACCGCGGACAGGTGGTTGGTCGGCTCGTCGAACACCAGCAGGTCCGGCCGTCCGGCCAGCCGCAGGGCGAGGTCGAGGCGCCGCCGCTGTCCCTGGGACATGCGGCCGACCGGGGTGCGCAGGGCTTCGGCGTCGAGCAAACCCATGGCCGAAAACGGGACGCCTGCCCGCTCGAACAGCCGGTGAGCGGTGAGTTCTTCCGGCCACGCCGGGACTTCCTGGCCGACCAAGGCCACCGTCGCCCCGGCGAGGCGCCGGACCGAACCCGTCGTCGGCGTGAGCTCGCCGGCGAGCGCCGAGAGCAGCGTCGACTTGCCCGCGCCGTTCGCGCCGGTGACGAGCAGCCGGTCGCCGCGGTCGAGGGACAGCGTCACCGGGCCGGCGAGGCGACCGGCGACGCCGACGTCGTGCAGGCGGACCAGTGCTTGAGCGCCGGAGCCGAGATCGGGCCACCGCAACGACAACGGCGGCTCGGGCACGGTCACGCGGTGCGCTTCCAGCGCCGCCCGTTCCCGGTTGAGCGCCTGGACGACGCCGGGTGCGCGGGACTGACGCTGGTGCCGTCCGGTGCCCTTGTCCGGCCGCCAGCCGGTGCTGAGCCGGTCGCGGGCCTGCGTCACCGCGAGGGTGAGCTGCCGGTGCGTGTCCTGCTGCTCTTCGAACTCCTGCACCCAGCGTTCGCGGTCGCGGCGGCGGCCGTCCTGCCAGGCCTGGTAGCCGCCGGCGTAGCTGCGCGGGCGGCCGTCCTGACTGGGGTCGAGGTCGAGGAACTCGGTCGCGACGTCGCCGAGCAGCGCGCGGTCGTGGCTGACGAGGGCGACGCCGCCGTCGTGATCGCGCAGGCGGCCGGTGAGGAACGCGAGGCCGCCGGCGTCGAGGTGGTTGCCGGGCTCGTCGAGCAGCAGGAAGTCGTGTCGCGCGCCGAGCAGGCAGGCCAGGCGCACGCGGTAGCGCTGCCCGACCGAGAGCGTGCTGAGCTCGCGGGCCCGGTCGGCGCAGGCGTCGAGGGCTTCGAGGGCGACGTCGACGCGGCGTTCGGCGTCCCACGCGTCGAGGCGCGTGGCCGTGTCGAGCGCTGCGGCGTAACGGTCTTCGGCGAAGTTCTCGGTCGCCGCCTCGAGCGCTCGCAAGGCGTCGTGGGTTTCGCGCAGGGCTTCGGTGGTCAGCGTGCCGACGGTTTCGCCGGACCGGAACGGCATGGTCTGGCGGGCGACGCCGATGGTCCCGGTCCGCTGGACGGTGCCGTGGTCGGGCGCTCGCAGTCCGGCGAGAACGTGCAGCAGGGTGGTCTTGCCGCGCCCGTTTTCGCCGACGATCGCCAGCCGGGACCGGGGCGAGACGGTGACGCTCACGTCGTGCAGGACCCGGCGGGAGCCGAGCGTGACGCCGACGCGGTCCGCGCGCAGGTGGGCGTGTTCGGGTACGAGGGAAGTCAAGGGATGCTCCGCAGCTCTGGAGGGAGCCGGGCAGCACGAAAGCGGCCGCCCGGCGAAGGCCGGAACGGCGGGCAGGGAAAGGAGATCGGTGCGCCGCCGTCAGCGGCGGGTACGCAACCTCGCGAAGACGGCGCAGGAGAACTTCATGATCGCGAGGCTAACTCGGCGCGCGGGCGTGGCCAACCGAATAAACGCGCCGACCGCGAGCAGCCGGGCAGGGGCTGCTCGCGGTCGGCACCCGGGGCCGCGGGGACGTCACACCTTGAAGTTCAACAGCTGCTTCACCTCGGCGGTCCGCGACTCGATGACGCGCCGAGCGAGGTCGCGAGCCTGGGCGTTGACTCCGCCGCCCGCGCCGTTCTCCGTCTGGGCCAGCTCGACCGCTCCTTGCTGCTGGCCGGTCAGCACGTCGAGGAACTTGCGGGAGAACTCGGCGTCCGAACCCGCCCGGAGAGTGCCCACCAGGTCCGGCGACGTCATCTTCATGCCGCCGTGCCCCGCGTGAACCTGGGGGTTCATGTCCATCGTCTCGGGCCGGCCCCAGTCGCGCAGCCACCGCTTCATGTCGTCCATCTCGGTGAGCTGGGTGGACTCGATCGCCGCCGCCAGCTCCTTCAACGCCGGTGGCAGCGGGCGGTCCGCGGCCAGGCGGACGATCTCGATGCCCTGCTGGTTCTGGGGGATCAGCATCTGCAGGAACATCACGTCGGCCGCGTTGTACGCGGGTGGGGCCGCCGTCGCGCTGCAGCCGGCCAGCAGCAGCGCGACGACGGCCAGCAGCACTCTCACTGACGCTGCCAGAGGGCAGGCGTGTTCGGCGGCTCCCAGCCCGCGATCGCCGTGTGCGGCTGGAGGCAGCGATAGCTCGCGCCGCCGTACGTCACCACGTCGCCGGCCTTGTACGCCGTTCCGGCCGCCCACGTGCCACTCGAGGGCGGTGTGGTCGGGGTCGTCGTCGGCGGGCGGGTCGTCGTCGGGGGCGGGGTGGTGGTCGGCGGCGGAGTGCCGCCGCCACCGATCTGGAGGTCGACGCAGCTGTAGAACGCGTTGGTCGTGTCGGAGATGTTCCAGATCGCCAGCACCTTCACCCGGCCCGAATAGCCGGCCAGGTTCACCGTGTGCTGCACGGTCGACGGGGGCTGCTGGCCGTTGCCGTTGAACGACGCGACGAGCGTGTTGCCGACGTAGTACTCGTAGCTCTTCGTGGCGTGCCGGGCGGTGAACACCCAGTTGAACGTCACCGAAGTGCCGACCGACTTGGCCGGCCAGGGCTTCGACTCGTCGGTCAGCTCGGCGAACTGCCCCAACCCGGCGTTGCAGCTGCGCAGGCCCTTGGGACCTTCGACGCTCTGGGGTTCGTAGACGATCTGCCCGCAGTTCGGGACTTTCCCGGCCGCGCAGTTGGCCTGCCGGCTGGGCGGATCGGAGATGTACCCGTGGGCACTCGCGGAGGTGGCGGGGAGGACGACGACCAGCACCGGGGCGAGGAGAGCACCGGCTGCGGCCGCGAAGAGCTTTCGCTTCAGGGTCATTTCGGCTCCTCGAGGGGGAACAGCGTTGTTCCGGAGGGAGGACGAACGAGCACGTCCGGGGAAGACGTGGTCTAGACCATAAAGCGATTCGGGCACAACGGTCAATCAACTACAGCCATCCGGCGACTTCGGTAGCCCGCTCGGCTCAGTGCGAAGGTCGGGCCGGTTGCTGCAGGTGTTCGCCGAAGAAAGACGTCACTCGGCGCCACGCGTCCTCGGACGCCTCGTGGTGGTAGGTGAACCCGATGACCTTGAGCAGCAGGTTCAACGGCGGTGCGACCTCGATCTTGTTCGCGAACCCGTGACTCGCCCCGTCGTACTCCTTGACGTCGTGCGGGATTTCACGCTCGGTGAGCGCCGTCTCGAGCTTGACCGCCGCGCCGTGCAGCGAGAAGTCCTTCTTGCCGAAGCTCGCGACGATCGGGCACGCGTCGTCGAGCACCGACAGGTTCTTCGGCAGCTGCCCGTAGTACGGCGCCGACGCCTCGAAGCCGCGTGACGCCGCGACGAGCGCGAAGCCGCCGCCCATGCAGAACCCGGCGATGCCGATCCGGCCCGAACTGTCCCCGCGGCCGGCCAGGAGCGCGCGCGACGCCTCGATGTCGTCGAACGTCCGGCCCTGGTTGGCGAACATGTCCGAGAACACGCGGCGCACGCACCGGCGAAAACCGCCGCGCGCGTACAGGTCCGGGCTGAGCGCGAGGTAGCCCTCGGCGGCGAAGCGGTCGGTGATGTTCTTCGTGTCCTGGCTCAGCCCGAACGCGTCGTGGATGAGCACCACACCCGGATGCGGTCCTTCGCCCGGCGGCTCCGCCAGGTAGCCGCCGATCGTGCCGTCCGAAACCGGAATAGTCATCTCCATATCGGCGAACATAGCGAGAATCAGTCCCTCCCGCGAGGCGCGCTGAGAGTTCCTCAGTCCAGGGTGAACGGGTCGAAGCGGATGCGCTCGAGCTCGACGCCGGCGGTCAGCAGCTTCGCGATCGTCGCCCGGATCATCGGGGGCGAGCCGGAGACGAGGATGTCGTGGTCCTTCCAGGAACCGCGCTGGGTCACCGCGTGGGCGAGCGTGCCGCGGTCGCCGCCCGGGATCGCGCCCTCCTCGGTCACCGGCGTGACCGTCAGCCACTTCGACACCGCGGTCAGCCGCCGGAGGTCGTCGAGCGCGTACAGGTCCTCGGGTCTTTTGCCGCCGAAGAACAGGTGCACCGGCGGGTTGCGCTTCCAGTGCGCGAGGTCGTCGAGGATCGAGACGAAGGGGGTGACGCCCGTTCCGCCGGCGATCATCAGCAGCCGCTTCCGCGTCGCGGTCGGGCGCACGTTGAGCGTGCCCATCGCCGGCCCGAGCCGCCAGACGTCGCCCTGCTCGGTGTGGTTGACGATGGCGCCGCTGACCCAGCCGCCGGGCACCGTGCGCACGTGGAACGTCAGCTGGCCGTCGCCGCGCGGCGCGGTCGCCGGGGAGAGGTAGCGCCACATCCGCGGCCGCTGCGGTACCTCGACGCTCACGTAGCTGCCGGCCCGGAAGGGCAGCAGTCCTTCGGTCTGCACCCGCACCATCGCGACGTCGCGGGACAGCTTGCGGTGGTCGAGCACCCGCGCCGCCCACGACGCCGGCCCGGTCTCGGCCTGCGCGGCCTCGCGCATGGTCTTGGCGATGATCCCGTACGCCGTCGTCCACGCGCACTCCACCTCGGGCGTCCACTTTTGCTTGAGGAACCGTTTCAGCGCGGACAGCAGCGCGACGCCGACGGCGTCGTAGTGGCGGGACACCACGGCGAACTTGCGGTGGTCGCGGCCCAGCTGCCCGAGGAACGTCGTCAGCTCGTCGGGCCGGTCGACCATCTGCACCACGTACACGAGGGCGCGCAACAACCGGCTCCGCTGGTTGGCCATGGAGGCCGGGAACAGATCGCGGCAATCCGGCGCGATGACGAACAACGCGCCGTAGAAGTACTGCGCCAGTTCGTCGGCTTTCGGTTCGATCTCCGCAAAACTTTCACGGATCAGCCTGGCCAGTTCGCGACCTTCCACAGCCGAAACGGGAACAGTCTTGGGCGGGGCGGAGATCTTCAGTGATTCAGCACTCATCGGGAACGGTAATCTCCAGTCGTGCAAAGGCTTTTCGCGCCGTGCCTGCGGCGTCGTCGTGGCGGTGCCGCCCCCGAGGGTTTCCGACTGTAGGCGAATTCCCGTGCAGATGCGCGTGATTCCGCGCGGTCCGCTCGAACGGAGCAATTTCGCCACACCGGGTCAACCCCGTCTGGCACAGCGTAAAAACGATCACCCGAAGGGATTCACCGAGCGCCGTAACAATTCTTGCGGTTCGTTCGATTTGTGCACCGGAACCGGTGCGTCCGCAATGGGAGGTGCTAGTCGATCGTGAACGGGTCGTACTGGATCTGGTCGAGCGCGCTGCCCGCCACCAACATGCGCGACACCGTCGCGCGGATCATCGCCGGCGAGCCGGACACGAGGATGTCGTGGTTCGGCCAGGCGCCGTACCGCGTGATCGCCTCGGCCAGCGTCCCCTGTTCGAAGCCGGGGACGTCGCCGCCGCGCTCGACCACCGGCGTCACGTTCAGCCAGGGGTTGGTGGACGCGAGCGCGCGCAGTTCCTCGAGGTCGTAGAGGTCCTCGCGGGCCGGCCCGCCGTAGAACAGCCACGTCTTCGGGTTCTCGCCCCACAGCGCGAGGTGGTCGAGGATCGACCGCAGGGGCGCGATGCCCGTCCCGCCCGCGACCATCAGCACGGCCCGTGACGATTCGCGGTCGACCGTCAGCCGGCCGAGTGGCGGGCCGAGCCGCCAGACGTCGCCGGGCTGGGTGTGGCTGACTATCGCCCTGGACACCCAGCCGCCGTCGATGGCGCGGACGTGGAACTCGATGCCGCCGTCCTCGCGCGGCGCGTTCGCCGGCGAGAGGTAGCGCCACAGCCGCGGCCGCTGGGGGACTTCGACGCTCACGTACTGGCCGGGGTGGTAGGGCACGGGCTGGTCGGGCATCAGCCGGACCAGCGCGAGGTCCCAGGTCAGCCGCCGGTGCTCGACCACGGTGGCCTGCCACGACGGCGGGTTCGTGTCGGACGCGGCGGCGTCCTGCATGGCCCGCGCGGCGATGGTGAACGCCTCCGCCCAGGCGCGTTCGACCTGGGGCGTCCACTCCGGGCCGAGGTGGTTCTTGAGCGACGCCAGCAGCGCGGTGCCGACGGCTTCGTAGTGCCGGGGCACGACGCCGAACTTGCGGTGGTCGCGGCCCAGCTGGCGCAGGAAGGGCGCGAGGTCGTCGGGCCGGTCCACCATCTGCACGATGTGCACCAGCGCGCGCACCAGCCGGCCGCGCTGGATCTCCATGTTGATCGGGAAGAAATCGCGCGTGGTCGGCGCGAGGGTGAACAGCATCCCGTAGAAGAACTGGGAGATGTCCGCGATGTACGGCTCGGACTTCGCCCAGCTGTCCCGGATGAGCTGCACCATCGCCGCGACGGCCGCGGGGGCTTCACGCGGGGCCGAGGACCGGGGGAACGGGCTGACGGAGTCGGCTGTCATGGGCGGGTGTTCGCTGCCTGGGGACGGTGGTGCGGTGGTACCCGGTCAGTCATCGCCGGCCCGGGCGCGGAGACGGCCTTCGTGCTCACGGCCGCCTCCTGAGTCCATCGCCACTGCATCCACCTCGTTACGCACCTGGGCGCGTCGCGCGCGCGTCCGTCCGCAGGGTAGCCGCCGGGCGCCCTTTTGCTCGCATTGTTGCTCCGACCGGGTGTATTGCCCGCGGTTGCGGCGTGGGCGACCTCACCAGGGTGATCCTTGCTCGCGCAAGCGATCGACAATAAACTTGTATTGCACAAGTAATGGCTGTGGCAGGAGGGTCCGATGGGCTTCGACGACACCGACGACGATGTCCGGGTCGAGCTCATGCGCGAGTTGAAGACCGCGTCGCAGCTCCAGCACGCCTGGGTCATGCAGGCCTGGCAGGACCAGCCGGGGTTGCACCCGGCGGCCGCGATGCTGCTGTCGGACCTCGCGAAGAACGGCGAAGCCAGGCCGTCCGAGCTGGCCAAGCGCCGGTTCGTCGACCTGTCGGTGGTCAGCAGGCAGATCACGCAGCTGTCCGCGGCCGGGCTCGTCGACCGCCGTCCCGCGCCCGAAGACGGCCGCGCGTCCCTGGTGAGCGTGTCCGAGAAGGGCCGGTCCGAGCTCGCCCGCTGGCGCGCCAACTACCTGGAATTCATGGAAACGGCGCTCGGCGGCTGGGACGACGAGCGCGTCACCGATCTCATCGGCAGGCTCGCCGAGATGAACGCCGACCTCCGCCGCGCCCTCGGCAGCGCCGCTTGCCTGGCTGACACGACCAAGTGACGCGGTGCCCTCGCGGTAACACCGGCAGTGGCTTTTTGCACGCCGGAATGTGGCCGTTCGGGCCTGACTTGGCGGTGTGCCACAGCGTTAACGTCGGTGGGTGACGCGTAGCCGGGTCGCACTGCTGTGCGCGTTGGGGATCGACAACTTCGGCTCAGGTCTTTTTCTCCCCTTGGCGTTGGTCTACGTGACGCAGGTGGTCGGCGTGCCGCTCGCGATGGCGGGCACGGCGGTCACGCTGGGTACCGTCGGCGGGCTCGTCGTGCCGCCGCTGGCCGGTCGCCTGGTGGACCGCGTCGGGCCGCGGGCCGTCGTCATCGGGGCCCAGCTGCTGCAGGCCGCCGGCGCGGGCGCGTACCTGCTCGCCGACGGCGCGGGCCCGGTCGTGGCCGCCGCGGTCCTGCTGTCCACCGGCCAGCAGCTGTTCTACAGCTGCCTGTACGTGCTCATCGCCGACGTCGCGGGCGACGTCCCGAAAGATCGGCCGTTCGCCGAGGTGGGGATGGTGCGGGCCGGCTGCTTCGGCCTCGGCGGTCTCGTCGCGGGGGCGTTGCTGACCTGGCTCGGCGCGGGCGGGTACCGGATCGCGCTCCTCCTCGACGTCGCGACGTTCGTCGTGGCCGCGTCGATCCTCGCGTTCTTCGTGCAGCTGTCGCGGCCACACCGGCAGGACGGCGAAGGGTCCGCCCGGGTGCTGCGCGACCGGCCGTACCTCGCCTTGATCCTCTTCAGCGGGCTTTTCGGGCTCTCGCTCGACTTCTTCCTGATCGGCACGCCGGTGTTCGTCCTCGACCGGCTGCACGGCCCGGCCTGGCTGCCCGGCGCGATCCTCGCCCTGCTGACCGTGCTGACGAGCGTCGGCGGCACGCTCGCTTTGCGGCTCACCGCCCACCTGAGCCGGATCACGGCGATGCGCGCCGGCTCGGCGCTGTTCGCCGCGTGGTGCCTGGTCAGCCTCGGCGTGCTGCTCGTGCCCGACGGCTGGCGCGTGGTCTACCTGCTGTTGTCGACGCTGGTCTTCGCCGCCGGCGACCTGGTCTTCGGCCCGCGTTCGGGTGCGCTGGCCGAAGCCGCGGCACCTCCGGTGGCCCGCGGCCGTTATCTGGCTGCGTACCAGTACGCGTTCACCGTGGCGCAGGTCCTCGCGCCCGCCGTGGTGGCGTTGTTCTCGGTCGCGAACTGGTTACCCTGGGTGCTGGTCGGGGCGTGCGCCGGCCTCGCCGTGGCCGGGCTCGGGATGCTGGGCTCCCGGTTGCCGGCGGGCGCCGTCGCACCCGGTCAGAGTTGAGCGGAACAGACTCAAGTTTTCGTGCGTTAGAGATAGTGTCAGGTCTCGGTCAGGCCTGTCACCTGGACTTTTGGTGTATCGAGCATGAGGTGAGGGATGGACGCTTTCAACCCGACCACGAAGACCCAGCAGGCGATCTCGTCCGCGGCGCAGGCGGCCACCATGGCCGGCAACCCGCACGTGTCGGCCGCCCACTTGCTGGGCGCCCTGCTGGCGCAGGGTGAAGGGCTGACCGCACCGCTGCTGACCGCGGTCGGGGCCGACCCGGGGGTGGTGCACAAAGAGCTCGAGCCGCTGATCGCGGCGCTGCCGTCCGCGACCGGCGCGACGGTGTCGAGCCCGCAGTTCGACACGTTCGCCGTGAAGTCGCTGACGCACGCGCAGAAGCTGGCGACCGAGCTGGGCGACGAGTACGTCTCGACCGAGCACCTGCTCGTCGGGCTCGCCACCGAAGGCGGCCAGGTCGCGGACCTGCTCAAGCGCCACGGCGCCACGCCGGACGCGCTGCGCGAGGCGTTCGTCAAGGTCCGCGGCTCCGCCCGGATCACCAGCGAAGACCCGGAGAGCACGTTCAAGGCGCTGGAGAAGTACGGCGTCGACCTCACCGAGCGCGCTCGCGCGGGCGCGCTCGACCCGGTCATCGGGCGCGACACCGAGATCCGCCGCGTCGTGCAGGTGCTGTCGCGGCGCACGAAGAACAACCCGGTCCTGATCGGCGAGCCCGGCGTCGGCAAGACGGCCATCGTCGAAGGGCTGGCCCAGCGCATCGTCGCCGGGGACGTGCCGGAGTCGCTGCGCGGCAAGCGCGTCGTCGCCCTCGACCTCGGGTCGATGGTGGCCGGCGCGAAGTTCCGCGGCGAGTTCGAGGAGCGGCTGAAGGCCGTGCTCAAGGAGATCACCGACTCCGCGGGCGAGGTCGTCACCTTCATCGACGAGCTGCACACGATCGTCGGCGCCGGCGCGACCGGCGAGGGCGCGATGGACGCCGGCAACATGATCAAGCCGATGCTCGCTCGCGGCGAGCTGCGGATGGTCGGCGCGACCACCCTCGACGAGTACCGCCAGCACATCGAGAAGGACGCCGCCCTGGAGCGGCGCTTCCAGCAGGTGCTCGTCGGCGAGCCGTCGCCGGAGGACACCATCGCGATCCTGCGCGGGCTGAAGGAGCGCTACGAGGTGCACCACGGTGTCCGCATCACGGACGCCGCGCTGGTCGCCGCCTCGACGCTGTCCGACCGCTACATCACCGCGCGCTTCCTGCCGGACAAGGCCATCGACCTGGTCGACGAGGCCGCGTCCAAGCTGCGCATGGAGATCGACTCGCGGCCGGTGGAGATCGACGAGGTCGAGCGCGCCGTCCGTCGGCTGGAGATCGAGGAGATGGCGCTCGCCAAGGAGAGCGACGCGGCTTCTCGCGATCGGCTGGCGGCGTTGCGCGGCGAGCTGGCGGAGAAGCGCGAGACGCTGACCGCGCTGACCGCCCGCTGGCAGAACGAGAAGGGCTCCATCGAGAAGGTCCGCGAACTCAAGGAGCAGCTCGAGCAGCTGCGCGGCGAGTCCGAACGCGCCGAGCGCGACGGCGACCTCGGCAAGGCCGCCGAGCTGCGCTACGGCCGGATCCCGGCGCTGGAGAAGGAGTTCGAAGCGGCCACCGCGGCGAGCGAGGCCAGCCAGCAGAACGTGATGCTCAAGGAAGAGGTCGGCGCGGACGACGTCGCGGACGTCGTCAGCGCGTGGACCGGCATCCCGGCGGGCCGGCTCCTCGAAGGCGAGACCGGCAAGCTCCTCCGGATGGAGGACGAGCTGTCCCGGCGCGTGATCGGGCAGCCCGAGGCCGTGCAGGTCGTCGCGGACGCGGTGCGCCGCAGCCGGGCCGGCGTCGCCGACCCCGACCGCCCGACCGGCTCGTTCCTGTTCCTCGGCCCGACCGGCGTCGGCAAGACCGAGCTGGCGAAGGCGCTGGCGGAGTTCCTGTTCGACGACGAGCGCGCGATGCAGCGCATCGACATGAGCGAGTACGCCGAGAAGCACTCGGTGGCGCGCCTGGTCGGCGCACCGCCGGGGTACGTCGGGTACGACCAGGGCGGGCAGCTGACCGAGTCCGTCCGGCGCCGGCCGTACTCGGTGGTGCTGCTCGACGAGGTCGAGAAGGCCCACCCGGACGTCTTCGACGTGCTGCTGCAGGTCCTCGACGACGGGCGGCTGACCGACGGCCAGGGCCGGACGGTGGACTTCCGCAACACCATCCTGATCCTGACCTCGAACCTCGGTTCGCAGGCCATCGCCGACCCGAACCTGGACGAGCGGCAGCGGCGGGACGCGGTGCTGTCGGTGGTGCAGCGGCAGTTCAAGCCGGAGTTCCTCAACCGGCTCGACGACATCGTCGTGTTCCACTCGCTCGGCACCGAGCAGTTGACGTCCATTGTGGACATCCAGGTGGCGCGGCTGGCTTCGCGGCTGGCGCAGCGCAGGCTGAACCTGGAGGTCACCGACGGCGCCCGCGAGTGGCTCGCGCTCAACGGCTTCGACCCGATCTACGGCGCCCGCCCGCTCCGGCGGCTGGTCCAGTCGGCGATCGGCGACAAGCTGGCGAAGGAGCTCCTGTCCGGCGAGGTCCGCGACGGCGACACGGTGCGGGTCGACATCCCGGAGCTGGAAGCCGGCGACTCCCTCACCGTCGAGCGCGTCTGACCCGCAAGTCCGTGAAGGCCTCCTTACCGGCTCTTATGGCCGCGAAGGAGGCCTTCACGGCTTTTCACGGCCGTCCACAGTGGTGGTTCGTGGCGATTTGTCGACCCGGGGACCGGGAATTGATCCGAACGGGCTCGGCGACACGGGTACCGGCGATCATCTCTTCGGCGTAGCAGGCGATACCCTGCACGTCGTGGGTATTCCGGCGTGGATCTGGTTCGTCATCGCCGCCGTCGCGCTGGTGGCGGGGCTGGGGCTGCTCGCGGCCGACCGGGCGAAGGAGGGCTCGCGCAACCGCGAGCGAATGCGCTGGGCGCAATTGCGCGGCTGGCAGTTCGTCGAGGAGGACGAGCGGCTGCCGCAGCAGTGGTCCAACGGCGCGATCGGCTACTTCGGCGCGGACGCGGCCGTGAACGTCGTCGCGGGTTCGACCTTCACCTCCGACGGCCGCCGTCCCGTGTTCATCTTCGACATCGAGTCCGAGGGGCAGATCCCGGCGGTCGTCGTCGCCGTGCGCTGCAACAAGAAGCACCGGATCCCGATCGAGATGTGGCTGTCCAGCGTGCCGTTCCAGCGCACCGACATGCCCGAGATGCTCGGTCCGATCGGCTCGCGCTACGCCTTCGCGGACGACGCCGACGGCGCCCGCGCGGTGATCACCCAGGAGCTCGTCGACGCCGCGGACCAGCTGGGCGGCGACGTCGGCGTGGCCTGGCTCGAGGCCGAGTGGGTGCTCGCCAGCGTCGTCCCGACGGCCGGTCCGTCCCGGCTCGAGCGGCTGCTGCGTGACCTCGGCGAGATCGCGGACATCGTCGACCCGTTCGACGAGGACTACGACGCGGGCCGCCACCAGGCGAGCGCGCCCATCCCGTCCACCGGCGGCAACCCGCCGACCCCGGCCGCCGGCATTCCGGTCCAGCAGCCGCCCGCGGACCCGCCGGCGCCGCAGGGCTAGAGGCCGGGCACCCGCTGGTCGAGCACGCTCGCCGTCAGTGACGGGTGCTGGTCGAGGGCGCCGCGCACGGTGGTCGTGGCGCCCTGGACGTGGACCACGTGGTCGATCCCGAGGTCGCCGCTGAACGAGCCCGACGGCAGGGTCTGGGACGTCTTGACCAGGCTGGATGCCGGTCCCAGCTGGCCGCCGAGCTCGTGTGCCTGGCCCACGTCGAGGTGGCCGGACAGGCTGCCGATGGCGTGCAGCTCGGACGTCGTGCCGAGCGCGCCCAGCCGGCCGAGGTCGACGGCCTGCCCGGACGATCGGCGGCCGGCGACCCCGCCCGTGAGGTCTCCCGTGAACAGCCCGGTGTCGAGCTGCTCGGCGTCTTCGCTCAGGACGTCGACACCCTTGGCGAGCCAGACGCCCTGGTGAGCCCGCTCGACGACGCCCGCGCGGTCGCCGCGCGTGGCGACGGCCTCCGTGACGTCGGACGCGAGCTGGGCGTCGCCGAGCTGCTTGACGACGACGTCGCGGCGGGCCGCGGAAAGCGTGTCGCCGTCGCTGACGAACGTCGTCGTGTGGCGGTGGTCGATCGGCAGCGGGAGGTCGGGCCGGGCGGCGAACGCGGACGCGGGACCCGCGAACAGGAGAGCCACGGGCGCCGCGCCGGCGGCGACCTTGGGCAGGTAGCCGCTCTTGCGCCTGCTGTGCTTACCCATGGCCGGGACGATAACCCGGGCCCGAAACGGCTGCACCCGCAGGCCCTGACCTGTGGGTATCGTTCACCCACATGACCACCACCTACTTCTTTGTCGGGGGTCCGGGTGGCGGAGCCCCCGGCCCGGGGCGGAGCCCCGGACGTCACACAGCTGTGATCACCGGAGCCACCGCGGGCATCGGCGCGCAGTTCGCGCGCACGCTCGCCGCCGAGAAGTACGACCTGGTTCTCGTCGCCCGCGACACCACGCGGCTGGAGGCGTACGCCGCTGAGCTGCGGGAAAAGCACGGAGTCGCCGTTGAGGTGCTCCCTGCTGACCTGTCCGAAGTGGACGGACGGACGGCGGTCGAGGAGCGGCTCGCGGCCGGTCCGGTCGACCTGCTGGTGAACAACGCCGGGTTCGGGCTGAACGGCGACTTCTGGACGATCCCGCCGGACGCGCTGCAGCGTCAGCTCGACGTCAACGTCACCGCCGTCCTGCGGCTGACCCGGGCCGTGCTGCCCGGCATGATCCAGCGCGGCCACGGCGAGATCATCCAGGTCAGCAGCGTCGCGGGGTTCTTCAGCGGCCGTGGCTCGACGTACACGGCCAGCAAGAACTGGGTCACGTCGTTCACCGAAGGCATCGCCGCGTCGCTGCCGAAGGGTGTCCGGATGATGGCCCTCTGCCCCGGTTTCACCGCGACCGAATTCCACCAGCGGGCCGGCATCGGCAAGCCGGGCCCGAAAATCGCCTGGCTGGGTGTCGAACAGGTGGTCGGCGAGGCGCTCGCGGACCTGCGCCGCGGCAAGGTGATCTCGGTGCCGAGCCTGCAGTACAAGGCCGTCGTCGCGATCGGCGGGCTGCTGCCGCGCGCGGTACTGCGGAAGATCAGCGGCGGCTTCGGTGGCAAAGGCCGCACCTGAGTAGGGCTGTCCCTACCTCGAAGACGCGCGTGCGCACCAGGGTGATCCGGGCGCTGCCTCCCTAGCGTTCTCCCCATGACGACTGAGGCGGTTCGGCTCGAGGCCGTGCGCAAGGAGTACGACGGCGTGGTCGCGCTGGACGGGGTCTCGATCTCGTTCCCGCGCGGCGGGTTCACCGCGGTGATGGGCCCGTCCGGGTCGGGCAAGAGCACGTTCCTGCACTGCGCGGCCGGGCTCGACCGGCCGACGTCGGGCCGGGTCGTGCTCGACGGCCAGGACCTCGACGGCAAGAGCGAGACGTACCTGACGAAGCTGCGCCGCGACCGCGTCGGCTTCGTCTTCCAGGCGTTCAACCTGCTCTCGGCGCTGACGGTCGAGCAGAACGTCGTGCTGCCGCTGCAGCTGGCCGGGAAGCGCCCGGACAAGCGGCTCGTGGCGCGGATCCTCACGCACGTCGGGCTCGACGGGCGCCGCAAGCACCTGCCCGGGCAGCTCTCCGGCGGCCAGCAGCAGCGCGTCGCGATCGCGCGCGCCCTGGTCACGAACCCGGCCGTGCTGTTCGCCGACGAGCCGACCGGCGCGCTCGACACCCGCACGGCCGCCGACGTGCTCGGCCTGCTGCGCGACTCCGTCCGGACGTCGGGCCAGACGGTGATCATGGTGACGCACGACCCGGTCGCCGCGTCCTACGCCGACGAGGTCGTGTTCCTGGCCGACGGCCGGATCGCCGGGCGGCTCTCGCGGCCGACCGCGGAAGCCGTCGCCGAGCGGATGACCCACCTCGGGGCCTGGGACCGGACGGCGGTGCGGGCCTGATGTTCAAGCTGGCGATGCGCACCCTCCGCCTGCGCAAGGGCGGCTTCCTGGCGACGTTCGTCGCCGTGTTCTTCGGCGCGCTGATCGTGTCGGCGTGCGGTGGCCTGATGGAGACGGGCATCCGGTCCGAGACGCCGGTGCAGCGGCTGGCCGCGGCGCCGATCGTCGTCGGCGGGCAGCAAACGCTGGCGCTGCCCGAAGAGGACCCGGCGACCCTCGACCCCGACGACAAGCACAAGTTCAAGAACGCGACGCTGCCCGAGCGCGTCCGCGTCGACGCCGCGCTGGCCGGCCGCCTGCGCGCGGTCCCCGGCGTCACGGACGTCGTCGGCGAGGTCAGCTTCCCCGCCCAGATCGGCGCCGCGAGCGCCCTCGGGCACGCGTGGGATTCCGCCGCGCTGACGCCGTACGCGCTGAAGGGCGAAGCGCCGAAGCCGGGCGAAGTCGTGGTCGACGCCGGGCTCGGGCTCGCCGCCGGGGACACGCTGCCGGTCGCCGCGCACGGCAGCGTCGTCGAGTACCGGATCTCCGGCATCGCCGAAGCGCCGCAGGCCATGCGGGACTCGGCGGTGTTCTTCGCGGCTTCGGACGCTTCACGGCTTTCGGGACACCCCGGGCAGTTCGACGCCATCGGCGTCTTCGGTGGTGACGCCGCCGCGGTGTCGGCGGTGGTCGGGGACGCCGGGGTCGTGACGACCGGCGCCGACCGTGGTCTTCTCGAGTTCCCCGAGGTGGGCAAGAGCGGCGAGAACCTGATCGTGCTGGCCGCCGTCTCGGGTGGACTGTCGGCGATGGTCATGGTGTTCGTCGTCGCAGGCACGCTCACGCTGTCGACCCAGCAGCGCCAGCGCGAACTCGCGCTGCTGCGCGCGATCGGCACGACCCCGCGCCAGCTGCGGCGGATGGTCCTCGGCGAGGCGCTGGTCGTCGGCGTGCTCGCGGTCGCCGTCGCGGTCGTGCTCGGCCCGGTGCTCGGGAAGTGGCTGTTCGGAGAGCTCGCGGCCAACCACGTCGTGCCGGACGTGCTGCGGTTCGAGCAGGGCTGGCTCCCGGCGACGGTCGCCGCGGGCGCGTCGCTGCTGGCCGTCATCGCCGCGTCCTTCGTCGCCGGACGTCGTGCGTCGAAGGTCCGCCCGACCGAGGCCCTCGCCGAGGCCGCCGTCGAGCGGCGCTGGCTGACGCCGATCCGGGTGATCACCGCGATCCTGTGCTTCGCGGGCGGCACGGCGCTGTCCATCGTCACCGTCGCCGTGATGACCGGTCCGGTCGCGGCCAGCACGGCGGGTCCGGCGGTGATGCTGTGGGCGTTCGGGCTCGCGGCGATCAGCCCCGGCGTCACCAAGGTGACGGCGATGCTGCTGCGCTGGCCGGTCCAGGCGGTCAGCGGCGTCACCGGCCGGATCGCGCTGCTCAACACCCGCGTCGGCGCGGTCCGGACGGCCGGCGCGGTCACCCCGATCATGCTCGCGGTCGGCATCGCGACCGCCAACATCTACCTGCAGACCACCCAGGAAGCCGTCTCGAACCAGGCGTACACCGAGGATCTGCGGGCGGACGCGGTCGTCGCCGGGCCGGCCGGGCTCGACCCGTCGGTGCTGGGGCGGGTGCGGTCGACGCCGGGGGTCGCCGGCGCGTCCGAGTACGTCACGAGCACGGTGTTCGTCGAGAAGCCCTACGACTCGAACCAGGACGACGACGGCTGGCCGGCGCTCGGCGTCAGCGAGCTGACCGGGAACGCCGTCGAGGTGCCGACGACGCTCGGCCGCCAGGTCGGGGACACGCTGTCGGTGCGGCTCGGCGACGGCACGCCGGTGGACGTGCGGGTGGCCGCGGTCGTGAGCCAGCGCGCCGGGTTCGAACGGCTCGTGCTGCCCGCGTCGCTGCTGGCTCCGCACACGACTCTCGGACTCGCCCCGCAGCTGCTGGTGCGGGCGGCTCCCGGTGTCGACACGGCGACGCTGACTTCGCGGCTTCGCGAGGCGACAGCCGGAATGCCGGTGGCTGTCGGTGACCGGGACGTGCTCATCGCGGCGCACGCGAAGGGCAACGAGATCGGCGCGTGGGTCAACTACCTGCTCGTCGGGATGATCATCGCGTACACCGTGATTTCGGTCGTCAACACGCTGGTGATGGCCACGGCCAAGCGGCGCCGGGAGTTCGGGCTGCAGCGGCTGAGCGGGTTCACCCGCGGCCAGGTGCTGCGGATGGCCGGCGTCGAAGGCGGGCTGATCGCGGCCATCGCGGTGCTGCTCGGGACGCTCGTCGCGGCGGGCTCGATCGTGCCGTTCTGCCTCGTGGTGAGCGGATCGCTGCTGCCGTCCGGCCCACTGGCGATCTACCTGGTGGTGCTCGCGATCGCCGTGGTGCTCTCGCTCGTCGCGATCCTCGTCCCGGCCTGGGCCGCGACGCGCGGACGTGCGGTCGACGCCACATCCATCGGTGAGTGAGAACGGCCGTGTGTAAGACTCTCGGCCGTGGCGTACCCCGGGTTGGATCAAGCGGCGAAACTCGAACTGGCCAGGCTGGTCACCGATCTTTCCGTGGTGCACGGAAAAGTGACCCTGGCGTCCGGCAAGGAAGCCGACTACTACATCGACCTCCGGCGCGCGACGCTGCACCACGCGGCCGCGCCGCTGATCGGCAAGCTGCTGCGCCAGCTGACGGCGGACTGGGACTACGTCGCCGCGGGCGGGCTGACGCTCGGCGCCGACCCGGTCGCGCTGGCGATGCTGCACTCCGCGGCGACCGACGGGGTCCTGCTCGACGCGTTCGTCGTCCGGAAGTCCGTCAAGGAACACGGCATGCAGCGGCGCATCGAGGGCATGGAGGTCCGGGGGCAGCGCGTGCTGGCGGTCGAGGACACGTCGACGACCGGCGGCAGCGTCCTCGAAGCGGTCGCCGCCCTGCGTGAGGCGGGCGCGAACGTGATCGGCGTGGTGACGGTGGTCGACCGCGACACCGGGGCGCGGGAGGCCATCGAGAAGGAAGGCCTGGAGTACCGCTACGTCCTCGGCAAGGACGACCTCGGCCTGGGCTGATTCGCCTCGGTGACCCAGGTCACCGACAATCACCCCGTGACGTTTTCCGTTCGCTGGTGTCCTCCTCCTGAGGAGGTGCCGTGACGACTGCCGCTACGCCGCTCGACGACGCGACCCTCGTCGGGCGCGCGAAGGATGGCGACGTCCGGGCGTACGAGCAGCTCGTGCTGCGCTACCAAGGGCCGATGTTCCGGCTCGCCGTGAAGATGCTCGCGCACCGCGGCGACGCCGAGGACGTCGTGCAGGAGGTCTTCCTCAACGCCTGGCGCAAGCTCGGCCAGCTCGGCGAGGACGCGGCGTTCGTCGGCTGGCTCTACCGGGCCACCACGAACCGCTGCCTCAACGCCATCCGCGCGCGGAAACCCCAGGCGGACGTCGACCTGGACACCGCCGAGTCGCCTCGGGCCGACCTCCAGCCGGAGCGGGCCGCGCAGGTCAGTGGGCAGCTCGCGGCCTTGACCGCGGCGCTGGCACAGCTGACGCCCGAACAGAGAGCGTGCTGGCTGCTGCGCGAAGTGCACGGCCGGTCCTACGACGAAATCGGCGAAGTCGTCGGCGCGAACGCGACCGCGGTCCGCGGCCGGATCGCGCGGGCCCGGGCCCAGCTGGCGGAGGTGATGAAGCCGTGGCGATGACGGACTACGAGCTGCCCTGCGAACGCGATGTCGAGCAGGTGTGGGAGCGGCTCGACGCGGTCGGCGCCGGGCTGGCCGACGAGCACGAGCTGACCTGCCCGCACTGCCGGGCCGCGCGCGAGAGCTTGCTGGCCCTGCGCGAAGCCACCGCGGAACTGGTGGTCGAGGACGATGTTCCGCCGGCCTTGTTCGGCCGGATCATGTCGGCGGTGCGGGCCGAGGTGCGGCGCGGCTCGATGGTGGCGTTGCCGACCCCCGAACCCGGGTTCGTCGAGATCAGCGAGCAGGCCGTCGCGGCCGTGCTGCGGTACGCGGCGGACACGGTCGACGGCGTCCGGGCGCGACGCTGCCGGGTGCGGACCAGAGCGGACGGCGTCGGCGGTGTCGTCGAGGTGGAACTCACCCTCGCGGTGAGTCTGCGGATCGTCACCGGCGGTGCGGCGTTGGCGCTGGTGCGGGAGCGGGTGACCGCGGCGGCCGCGGCCCGGGTGGGGCTGACGCTGGCGAAGCTCGACCTGCTGGTGGACGACCTCTTCGAGGAAGACACTGTTGAGGAAGACACTGTCGGGGAGCCAGGGGAATGAGCGTGGACTACGTCATCGCCGACCCGGTGATCGCGTCGGTGGCGGCGCGGGCGGCGATCGGGACGCCGGGCGTGGTGCGGCTCGAACCGGGCCTGCGTGGCCTGGTCACGGCGTGGACGCGCGCCGCCCGCCAGCGCTGGAAGGGCCTCGACCCGGCGCCGGCGGACGGCGTCCGGGTCCGCACGGCGGACGGCCGCGTGACGGTCGAGATCGACCTGGTCACAGCCTCGGCCGACCAGGCCGCGGCGGTGGGCCGGGCGGTGCAGCGCGCGGTCGGGCGGTTCGTGACCGAGCAGACCGGCCTGGTCGTCGACGAGGTTTCGGTGTCCATCATGGACATCGAGGACCGGTGACCGGGGCCGAAGCCGTCGAGAAGATCGTCGGCGCCCTCGAAGCGGTGGACGGCCTCCGCCCGGCGACGTGGTTGTCGGCGGATTCGGCGGTCGACCTGTCGCCGGAGGTCGTTCAGGTCCGCCTGATCGCGACGCGGCTGCCGATCCCGCCGTTGCTGGACCGGGCCGCGGCGGTGGTGCGTCCGGTGCTGGTGGGGACGGTGTGGGAGAACGCGCGGCTGCGGCTGGTCGTCACGGACCTCGACGGCGCGGCGTTCGCCTGACCCCCTCCCGGAGTACCGTCGAAGGCATGGACGAGCCGTCGAAGCCCGACGAGCCGCCGGAGCGGCCCGGGCACCAGCCGCCGTGGAAGAAGCCGCCCGAGCAGTACCCGCACGAGGAGCCGACGAAGTACCCGGCAAAACGCCCACCGGAATTCCCACCGGGTGTGACGCCCCCGTCACCGCCGGGGTGAACAGGTTGCTCCGGTGGGTTAAACATCACACAGCCGGGCATTCCTAGGGGCGGCCGAACTCGATCAGCGGAGTAAAGTCGCTGGTAGGGGGACGGTGAAGGGGGCGTGTGGTGGCGAAGTTCCTGGCGGACGTGACTGTCGCGGTGCACCTTTTGGCCCTGATCCTCATCGGTTTCGGGGGATTCGTCGCCTGGCGCTGGCCGAAGCTGATCTTCGTTCACATGCTCGCCGTCGCCTGGGGAATCCTGGTCAACGTGGCGCCGGTGCCGTGCCCGTTCACCGCGCTGGAGAACTTCTTCCGCCACCAGCAGGGCCTCGGCGACCTGCCCGGCGGGTTCAACGCCTACTACCTGTACGGCACGGTGTTCCCGCAGTCGTGGCTGCCGGCGATCGGCGTCGTCGCGATCGCGGTGGTCGTCTACTCCTACGTCGGCGTGTACCACCGCTGGCGCCACCGCGACCACAGCGAAGACGCCCGGACGCACCGGGTGCGCTTGGGCTAGGCGACAATCGGGGGGTGAGCACCTCCCCCGACGCCGGACCCACCGAGTGGGTCAGCCGCGAAGAGGTCGGCGTCGGCCCATGGCCGGGCGACTGGCCGTCGGACGAGCGGTACGACCCGGACCTGCTGCGCGACGGCGACCGCCGCAACGTCGTCGACGCGTACCGCTACTGGCGCCGCGAGGCGATCGTGTCCGATGTGGACAGCCGGCGGCACCCGTTCCACGTCGCGATCGAGAACTTCCAGCACGACCACAACATCGGCACGGTGGTCCGCACGGCGAACGCCTTCGCGGCCGCGGAGGTCCACATCGTCGGCCGCCGCCGCTGGAACCGCCGCGGCGCGATGGTGACCGACCGCTACCAGCACCTCCGGCACCACGACGACGTCTCCGGATTGGTGGCTTTCGCGTCCGAACAGGGCCTGGCGGTGGTCGCGGTGGACAACACGCCGGGGTCCGAGCCGGTGGAGACGGCGTCGCTGCCGCGCGAGTGCGTGCTCGTGTTCGGTCAGGAGGGGCCGGGGTTGTCGGCGGGTACGCAGGAAGCGGCGTCGCTGGTCGTGTCGATCGCCCAGTTCGGGACGACGCGCTCGATCAACGCGGGCGTCGCGGCGGGGATCGTCATGCACGCGTGGGTCCGGCAGCACGCCGACCTGTCGACGGCCTGGTAGTCACAGCCCCCAGCCCCAGCGCAGCTGCACCACGCCCGACGCGTTGTTGGTCGCCAGGCCGCTGCCGCTCTGCCGCGTGATCGAGTAGGTGTCCCCCGAACGCAGGCCGGGCCAGTAGACGACGCCCATCTGCCGCGACCGCGCCAGGTCGGTGGTGGCGGCGAAGTACGCGGTGAAGACGTTGCCGTCCTGGTGCCCGGCGGAGTAGTCCAGCCCGGTCGTCATCGGCGAGCCGGCCTCGTCGATGACCGTGCGCGAGGAGTACGAACCGAGCCGGTTGCTCAGGTTGGCCGTCCACGCCGAGCGGGTCGTGTCCGAGGCCCAGAAACCGTAGAAGTGCAGTGACAGCAGCGTTCCGGTCAACGCGCTCGCCGCCCCGACACCCGTCACGTTGTCGTTGTAGCCGGTTCCGCTGACCAGGACCCGGCCGCGTGGGATGCCGGAATGGCGGGACAGCCAGGTCGAGCAGAGCGAGACCCAGGAGTTCAAGCTGTAGCCGAACGGCTCGTTCATCGGCTCGAAGTAGACGTTGCCGTTGCCCGCGTAGTCGCCGGTGACCTTGTCCCACATGGTGTTCCACGCGGTCACGTCGTCGACGAGCCCGTCCTTGTTCGCTTCCCAGTACCCGAAGATGACCTTCATGCCGTGGGCCAGCGCCGAGTCGGCGGCGCCCTGGTACCGCGCCCACCAGTCCGAATTGACGCTCTGCGGGTTGATCGGCAGCCGCACGGTGTTCGCGCCCAGCTGCTGCTGGAAACCGCTGATGATGCCGTCGGCCTTGCTGCGGACGACATCGTAGGTGTCCCCGGCGGTGAGGCCGGTCGGGATGACCCACCCGTCCACGTAGTTGTCGCGGGCGTCAGCCCAGTTGACGCCGCGGAAGGCGGTGGTGGCGGCGGCAGCGGGCTGGGGAATCGTGAGCAGGGAGGCGGCGAGGACCGCGATCAGGATGGCGTGCATGTGACGGCGAAGGCGGGTCATGCGAACTCCGAGATGATCGATGTTCACGTAAACATGCGCAGCCGAGGATGCGCTCCCGACGGCCGGGGTGTCAAGCGTCAGACGGGTGCGACCTCGACCGGGATGCCGTTCAGCACCGACGTTCCGGACGGAACGTCGAGCAGCGTCTCGTCCGCGACCAGGTTCGAATTGACGCCGGGGTTCGCACGCGCCACCCGGGTCCGCGAGCCGTCGACGTCGTGGCCCCAGCCGTGCGGGATGCTGACCACGCCCGGCCTGACCTCGTCCGTCACCTCCACCGGCACCTCCAGCTTGCCGGCGCGCGAGGTCACCGACGCGAGTGAGCCGTCGGTGAGGCCCAGGCGCGTCGCGTCGGCCGGGTGGACCAGGACGGTGCAGCGGTTGCCGCCGCGGATCAGCGGCGCGAGGTTGTGCATCCACGAGTTGTTCGAGCTCAGGTGCCGCCGGCCGATCAGCACCAGGCCGTCGTCTTCCGGCTTGGCGAGTTCGGCGCGCAGCCGGGGGACGTCGGCGGCGATCGTCTCCGGCGCCAGCTCGATCCGGCCGGACGCGGTGCACAGCACCTCGGGGATCCGCGGCTTCAGCGGCCCGAAGTCCACCCCGTGCGGCGCGGCTTCGAGGTCGGCCAGCGTGACGTCGTAAGGACCCGCGCGCAGCATCAGGTCGACGAGCCGCGCGGGGCCGGTGCGGTCGCGGGTGACTTCGAGCTTCGCGCGGCGCGCGACATCGGCGGCGACGAAGTCGTCGAGCGCCGCGACGTCCGCTTCGGGGCCCTGACCGGTGACGATGCCGGTGAGCCGCAGCATCGTCTCCCACTCCTGCGGCAGCTGCGGCGGCAGCGTCGCCGGCGTCCAGTTGGCGACGTTGCGCACCGAAAGCTGGTAAAAGGCCAGGTCGAAGTGCGGCCGTTCGAGCGGCGACGGGCCGGGCAGGATGACGTCGGCCTGGCTCGACGTCTCGTTGAGGTAGACGTCGACGGAAATCATGAAGTCGAGCTTTTTCAGGGCTTCGGCGAGGCGTCCCGCGTTCGGAGTGCTCAGGCAGGGGTTGCCGCTGACGGTGATCAGCGCGCGGACCTGGCCGTCGCCCGGGGTTTCGATCTCGTCGGCGAGCGTCGCGACCGGCAGTTCGCCGACGACCTCGGGGTAGCCGCGGACGCGGCTGTGCCAGCGCCCGACGGCGAACGGCCGCCGGTTCCCGGTCGGCTGGCACGCGGCCAGCGGGAACATCGCGCCGCCCGGCTCGTCAAGGTTGCCGGTGAGCACGTTGAGGACGTCGACCAGCCAGCTCGCGACCGTGCCGAACGCCTGCGTCGTGGTGCCGATCCGGCCGTAGACGACGGCGTTCTCCGTGGCCAGGTCGAGCGCCATCCGGCGGATGTCGGCGGCGTCGATGCCGGTGCGCGTCGCCACGGCTTCGGGGGTGAACGGCCGGGCCAGGTCGCGGACGTCATCGAGGCCGTTGAGGTGGTCCGCCAGGCGGCCGGGCGCGACCCGGTTTTCCGCGAACAGGACGTTGACCAGCGCGAACAGCAGCAGCGCGTCGGTGCCGGGCCGAATGGCGTGGTGCTCGTCGGCGAACTGCGCGGTGCGCGTGCGCCGCGGGTCGACGACGACGATCTTGCCGCCGCGGGCGCGGATCCCGCGCAGCCGCCCGCGGATGTCCGGCGCGGTCATCAGGCTGCCGTTCGAGACGAGCGGGTTGGCGCCGAGGATCAGCAGGTGCCGAGTGCGGTCGAGGTCGGGCACGGGGATGGCGAGCGGGTCGCCGAACAGGGTGCCGGACGAGTAGTGCTTCGGCATCTGGTCGACCGACGTCGCGCTGTAGAAGTTCTTGGTGCCCAAGGCTTTGTAGAGCACGCGGCCGTAGAGCGTCAGCGCGATGTTGTGCACGCCGGGGTTGCCCGCGTAGACGGCGACGGCGTCCCGGCCGTGCTCCTCGAGGATCGGCGGGAGCCGGCGGTCGATCTCGTCGTACGCCTCCTGCCAGCTGACCTCGACGAACTCGCCGTCGCGCTTGAGCAGCGGCGCGGTCAGCCGGTCGGGATCGTGGTGCAGCGCGCCAAGCGACGCTCCCTTCGGGCAGATGTAGCCCTTCGAGAAGACGTCGTTCTCGTCGCCCTTCACGCGCGTGACCTGCTGGTTCTCGTCGAGGGTGACCTCGAGGCCGCAGGTGGCTTCGCACAGCGGACAGGTGACGTGTGCGGTGGTCATGGGCACCTCGCGAGCCATTGGGGTCCTTCAACATACCGAGCGGTATGTCGATGGGCAAGGCAGGATTGCGTCATGGACGTCTCGGCCGCCGAACGCGCGGTGACTGCCCGGCACCTCCGCCGCGTCTGGGGCCTGCCCGGGACGGCGCTGGGCCGCAGCCGCTGGCCGGCGTCCCTTGACCAGCGGCTGCACTGGCACTGGAACTACTGGTGGCAGGCCCACCTGCTGGACACGCTGGTCGACGCTCAGCTGCGTTCTCCGGCTGCTTCGCGCTTGGCCCTGATCCGCTCTTTCGTGCGTTCGGTGCGGTTGCGCAACTTCGGCCGGTGGACGAACGACTACTACGACGACATCGCCTGGCTCGGCCTTGCGCTGCAACGGGTTTCTTCGCTCGGCATCGACGTCGGCCCGGCGATCGCGGCGATCGACACGCAGCTGCTGTCGGGGTGGACGCCGGCCGCGGGCGGCGGAATCCGGTGGCGTCGCGGAGACGACTTCAAGAACGCCCCGGCCAACGGTCCGGCGGCGATCTTCCACGCCCGGTCGGGAAACGTGGTGCGGGCGCGCGAGATGACGGACTGGATGTCGTCCACTTTGGTCGATCCTGAATCGGGCTTGGTCTGGGACGGGATTCGTGCGGACACGGGCGAGCTGGTGAAGCACATCTTCACGTATTGCCAAGGTGTTTATCTGGGGGCGTGCCTGGAGCTGTCCTTAATGGACGATGCGGCGCGGACGGTCCGAGCGGTGGCTTCGCATTGTGCCCCGGGAGGAGTGATCCGCGGCCAAAGCGGCGGCGACGGCGGGTTGTTCGGGGCGATCTTGGCGCGGTACTTGGCCTTGGCGGCGCGTGCCCTGCCCGAGCCGGAAGCTTCTCTGGCCCGGTCATTGGTGCTCACGTCGGCTTCGGCGTGCTGGTCGGGCGCTTCGGAGGGCCCGCTGTTCAGCGCGTTCTGGGACCGCCCGGCGCCGTCGTCGCCGCTGCCTCCGGATGTGCCGGAACGAGACATGTCGGTCCAGGTGGGCGGCTGGATGCTGCTGGAAGCGGCGGCGACGCTGTCACCAGACGTCGCCGGCCCGCCAGTCGGCGGTTAGCTCCCCGGCCAGGTCGAGGTCGAGCGGCACCCGGCCGGGGAAGACGTAGACCGCGCCGTCGTCGTCTTCGGTGCGCTGGACCCCTCGCGGCGTCAAGGCGAAGGTCGACCCGCGCCACTGTTGCCACCCGCGGCCCGCGTACAGCGGCGCCCCGGCGGTGGACGCACTCAGCGCGCCGACCTCGTACCCGGGCAGCAGCGCCTCCATCGACGCCATCAAGGCACTCGCGATCCCGCGCCGCCGGTGGTCCGGGTGCACCGCGACGCCCTCGACGTAACCCGTGTTCAGCACGCGATCGCCGTGCAGGAGCCGCCGTTGCACGAGCGAGGCGTGGCCGACCAGCTCGTCACCGTCGAAGGTCAGGGCGTGCATCCCGCCGAGGGTGTTCTCCCAGCCGTCGAGGTCGAAGTCCTTGAAGGCGCCTTCGAGCAGGGCCCGGGTCGCGAGAAGCTCGGCGGCCAAAGCTGCGCGGTGTGTGCGAGTCGGATCACGTGACCATTCTCCCGCGCTCTTCACGGCAATGTCAGCTTGTCGATCTCGGTCACCCAGTTCTGGGTTATGTCCTTCGCTTCCAGGAGAAGGGTCAAGCTCTTGCGGAGGCGCCGGACGACCGGCCTGATCGTCCTCGTCGAACCCTCGGTTTGCTCCAGGACTTCGGTCATGGTCCCGATGTGGCCCAGGGCCTCGGCCGCCGCGTCGGCGAGACTGGTCAGGGAATCGCAGAAGAACTTGATGTCCGTGCTCGGGGTGGTCTGGTTCTCGATCTCGGCGGGGATCATCTTGATGATCAGGGAGATCCCGTCGTCGACGTTGTGCAGCTGGCTCGAGTAGGCGTTGGCGAGGGATTCGATCCGCGTGGTGGGCTCTTCCAGGTTGCCGGCGGCGACCTCGATCACGGCCAAGCGCGCCGAGTAGGACTCGCCCCTTTTCACGCCGTCCTCGATTTCGGCGCCCGCCGTCGCCATGACCTCGCCGATCTCGGCGATCGCCTGGCCGAGTTCCCCGAGCGTCGTGCTCCACTCGGGGAAGGCCTGCTCCGCCTTCGCGATGACGTCGACGAACCCGAGCTCGTCATCCTCGGCCGGCTCGGCAAGGGCAGGCACCACGACCGCGTTGGTTTCCAGCGCGGAATTGACCCGGTGCATCCGCTCGGCCAGCCGGGCCACCGCTTGCCGGTACTCGGGAGAAGTGCGCGAACAGAACCTCGTCTCGGTCCAGTCCTCCCACTGGAAGGACCTGATCAAGGTGATGGCGTCGTCCACGGGGACTTCGTCCGTGAGGCCGGGGAAATCGATGTACTTGATCGGCATGATGAGTTCGGGGATGCCCAGCTCGCTGGCTCGTCTAGCGAAGAAGTTCAGTTCGCGGCGGCATTCCGCGCTCAGGAAATACCGCGGTGTGAGGATGGGGACGAAGAACGCGACCGACGCGAGCGTCGTGTCGATCTTGGAGCGCCACTTCTCGCCCCACTCCATGCTGTCCCGGTCCAGGAAGAGCGAGATCGACTCGCCGCTGATCATCTCGAACTGGGACACGACATCGCGCGCCAGCTGGGAAATCCGCTCGCTCTCGGCCGCGTCGTCCTTGTGGACATAAGACCAGAAACCAGACGTCTCGCTCAAGGACCCACCTCGCTGATCGGAAGATGTGGTCCAGGTCGTCCCGGGGAACGGCCTTGTTACGCGGTCAGCATCCGCAGGAGGCGCCGTGCAGGAACCGAGGCGTCAGCGACACCGACTCCGGTGGCCGGTCCGGATCCGCCATCCGGGACAGCAGCTGCTGCACCGCCCGGTGCCCGATGTCCGCCACCGGCTGGACCAGCGTCGTCATCGCCGGGCTCACCCGGCGCGCCCACTCCATGTCCCCGTAGCCCACCACCGCCAGCTCCGAACCGATGCGGATCCCGCGGCGGTGCGCTTCGTACTGGACCCCCACCAGCATCGACTCGTCCGCCACCACCAGCGCCGTCGGGGAGGGCCAGCCGTCGAGGAGCTTGGCCGTCGCGCGGGCCGCTCCGCCCGAGGTCGACAGCCCGCTTTCCATCAGCTCGCGGTTGAACCGCAGCCCCGTCTGCTCCAGCCCCAGCCGGTAGCCGCGGACGCGCTCGCGGCTGATGTCCAGGCCCTCGTCGCCCGAAATCAGGCCGATTTTGCGGTGGCGGCGCTCGGTCAAGTGGCGAACCAGCGACGCCACCGCGTGCACGTTCTCCGTGCCCACCTGGTCGACGTCGTTGCGGGCGGCGACGCGGTCGACCAGCACCGTCGGCACGCCCATCCGGACCAGGCCGTTGATCACCGCTTCGCCGCCGGCCGAGGGCACCAGCAGCACGCCGTCCACGAGGTCCGCCCGCAGCGCGTGCACCAGCGACGCTTCTTCGCTCGCCGTGTCGCCCGTGTCGGCCAGCGTGACGTCACACCCCGCCTGCGCCGCGGCTGCCCTGATCGAGCGCAGCAGCTCGCCCGAGTAGGGGTTCGCGTGCGTACCCATCGCGACGCCGATCCGGTAGGTGACCGGGGGGTCCCACAACCGGAGCTCCGGCGATAGTGCCGTCATAAGCCCTCGCAGACGCTCAGCCGAAAGGTATCCGCTGAGCGGCCACGCCGACGCGCCGCGGCCCCAGAATCACTGATGTGAGTGAACCGGCGGGCAGCCGCACGACTCACGGTGACGCAGAGTGGGTGCCAGCCGGACCGTCTCGGCCTTGCGCGCGGGGTCGTTGATGCGGGCCAGCAGCAGCCGCACCGCCTGCCGCCCGATCTCCTCGATCGGCTGCGCCATCGTCGTCAGCGGCGGGTCCACCAGGTCCGCCCATTCGACGTCGTCGTAGACCACCACCGGCAGGTCCCGCCCGATGCGCAGGCCTCGCCGCCGCGCTTCGTGCAGCACCCCGACCATCATGCTGTCGTTCCCGACGACCAGCGCCGTCGGCGGTTCGGGCAGGGCCAGCAGCGTGCTCAACGCCAGTGAACCACCCTCGTGCGACGAGTTCCCGCAGGCCACGAGGTCGGCCGACCACGTGAGCCCGGACCGGCCGAGGCCCAGCCGGTAGCCCAGCACGCGCTCCTCGCTCGTCGACAGCCCGGGCGTGCCGCTGATCATCCCGATCCGCCGGTGCCCGAGCGTCGCGAGGTGCGCGGTCAGCGCCGACGTCGCCTGGATGTTCTCCGTGCCCACCTGGTCGACGTCGGCGCGGGTGGTCAGCCGGTCGATCAGCACCGTCGGCACGTCCAGCGACACGAGCTCGCCGATCACCGGGCCGTCGCCGGGGGCCGGCGTGATGAGCAGGCCGTCGACGCGCCGGGAGCGCAGCGCTCGCACGGTGTCACGTTCCGTGCCCGCCGTGTCGTGCGTGTCGGCCAGCAGCACGGTGTACCCGTGCGCCGACGCCTCGCGCTCGATCGCCTGCATCAGCGTCGCGAAGTACGGGTTGGCCACCAGCGAGATGGCCATCCCGATCGACCGCGTGCCGCCGGTGACCAGCGAACGGGCGATCGCGTCGCCGGTGTAGCCGGTCGTCTCGATCGCCCGCAGGACGGCCGCCTTGGTGTCCTCGGCGACCGCGCGCGTCCCGTTGACGACGTGCGAGACGGTCGTGATGGAGACGCCGGCGAGCTCGGCGATGTCCCGCTGGGTCGGCCGGGATGATCTCGGCTGGGGCATGCCAATCCTTTCCGGCAAGCGTTTGCGCAAACGCTTGCGTCCACGGTGCAGTCTGTCTACCTTCCCGACCATCGGCAAGCACTCGATCACACCGTGTCTTCCTTAAGGGGTGGGAACCCATGAGACAGCGAAGTCTCACCGCACTCGCGTTGGCCGCCGTACTCGCCGCGACGACCGGATGCACCGTCGAACGCCACTGGGGCGGTAACACGAACACCGGCGGGAGTGGCAAAGCGAAGGTCGGCTTGGTCACCAAGACCGACACCAACCCCTACTTCGTCGAACTGCGCAACTCCGCCAGAGCGGCCGCGCAGGCCAACGGCGCCGACTTCAACGCCCTCGCCGGCCAGTTCGACGGGGACAACGACGGCCAGGTCCGCGCCATCGAGAACCTCATGCAGCAGGGCGTGAACACCATCCTCATCACGCCGAGCTCCTCGACCGGCGTGCTCAAGGCGATCAAGGACGCCCGCGACGCCGGTGTCCTGGTCATCGCGCTCGACACCGCCACCGAACCGCCCGACGCCGTCGACGCCACGTTCGCCACCGACAACTTCGCCGCCGGAGAGCAGCAGGGCGCCTACGTCAAGGCCGCGCTCAAGGGCGTCCCGCCCAAGCTGCTCATGGTCGACGGCACGGCGGGCAGCTCGGTCGACACCCAGCGCCACGGCGGTTTCCTCAAGGGCATCGGGCTGACCGACGGCTCGCCGGAGATCAAGGGCCACACCGCGGCCAACGGCGACCAGAGCCTCGCGCAGCAGGGCATGGAGAACCTGCTGCAGCGCAGCACCGACATCAACGCCGTCTACTCGATGAACGAGCCGATGGGCCGCGGCGCGTACGCGGCGCTGAAGGCCCGCGGGCTCACCGGCCAGATCGTGATGGGCTCGATCGACGGCGGCTGCGAAGGCGTCCAGAACGTCAAGGACGGCCAGTACGCCGCGACCGTCATGCAGTTCCCCAAGAAGATGGCCGAACAGGGCGTCCTCGCCGCCGTCGACTACGCGAAGACCGGCAAGAAGCCGACCGGCTTCGTCAACACCGGGTCCGCGGTGATCACCGACAAGCCCCTGCCCGGCGTCGAGAGTCACGACACCGCGTGGGGCCTGCAGAACTGCTGGGGAGGCACGAAATGACAACGGCGTCGGCTGTGTCCACAAGGGACACAAAGGAACGTGAGTCGCTCGGTGAGTTCCTCCTCCGCGCCCCCGCGGTCGGCCCGGCGCTCGCGCTGGTCGTCGCCGTCGTGGTGTTCTCGCTGGCCACAGACACGTTCTTCGACCTCGACAACCTGTCCACAGTGGTCCAGCAGTCGCTGGTCGTCGGGACGCTCGCGCTGGGCCAGACGCTCGTCATCCTCATCGCGGGCATCGACCTGTCCAACGCGTCTTCGATGGTCGTCGCGACGCTGATCATGGCGAAGCTCGCCGCGGCCGGCACGAACGGCTTCGTCGCGCTCCTGGCCGGCGTCGTGCTGACGATCATCGTCGGCATCTTCATCGGCTCGCTCGCCACGCGGATCAAGCTCCCGGCGTTCATCATCACGCTCGGCACGTTCACCATGCTGACCGCGGTGTCGAAGCTGATCGCCGGCGGCCAGGCCGTCCCGGTGACCGACGGGCTGCTGCAGTGGCTCGGCACCAAGCGCTATCTCTTCGGCGGCATCCCCATCACCTACGGCATGACGCTGGCGCTGCTGATGTACCTCGGCGTCTGGTACGCGCTGACGAAAACCGCGTGGGGCAAGCACGTCTACGCGGTGGGCAACGCGCCGGAGTCCGCGCGGCTGTCCGGCATCAAGGTCAACCGCACGGTGCTGTCGGTCTACATCGTGGCGGGCCTCGCGTTCGGCATCGCCGCGTGGCAGGCGCTCGGCCGGACGCCGAACGCCGACCCGAACCAGTTCCAGCTCGGCAACCTCGACTCGATCACCGCCGTCGTCCTCGGCGGGACGAGCCTCTTCGGCGGCCGCGGCTCGGTGCTCGGGACGCTGATGGGCGCGCTGGTCGTGGCCGTGCTGCGGTCCGGGCTGACGCAGATGAACGTCGACGGCAACTACCAGGACCTCGCCACCGGCGCCCTGCTCATCGCCGCCGTCGTGGTGGACCGGATCGCGAGGAGGCAGCAGCAGTCATGAGTGAACCCATCCTGCAAGCCCGCGGCCTGGTGAAACGCTACGGCCGGGTCACCGCCATCGACGGCGCCGACTTCGACCTGCTCCCCGGCGAGGTGCTCGCCGTGGTCGGCGACAACGGCGCCGGGAAGTCGTCGCTCATCAAAACCCTTTCCGGGGCGGTGATCCCGGACGCAGGGGAGATCAAAGTGGACGGTCGGACCGTCCACTTCAAGTCCCCTTTGGACGCTCGGCACTACGGGATCGAGACGGTGTACCAGGACCTCGCCGTCGCGCCCGCGCTCGACATCGCGTCGAACATGTTCCTGGGCCGGGAAAAGCGCCTCAAGGGTCCGTTCGGGCTGTTCCGGAAGCTCGACACCGCGACCATGCGGTCCGAAGCGCAGCGGATCCTCGACGAGCTCGGCATCAATATCAAGTCGATCTCCCAGCCCGTCGAGACGCTTTCCGGTGGCCAGCGCCAAGGTGTCGCGGTGGCCCGCGCGGCCGCGTTCGGCACCAAGGCGGTGATCATGGACGAGCCCACCGCCGCGCTCGGCGTCGCCGAGTCCGGCAAGGTGCTCGACCTCATCGGCCGGATCCGCGACCGCGGCCTGCCGGTGGTGCTGATCAGCCACAACATGCCGCACGTCTTCGACATCGCCGACCGCATCCACGTGCACCGCCTCGGCAAGCGCGTCGCGGTCGTCTCGCCGAAGACGCACTCGATGAACCAGGTCGTCGGCCTGCTCACGGGTGCGTTGCGGCTCAACGAAAACGGTGAAGTGGAAGAGGCCGCCGCCGCGACCCATGTGGCCGGGTTGACCTGACGTGAGGGTGCTGCTGGCGGGCTTGTGCACCGTGGACGTCGTCCAGCGGGTCGACGAGCTTCCGGCGCCGGGCGAGAAGGTGCAGTCGCTGCGGGTGGACGTCGCGGCCGGGGGGCCCGCGACGAACGCCGCGGTGACGGCCGCCGCGCTCGGTGCCGAGGCGATCCTGCTGACCGTCCTCGGTGCACACCCGCTGGCCGCGCTCGCCCGCGCCGACCTCGAAGCGCACGGGGTCCGGCTGATCGACCTGGCTCCCGACCTGCCCGACCCACCGCCGGTCAGCGCGGTCGCCATCCGCGACCGCGACGGCGAGCGCACGGTCGTCTCCCGCAATGCCGCGAACCGCAGCTTTCACGTAAAAGCTCCGCTTCCGGAAGCCGATGTCGTTTTGCTCGACGGGCACTACCCGGAACTCGCGCTGGCCGTCGCGCGGGGGACCGAAGCGCCGGTCGTGCTCGACGCCGGGAGCTGGAAGCCCGTGCTCGACGAGCTGCTCCCGCTGGTCGACATCGCCGCGTGCTCAGCGCACTTCAGCGCGCCGGAACCGGGTCTGCACCAGCGCGGCGTAGCCACCGTCATCACCACCGCCGGGCCCGGCCCGGTGCGGTGGTCCACTGCGGACGGCAGCTCGGGTGAGGTGCCTGTCGCGGCCGTGGAAGCGCGGGACACACTAGGTGCGGGCGACGTCTGGCACGGCGCGCTCGCCGTGGCCGTGACGCGCGAACCGACGGTGACGGACCGGATTCGCTTCGCCAACGAGGTGGCCGCCGAACGGGTGCGGCAGGTGGGACCGCGGTCGTGGACGACCGCGATCGCAGGAAGGAACAGGACATGACGGGGTTCGACGACCTGCTGGCCCGGGCCGAGGGCCTGACCGTGCGCGGGCAGCGCAACGTGCTGGGCATCATCGGCGCACCGGCGTCCGGCAAGACCACGCTGGCCTGGGCGATCGCCAACGCGCTCGGCTCGCGCGCGGCCGTGGTCGGGATGGACGGCTTCCACCTCGCGCAGGTCGAGCTGCGCCGGCTGGAGCGCACCGAGCGCAAGGGCGCGCCCGACACGTTCGACGCGGCCGGCTACTACCACCTGATCCGTCGCCTCGCCGAAGGCCGCGAGACGGTGTACGCGCCGGAGTTCCGCCGCGAGATCGAGGAGCCGATCGCCGGGGCCGTCGCGGTGCCGCCGGAGGTCCAGCTGGTGATCACCGAGGGTAACTACCTGCTGCTGCCGGACGACCCGTGGAGCGGCATCCGGCCACTGCTCACCGAGGCCTGGTTCCTCGCGCCGGACGAGCCCGAGCGGATCGAACGGCTGGTGTCACGCCACCGCCGCTACGGCCGCTCGCTCGTCGAGGCGAAGCAGCGCGCGCTCGGCTCGGACCAGCGCAACGCCGACCTGATCTCGCCGACGCGCGACCGCGCGGACCTGGTGCTGGAGAACCTGCCGCTGGCGAACTTCGCGATTTGACCCTCATCGTCACGGGCGGCAGCCGGGGGATCGGGGCGGCGATCTGTTCGCTGGCGGGTTCGCGCGGCTACGACGTCGTCGTCAACTACTCGGGCGATCCCGCGCCCGCGCTCGCGGTGGCCGACGAGGTGCGGTCCCACGGCCGGCAGGCGGTCGCGGTCCGCGCGGACGTCTCCGTCGAGGACGACGTCCGCGCGCTGTTCGACGCGGCCGCCGCGCTCGGACCGGTGGAAGCGCTGGTCAACAACGCCGCGATCGTCGGCAACACGCCCGGGCGGCTCGACTCCTACGACGTCGAGGTCGTCCGGCGGACCCTCGACGTCAACGTGACCGGGGTGTTCCTGTGCTGCCGCGAGGCGGTCCGCCGGATGTCGACGCGCTACGGCGGCGACGGCGGCGCGGTCGTCAACATCTCCTCGACGGCCGCGCGCACCGGCTCGGCCGGGGAGTGGGTGCACTACGCGGCGTCGAAGGCGGCCGTCGACACGCTGACCTATGGGCTCGCCCAGGAGGTCGCGGGCGAGGGCGTGCGGGTCAACGCGGTCGCGCCGGGGATGATCCACACGGGCCTGCACGAGGCCGCCGGCCTGCCGGGCCGGCTCGCGAAGTTCGCGCAGCAGATCCCGATGGGCCGCGCCGGCGAGCCGGCCGAAATCGCCGAGGCGGTGCTGTTCCTGCTGTCGCCGGCATCGTCGTTCACCACGGGCGCGGTGCTCGACGTCGGTGGCGGCCGGTGATCGGTCGAGTACCGTCCGATAAAGACGAATGACCTTCAGTCACCGGCGTCCGCCTGCTGAGACGCCCGGAGACGGCGAGATCACGATCGGACGCGGAACTTGGTCACCCTCGTTTTCGGTGGGCGAACGCTGTGCAACTCTGGGAAGCCGCCACGCGAAAGGACGGCTTAAAAAGCCATGGCAAAACTCATGTCCGTGCACCACTTGGCGCTCACCGTGACCGACGTGGACCGTAGCGTGCCCTGGTACGTGCGCGTCCTCGACCTCGAGGAGGTCACCCGGCGCGAAGAGCCGGACACGGGACTGCGCAAGGTCGTGCTCCGGTCCGCCGGGGACGAGTTCTCCGTGGTGCTGGTCCAGCACGCGGACACCGGAAGACGCGGGTTCGACGAACGCAGAACCGGGCTCGACCACGTCGCGTTCCGGGTGCAGTCGACTGCCGAGCTGACCGAATGGGAGTGCCGGCTCGCGGAGTTCGGGGTGTCGTATCTGCCGGCCGCGCCTTCGCGGACTTTCGAGGGTTCGAAGGTCGTCGTGTTCCGCGATCCGGACGGCATTCAGCTCGAAATCTGGGCGGACCCGGAACTCTGAGTCAGGTCCGCGCGTCGTTCGGCTCGTCGACGGGGCGGCGCATCTCCTGGCGGTAGCGCAGCACCCCATACCCCGTGCCGAACACGAAGAACGCGATGCTGACCCACAGCGCCGCCGTCTTCAGCCACGGCAGCGCGTCCAGGAGACCCGCGCCGTAGTACCCCAGCAGTACCAGCGTCGGCACCCACAGCAGGCCGCCCAAGGCCGTCGCGGCCATGAATCGGCGGGGGTCCATCCGGGCCGCTCCCGCGATCAGCGGGGCCAGCGTGCGGATCCACGGGATCCACCGGGCCGCCACGATCGCGAAGAAGCCGCGCTTGTCCAGGAACCGCTGAGCACGGTCGAGAGCCTGCCGGTTCAGCACCTTGCCGTCGCGGCGGGCGATGAGCTTGGTGCCGCCGGTGCGGCCGATGTAGTAGCCGATCTGGTTGCCGAGCACGGCGACGATCAGTGCGGCGCCCGAAAGGAACCACGCGTTCGCGTCCGAACCGTGCTGGGCCAGCACCACGCCGGCCCCGAACAGCAGCGAGTCACCGGGCAGGAACAGCCCGATGATCAGCGCGCATTCGACCAGCACGAAGCTCAGCACGATCACCCAGACGAGCAGCGGACCGGCGGTGTCCAGCCAGCTCACGCCGACGCCCGCGGCCTCGAAGCTCACGACGTTCACACCCGGAGCCTACGTGGCCCGAGTGAACGGCCCACGGCGAACGGTCGAATCGAACTGTCCGGGATATTCAGGATCTACGAACGGTGAAGGCCCCCTCACCAGCGGTGAGAGGGCCTTCAAAAACCGATCGCTCAGAACTGCGGCAGCGACTCGCCCTGGACCGCCTCGACGTCCAGCTCGATCTTCACGACTGTCCCGACCGCCGCGACACCCGCCCGCACCATCGCGCTGTAGTTGATCGCGAAGTCGTTCCGGTGCAGCGTCGTCTCGGCGTGGAACGCCACGCGCACGCCGCCCCACGGGTCCGGGCCCCAGCCGCCGTAGGTCAGCTCGAGCTCGAGCTCGCGGCGCTCGCCGTGCAGCGTCAGGTCGCCGATCAGCGTCCACGAGTCCACGCCGCGCTGGCGCAGCCCGGTGCTCGCGAACGTGATGACCGGGTGGACGTCGACGTCGAGGAAGTCCGGCGAACGCAGGTGGTCGTCGCGCATCCGGATGTTCGTGTCGATGCTCGCCGCCTTGATCTCGGCGTGCACCGACGACCGCTCGGCCGGGCGGCCGATCTCGATCCGGCCGGACACGTCCGGGAACCGCGCCTTGATGCTCGCGATGCCCAGGTGCCGGGCGGTCGCGACCACCGACGAGTGCATCGGGTCGATCACCCACGGCCCGGCGGGCGGCAGGTCGATCGCCTCGGCGACCGGGGCCAGCACGACGTCGCCGAGCGAGCCGGAGCCGTCCGAGGCGACCTGCGTCATCCGGGCGATCGGGGTGTACCCGGCCGCCGTGACGACGGCGGTGTAGGTGCCCGCCGGGAGGGCGTCGGTGACGACCTCCCCGCGGACGTCCGCCGCCTGCCGGGCGACCTGCCGCCCGGCCGGGTCGGTCACGGTCAGCACCGCGTGCTCCACCGCCCAGCCCTCGGCCGTGCGGAAGGTCGCGCGCAAGCCGCTCATGACCGGTCGACCAGCTCGTCGAGGGCCTGGTCGTAGCTCAGCCGGACGTCGTGACCGGCTTCGCCGCCGGTCAGCTCCACCTGGCTGGTCGCCGGCGGGTAGCCGCTCGCGACCACGGTGTACGCGCCCGCGGGCAGGTCGCTCACCAGGTACCGGCCTTCGCCGTCGGTCCGGGCCACGGCCGCGACGTTGCCTTCGGCGTCGAGGACGGTGATCCGCGCGTCCGGGACGATCCGGTCGCCCTCGGTCCGCGCGACGCCGGTGAGCTGCACCGAGCTGGACAGCTCGACGTCGTGGCGCAGCACGCCGCTGTCCGGCACGGTCAGCGTCACCGCGACGGGCCGGTAGCCCGGGCCGCTGGCGACCAGGGTGTAGGCCCCGGCGCCGACCCCGACGAAGGCGTAGGTGCCGTCCGTGGTCGTGATGAACGCGCCGTTCACCTCGCCGCGGCCGTCGGTCAGCGTCACCGTGACGTTCGCCAGCGGGGAGCCGGTGGCGGCCGCCCGCACGGTGCCGGTCAGCTCGCCGGACCCGGTGAGCGTGACATCGACCGTCGCCGGCCCGTTGCTGATCACGACGCTGGAGGCCTGCGGCTGGTGGCCGTGGGCCGACACGATGAGGACGTACGCGCCCGGGCCCTGGCTGGGGACCGAGTAGCTGCCGTCCGCCGCACCGGTGGCCCGCGCGACCTGGCGGCCGCGCTGGTCGATCAGGGTCAGCGCCGCGCCGGAGACGTGGCTGCCGTCCTGACGGCGGACGTGCCCGACGACCGGCACGCCACCCGCGCCGACGGGGACGTCGATCCCGGAGCCGGCGACGGAGTTCGTGATCGGCATCGGCAGCGCGCCCGACACGGCCTGGTAGTCGCCGTGCCCGTTGGTGCTCAAGGAGTGCTTCCCGCCGCCGACGAGGGCCGGCTCGCGGTCGACCGGCCGGACCGGCTCGACGATCTCGGTGGGCTCGTCGGCGAAGTCGTGCTCGTCCGCGTCGAGCAGCGCCTCGCCGCCCTCCATGGCCGCCGCGGCCGGGGCCCCGCTGGTGAGCGGGATCTCCTTCATGAACAGCAGCACCACGGTGGCCAGCAGCGCCACCGCGCCCGCGATGTAGAACACCGTGGTGATCGAGTCGGTGAAGCCGATCAGGACCGGGGTCTTGATCGCCTCCGGCAGGTTCTGGATGCCGCTGGTGTCCCCGGACAGGCTGCTGATGCCCGCACCGGCGCCGGCCGGTAGCTTGCCGCCGAACGCCTTCGTGATGTTGGGCAGCAGGGTGTTGAACAGGACCGTCAGGAAGATCGCGACACCCGCGGTACCGCCGATCTGGCGGAAGAACGTCGCCGACGCGGTCGAGACGCCCATGTCGCTGCGCGGGCCCGCGTTCTGCACCGCGATGATCAGCGTCTGCATGCACTGGCCGAGGCCGAGGCCGATGATGGCGGCCGCGACGAGCGGGTGCCACAGCGGCGAGTCGTACTTGACCTGCGCGAAGAAGAACGCGCCGCCGGCGATCAGGATGGTGCCGACGATCGGGAAGATCTTGTAGCGCCCGGTCTTCCCGGTGAGCCGGCCGGAGACGATCGAGCTGGTCATGATGCCCGCCATCAGCGGCAGCATCAGCAGCCCGGACTCGGTCGGCGTGTAGCCCTGCACGACCTGCATGTACTGCGGGATCATGATGATCGCGCCGAACATCGCCACACCGACGATGACACCACCGATGATCGCGATGGTGAACGTCGAGTTCTTGAACAGCCGCAGCGGGATCAGCGCGGCGTCCTTCATCAGCTTCTCGACCAGGATGAACGAGATCACGCCGACGCCGCCCACGACGTAGCAGAGGATCGCCTTGCCGTCGCCCCAGCCCCACTTCTGGCCCTGTTCGGCGACCACCAGGAACGGCACGACCGCGACGATCAGCGTGAGCGCGCCCCACCAGTCGATCTTGTGCTTGTGCGGGGTGTGCGGCACGTTCAGCACCTTCGCGACGACGAACAGCGCGAGGATGCCGATCGGGACGTTGATCAGGAAGACCCAGCGCCAGCCGTGCAGGCCGGCCAGACTGTCGATGCCGGCGAAGAAGCCGCCGAGCACCGGGCCGAGCACGGTCGACAGACCGAACACGGCCAGGATGTAGCCCTGGTACTTCGCCCGTTCACGCGGCGGCACGATGTCGCCGAGGATGGTCATGGCCAGCGACATCAGACCGCCGGCACCTAGACCCTGCACCGCGCGGAAGGCGGCCAGCTCGTACATCGATGTCGAGAACGACGACGCCGCGGAGCCGATCACGAAGATCGTGATCGCGGCCAGGTAGAACGGCTTGCGGCCGTAGATGTCGGAGAGCTTGCCGTAGATCGGCGTGACGATCGTCGAGGTGATCAGGTACGCCGTGGTCGCCCACGCCTGCAGGTCGAAGCCGTGCAGGTCGTTGGCGATCTTGACGATCGACGTGCCGACGATCGTCTGGTCGAGCGCGGCGAGGAACATGCCGCACATCAGGCCGCTCAGGATCGTGACGATCTGGCGGTGGCTCAGCCGGGGTGGCTCCTTCGCCACGGGCGGTTGAGTGGGTTTGTCGACGGTGGTGCTCATGCGGTGGCCCCCTTGGCCGGTGCAGCGGGTGACGCCTGCGCGTCGGCCAGCTGTGGAGAGTGGTTCTCGATACCTGTGTTGAGTCGGCCGAACAGCTTGTTCAAGGTCTGGATCTCCCCTTCGGTCCAGTCCCCGAGCACTTCGGCCAGCCATTTGTTGCGCTGCTTGCGGTTCTCTTCGAACACCCGCATGCCCTCGGAGGTCGGCGCGAGCAGGCACGCCCGGCCGTCCTCGGGGTCGGCCTGCCGCTCGACCAGGCCGTGCTGGACGAGCGAGCTCGACTGCCTGCTGATCGTGGAGATCTCGGAGTGGAGCGACTCGGCGAGCCGGCTGGTGCGCTGCGGGCCCTCGTGGATGAGGGTGAAGAGGATCGCGTAGGCCGCCCGCTCGATCCCGTCCGGACCCTGCTTGGTCACCTGGGACTTCGCCTTGTTGATCAGCCGGACCAAGCGCACGAGCTCGTGCCCGAGCTGGTCGGCGAGGTCCAGTTCGGCTTTGGGCCGGGTGGCGGAGCTGTTCGGTGCCATGAGGGATCCTTCAACGGCGTTGGTTGGCGGCTGCAACTAGTTGCCTCAGGCAAGGATGTGCCTTCACTAGCGGTTATGCAAGCGGAGGCGCGGTCGATGTGTCGGAACACACTTTAGTTGTCGTATGCAAGCAGATTTCCGGCGGCTCCCCGGAACAAGGGCGGCGGACACGGGTTGGTAGGGGTATGACCGACGACACAGCGTTGAAGGACTTCCTCGGCACGCACCGCCACGGCGTCCTGGCCACGATCCGCCGCGACGGGCGGCCCCAGCTGTCCACGATCACGCACCTGTACGACGCGGAGACGAACACGATCATCGCGTCGATCACCGAGACGCGGGCGAAGACGAAGAACATGCGCCGCGACCCCCGGGTGACCTACCACGTGGGCAGCGAGGACGGCTGGAGCTACGTCGTCGCCGAGGGGCGGGCCTCGCTCACGGCGCCGGCGGCTTCGCGGGACGACGAGACGGTCGAAGCGCTCGTCGACTACTACCGCCGGGCGGCGGGCGAGCACCCCGACTGGGACGAGTACCGCGACGCGATGGTCGGCGACCAGCGCGTGCTGCTGCGGGTGCACGTGGAGAAGCTGCTGGGCCTGGTTCGCTGAGATGGGAGCCCGCACTGCGCTGAACCGGCGGTTTTGAAATAGAACTTCCGCAGTGCGGACTAGGCGGGCTTACCATGAGGCCATGAGCGACGAAGCTTTGGTCACCCGGCTCCGCGACCTGCTCGGCAAGAGCGCCGTGCTCACCGACTCCGACGTCACCGCCTCCTACGCGCGCGACATGATGCCGCTGGCGCCCTCCGGCCGCCCGCTCGCCGTCGTGCTGCCGGCGAACGTCGAGGAGGTGCAGGCCGTCGTCAAGGCGTGTGCCGAAGCCGGGGTGCCGATCGTGCCGCGCGGGGCGGGCAGCGGCCTGTCCGGCGCCGCGAACGCCATCGACGGCTGCGTCACGCTGTCGATGACCAAGCTGAACGAGATCGTCGAGATCGACCCGGGCAACCGGCTCGCCGTCGTGCAGCCGGGCGTCGTCAACCTCGACTTCCGCAACGCCGTCGAGAAGCACGGCCTGTTCTATCCGCCGGACCCGTCGAGCTACGACTGGTGCACGATCGGCGGCAACCTCTCGACCAACGCCGGCGGCCTCTGCTGCGTGAAGTACGGCGTCACGACGGACTCGGTGCTGGGCCTGGAGGTCGTCCTGGCCGACGGGTCCCTGCTCAAGACCGGGCGGCGGACGGTCAAGGGGGTCGCGGGGTACGACCTCGCCCGGCTGTTCGTCGGCAGCGAGGGCACGCTGGGCGTCATCACGCAGGCGACGGTCCAGCTCAAGCCCCTGCCCCAGGCCCCGGCGACGCTCGTCGCGGGCTTCACGACGACCGAAGCCGCCGGGGCGGCCGTGGCCCGGATCGTCCGCGAGGGGCTCGTGCCGTCGCTGCTGGAGATCATGGACGCGTCGTCGATCAAGGCGTCCGAGACGTACTTGAAGACCGATTTGGGGGCGGGCTCGGACTGCCAGGCGCTGCTGCTGGGCCAATCCGACGCGGGCGGCGAGGTCGCGCGCCGCGAGCTGGCGGCGATCGAGCAGATCTGCACCGACTGCGGCGCGGACCTGGCGTACACGACCGAGGACGTCGAGGAGGGCCGGATGCTGCTGCAGGCCCGCCGGGTGGTGCTGACGGCCCTGGAGACGTACGGCCAGTGGCTGACCGACGACGTCTGCGTCCCGCGCACGCGCATCGCGGAGCTGATCCGCGGCTGCGAGAAGATCAGTTCCGAGGTGGGGTTGCGGATCGCGGTGGTGGGTCACGCGGGCGACGGCAACATGCACCCGACGATCGTCTACCAGCCGGATGACGAGGACGAGTTCGCGCGGGCTCAGCGTGCGTTCGACGCGATCCTCGAGGTGGGGTTGTCCCTTGGTGGGACGGTGACGGGCGAGCACGGGGTCGGGAAGATCAAGCGGGAGTGGCTGGAACGGGAGATCGGGCCGGTGGGGATGCGGGTGCACCGGCAGATCAAGGCGGCTCTGGACCCGGAGAACGTGTTCAACCCGGGCTCGATGTTCTCGATGACCTGAGCCGCGCGACAGCCTCGCCCGAGCCGAACGAAAAGGGCCCCACCGCCGACCGGTGGGGCCCTCTCCGTCGAGCGGACCTCAGTCCCGCACCCGCGGGATCCGCTGCGTGACTTCGGGGTCGGTCTCGGCCGCGGCCTTCTTCGCGCGCCGCGACTTGAGGTACTCGAGCACGATCGGGACCACCGAGATCAGGACGATCAGGACGAAGATCGCGTCGACGTTGTTCGCGATGAACGACACCCCACCCAGCAGCGAACCCAGCACCGTGATGCCCGCGGCCCACAGGATGCCGCCGATCACCGTGTACGTGAAGTAACGCTTCGGGTCCATCCGGCCGATGCCCGCGATCCACGTGATGAACGTCCGGACGAACGGCACGAACCGGGCCAGCACGACCGCCTTGGGGCCGTGCTTCTCCAGGAACTCGTGCGTCTTGTGGACGTACTCCTGCTTGAAGATCTTCGAGTCCGGCCGGTTGAACAGCTTGGGTCCGACGAAGTAGCCGAGGTAGTAGCCGACCACGTTGCCGAGCAGCGCCGCGGCCGTCACCAGCACGCAGACCAGCCACAACGGCGCGTCGAGGGTGCCGTTCGCGATGAACAGACCCGCCGTGAACAGCAGGGAGTCACCGGGCAGCACCGGGAAAACGCTGCTCTCGATGAAGATGATCAGGCAGAGCACCGCGATGACCGGCGTGGTCAGGCCGCTCAGCAGGTGCTGCGGGTCGAGCCATGACGGCAGCAGGGACATCGTGTTGACCGTGCTCTGGGCGAGAATCACCCCAAAAACGGTACAGGGTCACCCTGAGTCGTTACTGAGACCCGGTCAGACGAGTGTGAGCAGGCCCACCACGGACCCCGCGGCGAGGCCGAGCAGCACCGCGAGCAACAGGATCCAGTACGCGGGCAGCTGCGCCCCTTGCCGAGGCGGTTCCGGGGGACGCGGGACGTACGCCGTGGGCGCTTCGGGTGCCGGGTCCAGGGCCGCGCGCTCGCGCTCCAGTGAGTCCGCGCTCGCGCCCGAGAGCAGACCGTACGCCGACGGCAGCTCGTTGATCGCGCTGGTCGGAACCGCTTCCGTGCCCGGCTCGGGTTCACGAGCCGGGGCCGGGGGTGACGCCGAAGGGGCGAAGACCGCTTGCGCGCGAAGGGCGTCCGCCAGCAACTGCTCGGGGTCCTTCGGCTCGCTCATCTCCGCCCGTCTCCTCGTCCCGAAACTCAGGTACTCAAGGTAGCCGTACCCACCTCGGCGACCCATTCACCCCGACGCAGCACCTTCGCGGGCCGCAGGTCCTGGTCGAGGACGACGATGTCGGCCACGTAACCCGGGCACAGCATCCCGGTGCGGTCGGCGATGCCGAGCAGCTCGGCGGGCCGTTGCGACGTCGCGTGCACCGCGTCGAGGATGCCGAGTTTCGCACCCCGGACCAGATTGCGGAAGGCGGTGTCCATCGTCAGGGTGCTGCCGGCCAGCGAGCCGTTGTCGGCCAGCGTCGCGACGCCGTCGTGGACGTCGACCTCGAGGCGGCCCAGCGTGTAGCGGCCGTCGGCGGCGTCGGTGGCCGACATCGCGTCCGTGATGAGCACCGTCCGGTTGCGGCCCGCGTGCTTCGCGGCCAGCCGCACCACGGTCGGGTGCAGGTGCACCAGGTCGCAGATGAGCTCGATCGTGATGCGCTCGTCATCGAGCAGTGCCCCGACCGGCCCCGGCTCGCGGTGGTGCAGCGGCCGCATCCCGTTGAACAGGTGCGTTGCCACCGAAGCGCCCGCGTCGATGGCCGGCAGCAGCTGCTCCTCGACGCCGTCGGTGTGCCCGATGGCGGCGATGACGCCCGATTCGGCCAGCTGCCGGACGGCCTTGATCCCGCCGTACAGCTCCGGCGCGATGGTGACCATCCGGATCGCGCCCTGGCCGGCGCGCAGGAGCTTGTCGACCGTGCCGGTGTCCGGCTCGAGCAGCGTCTCCGGGTCGTGCGCCCCGCAGCGGGCCTTCGAGATGAACGGCCCCTCCAGGTGGATGCCCGCGACCTCGCCGTCCTGGACGAGCTCACGCAGCGCCGCGACCTGCTCACGCAGGATGTCCACCGGGTCGGACACCAGGCTGGCGAGCATGGTCGTGGTGCCGTGACGGCGGTGCGCTCGCACCGCCGTCTGCAGTTCCTCGGGATCGAGGGAGGTGAACGAAGCACCTCCCCCGCCGTGGCAGTGGGTGTCGATGAACCCGGGCACGACCAGTGCCCCGCCGACGTCGACGTATTCGCCGGACGGCGGGGTCCCCGAACCCACGCCGGCGATCCGCCCGTCGGAGACGGCCACCCAGCCGTCGTCGAGTACACGGTCCGGGGCAGCGACCCGGCCGCCCATGATCACGAAATCTCCGGCGCCTCTCACGCACCCCAGCATATATTGGTCTGGACCAAGCATGGTGATACGACTCAGTGATCGGTTTGGTCCACCCGGGTCACTGTGGGGCCTGCATGGCCTTTTGGAGTGCCTCGAGCGCCCGGCTGGCGGTCGACTTAACGGTACCCTTGGAAATGCCTGCGGCCTCAGAGATTTCGGCTTCGCTCAACCCACCGTAGTAACGCAGCACCAGCACTTCGCGCTGGCGGGGCGGCAGCTTGGACAGCGCGCTGACCACGGCTTGGTGCTCGCTGGAGAGCATCGCGAGGCTCTCCGCGGACCGCGCGTTCACCGCGTGCGGCGGCACGTACTCGCGGGCCGTCTTGCGCCGGCGCAGCACGCTGCGAGACCCGTTGACCACGGCGGTGCGCAGGTAGCCGACAGCGGCCGCGGCGTCCCGGAGGCGGCCCCAGTTGCGATGCAGGCCGGTGAAGGCCTCCTGGACGACGTCTTCCGCTGTCGCGGGCTCGTCCACCAGCAGAATCGCCAGCCGGACCAGCCGCATGCGGTGCTGGCGGTAGAGGTCTTCGAGGGTCAGCGGTGTCGGCGCCTGCGCCGGGGCCGGACCGTCCATGACCCGCAGGTGGCCGAGGGTTGCCTCGACACTGCGTTCCGCATTGCCCTCGAGCATGAACCCCTGCCTGTCCTCGACCCCGGTTTGCACGGTGTGTCGCGTCAGCAGGTTCACGGTATTCACAGCGCTCACACAGGTACTGACGCACACCCAGCCTATCGGGTTGGCTTCCCGTCGCCACAGATCGGATGCTGGGACACGGCGACGACCCGGGTAGCGTCGGTCCTGTCCCGCCCCTGCCCCACCCCGGAGATCCACATGGCCTGGTACCTCGTCGAAATCACCTACGTCCAGGAGAAGATGCCGGAGGTCCGGCCCCGGCACCGCGAATTCCTGCGGAACCTGGCCGCGGACGGGCGTGTCGCGGTCGCCGGGCCGCTCGGCGACGGTTCCGGCGGTCTCACGCTGTACCAGGCCGATGACGAAGCGCACCTGAAGGCGACGATCGACCAGGACCCGTACCTCCTGGAGGGCGTCATCGCGGAGCGGACCATCCGCGAGTTCAAGCCGGTCATCGGCGCCTGGGTCCCCCAGGAGTCATAGGTCGAGCGCTCGTCCTGCGAAGTCACGACGCCCGGCCGGACAGCTCGAAGTCGGCCGGGTCCACCTTCCGCGTCTGGAGCCAGTAGCGCCAGGTGAAGCCGGGCCAGATCGTCCGGTTCACGCCCTTGGCGTCGAGGTACCAGCTCTTGCAGCCGCCCTGCGTCCAGACGCCCTTGACCAGCTTGTCCTGGATGTCGCGCTGGAACTCGTCCTGCACGCCCGGCCGGACGTCGAGCGCGGCGGCGTCGCGGGAGCCGGCTAGCTTGATGGCGTCGACGACGTACCGGGACTGCGACTCGATCATGAACACCACGGAGTTGTGGCCCAGCGCGGTGTTCGGGCCGAGCAGGAAGAAGAGGTTCGGGAAGCCGGAGACCGCGATGCCCTTGTGGGTCTGCATCCCCTCGGCGGCCCACTCCTTGGCGAGGTCCCGGCCGTCGACACCGGTGATGTCCAGGTACTCCAGCGCGTCGGTCACCTTGAACCCGGTGCCGTAGATGATCGCGTCGACCTCGTGCTCGACGCCGGCGGAGTCGACGATCGAGTGCGCCTTGACCTCCTTGATCCCGGAGGTGGTCACGTCGACGTTCGGCCGGCTCAGCGCCGGGTAGTAGTCGTTGGAGATCAGGACGCGCTTGCAGCCCATCGTGTAGTCCGGCGTGACCTTCTTGCGCAGCGCGGAGTCTTTGATGCCCTTCGCGATGTTGCGCTTGGCGATCAGCTCGCCGGCCTTCATGATCGCCGGGTGGCCGTTGAAGCCGATGGCCCGCGCTTCGAGGAACCAGTACAGCGCGTTGCGGTAGAGGCGCTGGGTACCGGGCACGCGCTTGAACAGCGTCTGCGCCCAGCGCGGCATCGCGTGGTCGGGCTTCGGCATGATCCACGGCGGCGTCCGCTGGAACAGCGTCAGCTCGGCGACGTCGGGAGCGATCTTCGGGACGAACTGGACGGCGCTGGCACCGGTGCCGACCACGGCGACCTTCTTGCCGCGAAGGTCGTACTCGTGGTTCCACTGCGCCGAGTGCCACGTCTGGCCCTGGAACTTCCCGATCCCGGGCAGCTCGGGGACCTGCGGGATGTGCAGGCCGCCGACGCCGGAGACGAGGAACTGCGCGACGAACTCGCGGCCGTCCTTCGTCGTCGCCGTCCAGCGGCGCTCGCGCTCGTCCCAGTGGGCGCCGGTGAGCTCGACGCCGAACCGGATCTTCTCGCGCAGCCGGTACTTGTCGGCGACGCCCTTGAGGTACTCGAAGATCTCCGGCTGCGGCGAGAACGACCGCGACCAGTCCGGGTTCTGCTCGTACGAGAACGAGTACATGTGCGACTGCACGTCGCACGCGCACCCGGGGTAGGAGTTGTCGCGCCAGGTGCCACCCACCTCGATGGCCTTCTCCAGGATCACGTAGTCCCGGATGCCGGCCTTTTCGAGCTGGATCGCCTGGCCGAGCCCGGAAAATCCGGTGCCCACGATCACGACCTTGAACCGCTCGGTCATCTGTCGGCCTCCGCTGCTTCGAGAATGCTGCCCAGATGACGTTACCTCAAGTAACAGTTACTTGAAAGTACTCCCTACTGGTTAGTATTTCCCACCGAGCTTCGTGTGGTCCCAGCTGGCGATCTTCGTCGGGCGGAAGACCAGCCCGATCCGTTTCGGCGCCTGACCTGCGATGAAGCTGCTCAGCTCGTCGGGCACGGGGTCGCCCGGCTTCGCGCCCGCGTACCGCTGCATGAGCGTGATCCCCATCCGGGTGACTTCCACGGTGCTTTCGACGATCTCGACGTCGGCCTCGAGCGAGACGCCGCGCAGCTTCTCGTAGCTGTCGCCGTCCTCGATGAGGACCGTCGCCTCCGGCAGCCGCCGGAGGTTCTTGGCCTTCTGTGACGTGCCGTACGTCCAGGTCGCGACGCCGTCCTCGTGCGGGAAGTACCAGAGCGGCGCGAGGTGCGGGCGGCCGTTCAGGCCGACGCTGGCGACGTTGATGACCTTCTGCTCGGCGAAGAACGCGCGCACTTCGTCCTCGGTCATCCGGATCTGGTCACGACCGGACATCTTCACCCCTTGGTGGCGGCCCGGCCGCCGTGGCCGGTGACCGCCGACTCGAACGCGCCGCGCGCCTCGATGTCGGCCAGCGCGGCCTTGTCCGCCGAAGGTACCCGGCTGCGGGACCCGATTTCGATGATCGGCGGGAGGAAGGCGCGGAGCAGCTTGAGGCCGCCGACCCAGCGCGGCACGTGGATGGTTCGGGCGCGCTTGAGGATGCCCGCTTCGAGGTCGTCCAGCGCGGTGTCGAGCGGGTAGGTCTTGCCGATCAGGCCGGGCATCGACGCGCGGAGCTTGCCGAACACCGGGTGCGCGTCGGCGCTCTCGACGAGGTCGGTGCGGATCCACGTCGGGTGCGCGACGCCGACCTTGACGCCCAGGTGCGCGACCTCGGCGCGGAGGCTGTTGGAGAACGCCTCGACGCCGGCCTTCGCGGCGGAGTAGTTCGCCATGCCCGGCGCGTGCGTGATCGCGGCGAGGCTCGAGATGGCCAGCAGGTAGCCCTTGCGCTCGATGACGTGCGGGAGCGTGACGCGGAACGTGCGCCAGACGCCGAGCAGGTCGACCTCGATGACCTTCTCGAACGCGGCCCGGTCGACCGAGCGGACGAAGCCCGCGGTCGCGATGCCGGCGTTGGCGATGACGATGTCGATGCCGCCGAAGTGCTCGACGACGCCCGCTGTGGCTTTTTCGAGGGCGTCCCAGCTGGTGACGTCGGCTTCCCAGGCGTGCGCGTTCGGCCCGATCCGGTCGGCGACCTTCTGCTGCTCCTCGGCTTCGAGGCCGACGAGGGCGACCTTCGCGCCGCGGGCGGCGAGCCGTTCGGCCAGCCCGGCGCCGATGCCGCGGGCCGCCCCGGTGATGAGGACGACCTTGCCGTCGACCTTCTTGGTGCCGCTCAGCAGCGAAAACGGGTTGGCCACGGTGCCCTCCTGGACGTCGCACGTCGCTATCTGGAGGGCACCGTACCTCAACTTACTACGAGTAAGCTACCCGGAAGTAGGTCTCACGCTTCGCTCAATGCGGTGACCTCGGCGTCGGTCAGTTCGAGGCTCACCGACGCGATCAGGTCGGTGAGCTGCTCGGGCGTCCGGGCGCTGGCGATCGGCGCGGCGACCGTCGGCTGCTGCCGCAGCCAGGCGAGCGAGACCGTGGCGACGGAGACGCCGTGCGCTTGGGCGACCTCGTCGAGCTTGGCCAGCACGCGCTCGCCGTTTCCGTCCAAATAGGACGACGCGCGGGCCGCTCGCGGGCTGTCGACCGTGTCGTCCTTCGTGCGGTACTTGCCGGTCAGGAAGCCCTTCGCGAGGGCGAAGTACGGCAGCGTGGCGAGCCCTTCGCGCTCGACGAGCGGGGCGAGGTCGCGCTCGTAGTCCCGTTCGACGAGGTTGTAGTGCGGCTGCAGCACGGCGTAGCGGGCGAGGTCACCTGAGTCCGAAATGGACAGTGCTTCGGCGAGCCGCTCGGCGCTGTAGTTGGACGCGCCGAGGTGCCGCACCTTGCCCGCGCGGACGAGCGCGTCGAACGCCGTGAGGGTTTCCTCCAGCGGGGTGTCCGGGTCGTCCCGGTGCGCGTAGTAGAGGTCGATGTGGTCGGTTTTGAGGCGGCGCAGCGAGTCTTCGGCCGCGGCCTGGATGTTCTGCGCGGACAGGCCCGGCCGGCCGTCCCACATGCCGACCTTGGTCGCGATGACGACGTCGTCGCGGTTGCCACGCGCGGCGAGCCAGTTGCCGAGGATCTCCTCGGAGCCGCCGCCCCCGCCGTAGAGGTCGGCGGAGTCCACGAAGTTGCCGCCGGCCGCGGTGTAGGCGTCGAGCACGGCGAAGGACTGCGGCTCGTCCGCCGTCCAGCCGAAGACGTTGCCGCCGAGGTTGAGTCCGTACACGTCGAGGTCGGTGTTGCCCAGCTTGGTCATGCCTTCGACGTTAGTTCGCCGATCCCGGGAGGAAAATCGCCGTCCCACGCGTTGGAGTGTTCCATGGCTATCGAACTGGGCAAGCTCGGAATCTGGCGGTACCACGCCAACGTGGACGCGAAGTTCGCGGCGGAGGCGGAGAAGCTCGGCTACGGGGCGATCTGGCTGGGCGGCTCGCCCGGCGCGGGCGACCTCGCGTCCGTGGACGACCTCCTCGCGGCGACGGACTCGCTGGTCATCGCGACCGGCATCGTGAACATCTGGCAGGACGAGCCCGCGGACATCGCGAAGGTGTACGAGCGCATCGCGGGCAAGTACCCGGACCGCTTCCTGCTGGGCGTCGGCGCGGGCCACCGCGAAGCGACGAAGGAGTACAAGAAGCCGTACGCGGCGCTGGTCGACTACCTCGACGGCTTGGACGCGGCGGGAGTCCCGGTTTCCGGGCGTGCCCTGGCGGCGTTGGGGCCGAAGGTGGTGGCGTTGTCGGGCGAGCGCACGGCGGGCGCGCACCCGTACCTGACGACGCCGGAGCACACCCGCGGCACCCGCGAGATCCTCGGTGCGGGCAAGCTGCTGGCCCCGGAGCACAAGGTCGTCCTGTCGACCGACGTCGCCGAGGCTCGCGCGATCGGCCGCAACACCGTCAAGTACTACCTCGGGCTGTCGAACTACGTCGCCAACCTGCGCAAACTCGGCTTCACGGACGCCGATCTGGAAGGTGAGGGCAGCGACCGGTTGATCGACGCGCTGGCGTTGCACGGCGACGCGTCGACGATCGCGCGGGGGCTTTCGGCCCACCTGGAGGCGGGGGCGGACCAGGTGGTCGTCCAGGTGCTGAACGAAGACCCGTGGCCGGGCTACCGGGCGCTGGCTTCCGAGCTGCGGTGATCCTGGTCCGGCCGCCGGTCACCCGGCGGCCGGACACACCCCCTTCTGAACCGATTCCACGTGCGGAAAAGTTTCTGTGCGGGGACCGGTGTGCGGCGGCGGTACACCTCGTACGATGCGGTCGGGACCCATCCCTGCCAAGGAGGAACACCGATGCCCATCGCGACCCCCGAGGTCTACGCGGAGATGCTCGACCGGGCCAAGGCGAACGAGTTCGCCTACCCGGCCATCAACGTGACCTCGTCCGAGACCGTGAACGCCGCCATCCGCGGGTTCGCCGAGGCGGAGAGCGACGGGATCATCCAGTTCTCCACCGGCGGCGCGGAGTTCGCGTCGGGCCAGAAGGTCAAGGACATGGTGACCGGCGCGGCCGCGCTCGCGGAGTTCGCGCAGGTCGTGGCGGCGAAGTACGACGTCAACGTCGCGCTGCACACCGACCACTGCCCGAAGGACAAGCTGGACGGCTTCGTCCGCCCGCTGATCGAGATCTCGGCCGAGCGCGTCAAGAACGGCCAGAACCCGCTGTTCCAGTCCCACATGTGGGACGGCTCGGCGATCGACCTCGACGAGAACCTCGAGATCGCCGCGGAGCTGCTCGCCAAGACGGCGGCCGCGAAGATCATCCTCGAGGTCGAGATCGGCGTCGTCGGCGGCGAAGAGGACGGCGTCGAGGCGGAGATCAACGAGAAGCTCTACACCGCCGAGGGCGACTTCCTGAAGACGATCGACGCGCTGGGCTCCGGCGATCGCGGTCGTTACCTGCTGGCGGCGACGTTCGGCAACGTCCACGGCGTGTACAAGCCGGGCAACGTGAAGCTGCGCCCGGACGTGCTGAAGGGCGGCCAGGAGGCGGCGGCGAAGAAGCTCGGCCTGGACGCCGGCTCGAAGCCGTTCGAGCTGGTCTTCCACGGCGGCTCGGGCTCGCTCCCGGAGGAGATCCGCGAGGCGGTGTCGTACGGCGTGGTGAAGATGAACGTCGACACGGACACGCAGTACGCGTTCACCCGCCCGATCGTGGACCACTTCTTCAAGAACTACGACGGCGTCCTGAAGATCGACGGCGAGGTCGGCAACAAGAAGGTCTACGACCCGCGGTCGTACCTGAAGGCCGCGGAGACCGGCATGGCCCAGCGCGTCGTCGAGGCCTGCCAGGCCCTCGGCTCTGCGGGCACGAAGGTCAAGTAAGCACCGCAAAGCCTCTGAAGGCCACCATCGGGGCATCCAGTGCCCTGAGGTGGCCTTCAGCGCATTCGAGGTCAGGTTGCCGGTGTCCTGCTCCGGCGGCGTGCAACAGGCCCCGCAGCCGCCCAGAGGGCGAACACCCCGGCCAGCACCACCAGCGCCGTCCAGTACGCCACCGGCGGGGCCGACTCCGTGTGCGCGTCACCGAGCACCCACGGCCGGAACTGTGACTGCACCCACAGCGCGCCGTACCCGAACGCCGTTACGAGCAGCGCTCCCACGCCCGCCGTCAGCAGGCCGCGCGCGCGGCCGATCATGAACGCCAGGTCCACGGCGAGCCCCACGAAAAGCAGGTAGAACGGCACCGTCGACACCGGGAAGCCCATGCCCAGCAGCAGCGGCCACATCACACCGCGGTACGCGATGTAAGCCACCGCCACCAGGGAAGCCGCCCAGCGGAAACCCAGCGTGCGCCGGGCCAAAACCAGGATCAGCGCCATCACGCCGATGCCCCACAGCGGGTACACCCACTCCGGGATCGGCATCGTGAAGTGCATGACCGCGGTCCGGTCGACCGGGTGCCCGATCTGGTTGGCCGCGAAGTCCAGCAGTGACGGCTCTGCCTCCGGCGTGCCGCGCTCCCACGCGCGCAGGCCGAGGATGCCGTACTCCTGCTGGCCGTTCGGGAAGAACGTGTTCTCCAGGAAGAACGCCCACAGCGCGAGCAGGACGCCCGTCCGGAACCGCCCGGGCGGTGAGAGCCGGAGCCAGCCCAGGAGCACGCCCGCCTGCATGATGCCCGTGCCCAGGTAGAGCATCAGGTGGGACGGGCTCCACGCGGTCAGGTCGAGACCGTTGACGCGGTGGTTGATGACGTCCAGCGGCGCCGCGACCAGGAACACCAGCAAGCCGATCTGCATCAGCCGCAGTGACGTCTTGTCGGCGCCGAGGCCCGTGTAGCTGTGGATCGCCACCAGCACGACGATGATCACCGTGCCGACGGTGTTGATCAGGTGCGGCGGCGCCAGGTCGTCGCGCAGCCACATGAAGTGCCACGACATGTCCCACGACGAGCCCACCAGCTTGAACGCGAACGCCGCGAGCCACATCCCGTAGCAGAACCGGAGCACCCAGTCCGGCGTCGGCTGCCCGGGGGCGCCGCGGTGCCAGTGCCGCGTGAAGAACAGCCGCGTCTTGCCGACGGGGCTGCGCGGGATCACGTCCACGGGGACGTCGACTGCCTTGGCCATGCCGGACATCATGACCGGTCATGGTCACGAGCGCGCAAAGACCTCGAAAAACCCGGGTTCCCCCCGACCTTCTTCCCCACCACCACCCTCAACGGAGGCGCTTCGCACCGCTGTCACCCCTACGGGTGGACGACTTGCTTTCGCCCGGCGCGGGTTGGCAGGGTGTGCCGCCATGATGCCGAAACGAGTTGTGGCCGCCGTCCTGATCGGCGCTCTGGTGCTGGCCGGCGGCGGGGTTCTCGCGGGCCTGTTCTTCTGATCCGCGGGCGCGGGCAGAATGGGGTCATGACGCACAACCTGCTCGGCCCCGAGCCGACGCTGCTGCCCGAGCACACCGCCGCCCAGGCCGCGCTCGACGCCGGGAACGACCCGGCCGCCGTCGCGGCCGAACACCCCGACTACAGCGAGGCGTGGGCTTCGCTGGCCGAGAAGGCCTTCGACGCGGGTGAGACGGTCGCCGCGTACGCCTACGCCCGCACCGGCTACCACCGGGGTCTCGACCAGTTGCGCCGCGCGGGCTGGAAGGGCTTCGGCCCGGTCCCGTGGACGCACCGCCCGAACCAGGGGTTCCTGCGGGCGCTGGCCGTGCTGGGCAAGTCCGCCGGGAAGATCGGCGAGACCGAGGAGTACGACCGCTGCCGGACGTTCCTCGCCGACTCCGACCCCGCCGCGTCCGAGGCCACCGGCCTGAAGTGACCCAAGTTCGTGAAGGCCACCTTGAGGAAGTTCAAGTTCCTCAAGGTGGCCTTCACGGCTTTCGGCAGGGTCAGAACAGGCCGCAGTTGCTCAACGCCGGGAGGCCGGCGAAGCGGGCCTCCAGCCAGGCGAACGCCTCCGGGTACGCGCGCACCGCGGCGAGCACGTGCGTGGGCACCAGCGTCGTGCTGAACCGCACCTGCACGCCCTTGCCGCACCACGTCCGGCCCAGGTCGCGGTCCTGCGCGTAGGGCACGATGTCGTCGAGTGCGCTGTGGACGATCAGCACCGGCGCCGTCGGCTTCAACGTCCCGATCTTCTGCTCCGCCACCCGTGAGGCGTACGGCTCTTCACCGAGGTACGCGGTGAGCGAGCGACCGTCGGTCGTCAGCGTCGACGACTGCGTGAACGCGTGCGCGGCGATCGCCTCCACCGTGCACTCGGTCCGGACCTGCTCGAACAGCTGCTTGCCGCGCGCGTTGAGCAGCGCCGGGATGTCCAGCTCCGGGTACGCGTAGTTCATGCTCACCAGCGCGAACCCGAGGAACCCGACCGCGTAGTGGCCGTCGAGGTTCATGGCCACCGAAGCCAGGTCCGCCGGCACGGCGCCCGCGTACGCGCCCTTCAGCTGCAGCTCCGGCGCGTAGCTCGGCTGCAGTTCCGCCGCCGCGGCCGACGCGCCGCCGCCCTGGGAGTAGCCCGCGATCGCGACCGGGCCGTCGTCCGGCAGGCCCGCCTCCGGCAGCCGCTGGGCCGCGCGGATCGCGTCGAGCACCGCGTGTCCCTCCGACGCGCGGTTGACGTAGGTGTGGTCGCCCGGCGTGCCGAGTCCCTCGTAGTCGGTCACGACCACGCCGTAGCCCCGCGCCAGCAGCCCGGCGATGAACGGCCCTTCGTACTCGAAGCCGGCGGCGAGTGCCTTCGACGGCGCGCAGTCGTCGCCCTCGCCTTGCGTGCCGACGGCGTAGGAGACGATCGGGCGCACCCCGGCGCCGTGCCAGGCGGACCGCGGCGTCAGCACCGTGCCGGTGACCGCGATCGGCGAACCGTGCGTGTCGCGGCTGAGGTACATGATCCGCTGCACGCCCGCGTCGGCCTTGATCAGCTTGACCGGGTCGATGTAGAACGTCGAAGCCTCGTGCCGGATGACGTCGCCGTCGCGGCCGGCCGGCAGGGGCGAAGGGGGGTCGTAGAACGACGCGGCGGAGGCCTGCGGCGGGCCGAGTGCCACCAGGGCCAGAACCGAAACCGTGGCGACCGCCGCGGAGAGGGCGCGGCGAGAGAAGATACGCATGCTTGCTCCTCGTTGAGCAGGACTGGTGCGCGGGGGAACACCTTTTTAGACAGAGGTGTCGGAAAAAGAATCACGTGAGGTGGACCACCATGTCAAGCCCGGCTCCGCGTGGGCGGCCGCGCAAGCTCCCGGTCGGGGAGCAGCGCGCGCGCGTGCTGAACGCGACGGCGCGGGTCGTCGCGCAGCACGGGATGCAGGGCGCGACGATCGAGCAGATCGCGCGCGAAGCCGGCGTCTCGCGCCAGGCCGTCTACGAGCAGTTCGGCGACCGCGCGACGCTGTTCGCCGAGGTCGTGGCGGAAACCGAGGAGCGCGCGTTCGCCGCGATCGCGGGCCCGTCGGTGACCGACCCGCAGCCCGGCCTGCGGGCCTGGGCGCGCGCCAACTACGCCAACATGGTCACCTTCGTCGCCGACAGCCCCGAGGCCTACGGCGTGCTCCGCGCGGCCGAGCGCGCGGGCGACCCCGCTCTCACCCGGTTGAGGGAGCGGCTGGCCGTCGTCTACGCCGGCGCGAGCCGCAAGCGGTGGGCCGCGCACGGCATCGACTCCGGCCGCGCCGACCGCGCGCTCGTCACCCTCTTCTTCGCGATGACGGAGTCATTGGTGCAGGCGACCTGGGACGGCGCGCCGCCGGACCAGGAAGCGTTGATCGACCTGCTCACCGAATTCACGGTCGGCGGAGTCGCTCGCCTCCAGACGAAGGCGAGCGACGTCATCGACCGGCTGCGGTGAGCAGCTAAGCCGCGGCCAGGGCCACTTCGACGGACCCCACCACCCGGTTGCGGCCGCCGTGTTTGGCCGCGTACACGGCCGCGTCGGCGGACGCCATCACTTCCTCGATCGACGACCCGTCGAGCGGGTAGGCGGCGACGCCGATGGACGCCGTCTGCCGTTCGATGGCGACGGCGGCGCCTTCGTTGGTCTTCGTGCTGATGACCAGCTCGCTGACCCGTTGCCGGATCCGTTCCGCCGTGACGATCGCGTCCTCTTTGGACGTCGAGGGCAACAGCGCGACGAACTCCTCGCCGCCGAACCGCCCGACCAGGTCGTGCGCCCGGGTCTCCTGCTTGACCGCGGCGGCCACCGCCTTGAGCACGTCGTCCCCCGCGAGGTGCCCGTAGGTGTCGTTGATCCGCTTGAAGTGGTCGAGGTCGATCATCAGGGCGCCGAAGCTGCCGCTGTCCCGCTGCGCGCGCGAAATCTCCCGCTGCGCGCCGTCCTGCCAGGTGGTGGCGTTGAGCAGCTGCGTCTTCTGGTCGGTGGTGGCCAGCTCCTCGAGCCGCTTGATCAGCACGGACCGCTGCAGCACGTACAGCGGCAGGATGACGAGGACGGACAGGTAGGGCTCGTCGGCCAGCATCATCGTCAGCAGCCCGCCGACCGACAGCAGCGCGAGCTCGAGCAGGTTGTCGTCCATTGTGCCCAAGCAGGACGCCACGGTGGCCTTGTCCGGCGCCGCGAAGTACAGGCCGAGGCCGGTCAGCGCGGTGTTGACCATGAAGAACACGAGTGCCGCCGCCGCGACCGTCGCGACCGTGTGCCCGCTCCCCAGCGGGCCCACGAGGTTCGCCGCCAGTCCGGAAAGGATCGCCGTCGTCATGTTCGCGGCGACGCGGTGCGGCTGCCCCGGCCGCGTGCCGGACCAGCTCCGGAACGCGAGGTAGATGTAGAGCACGACACCGGCGGCGGCGACCAGCTGCGGCGGGAGCAGCAGGCTCGCCGGCACCAGCCACACCGAAGTGGTGCTGATGTGCGGGCCCTGGCTCAGGCTGCGGCGCTGGCGCTCGATCCGCCTGCTGATTTCCGTCTGCGCCACGGCGAGCCCGGTGATGAGCGCGAACATCCCCAGCGCGCCGGTCGTCACCGGAACCACCACGACGGTCGCCAAGGTCCAGGCCACCAGCACGGCCATCGCCGTGAGGGTGACCGCGATCCACCTCCGTGGACGCGCCCACAGCGCCCAGTGGCGAATCATGGAGACCGAGACTTGTCCAGTCTGTTCCCCCGATGTAATCATTCTTCCCCCAGAGGCTTGCGCAATGGTGCCGTGACAAACTACTCACGCACAGTTTCAGCCCGTTTGCCGCCTGTCCACAAGGGTCTTAGGTGTGTACCTTTTCTCTGACGCCGGATGAAGGGTGACCAGCGATGCGCACGAAGGAGCAGTGACCGACTAGCCGCACCGCCAAGGTCGCGCTGGTCAAGCCCACGCGCTGGGACATGTCAAGCATGTTCGGCGCGTGCGGCTCCTTCATCGACCCATCGCCCCGGGTTCCCGTTGAGGCTGCGCTGCCAGACGAAGGCCAGCGGCAGCGTCATCACGATTCCGACAAGCCCGAAGATGCCGACCGTCGACTGAGGGCTGACGTGGTCGGCCAGGAGGCCACCGAGCAGCGGGCTGATGCCGAGCATCGTCGTCAGGCCGGTGTTGGACAGGCCCATCGTCTGCGCCCGCGTCTCGTCGGGCACCGCCAGCGTCAGCGACGCCGTCGCCTGCAGCAGCGCGATCGTGCCGAACCCGCCGGAGACGACGAACAGCGCGATCGACACCCACGGCCCGGGCTGCAGGAGGCACAGCAGCAGCGGGATCGCGCAGAGCAGGGACATCAGCCCGATCAGCCGCGGCCGGACCCGGGCGGGCACCCAGCGGGTGTAGATGAACGTGCCGATCACGCTGCCGACGGGGTCGGCCGCCAGCAGCAGGCCGATCGCGGCCGTGCCGCCGCCCGCGGCGGCGACGTACGGCGCGGCGATGCCCTCGTACACCGGCAGCAGGCCCATCAGCCAGGTGAACAGCACGAGCGAGCACAGCGGCGCGTCGCGAAAGGCCACGCTGCCGCCGGTGCTGATCATCGCGAAGAACTTCTTGCGCTTCTCGCCGGTCGCCGCGGCGGGCCGGGCGCTCAGTCCGAATCGGACGAAGGTCGCGGAGAGGAGGAACGTCGCCGCGTCGATGGCCAGCGCGACGCGCGGGTCGACGGCCAGCAGCAGCGCGCCGCCGCCGGCGAAGCCGAGCAGCTGAGCCGACTGCACGGTCATGCTCCGGATGCCCATGCCGACGACGAACCGGTCTCCCTCGAGCACCTGCGGCAGCAGGGCCAGCTGGGACGCCTTGAACGGCGGGTTGAGCAGGGAGACACCGCCGACCAGTACGCACATCCCCCAGAACGGCATGCCGGGCAGGGCGACGAGCGCGATCAGCGCGGCGCGGCCGAGGTCGACGGCGACCATCACCGAACGGCGGGGGAAGCGATCGGCGAGGCCGGTCAGGAAGACGCCACCGAGCAGCGAGGGGGCGAACGTCAGCGCGTAGGTGAGGCCGGTGAGCGCGGCCGAACCGGTCCCGGTGAAGACGAGGACGGACAGCGCGACTCTCGCGAGCTGGTCGCCGGCCATGGACAGCAGTTCCGCGAACCACAGTGCCCGGAATTCCGCGATGCCGAACACCTCGCCGAAGGTGACCCGAGCCGGCGGTGCTGCCATACCTTCACTCCCGAGTTCGTGCGCAGACCGTGTCACACCGGTGACCAGTGGCGACGCTCAAACCCTCTGGTCACGGGCGATCACGATACGTGAGTTACCCAGGCCAGTGTCCCGTGACGGTAGGTGAATCTCTAGGTTCTTTAGCTGGTATCTAACGTGTCACGGATCTTTCCGGCGCGTGCAGACCCTAGCCCGCCGTGCACGAACGCTCGCTCCGGAGTCACCAACGGTGTCACCTGATCGGGTAACTCGGGGCGAAAAGGTCAAGACCACCCAGCGTGCTCCCGCGAGGTGGTCCCGAGCGGTGATCCGGCTCAGCCGTCGACGGCGAGGGCGTCCTCCGCCGGCGCCCGCGTCACCCCGGACGCGCGCTCCGCGTCCCGCTTGGCCACCTCTTCCCGGACGATCGGAATGACGTACCGGCCGAAGTCGATCGTGTCGCCGAGCATGTCGTAACCCCGCGCGGACAGGATCTCGACGCCGAGGTCGTAGTAGTCCAGCAGGGCCTGAGCCACCGTCTCCGGCGTGCCGACCAGCGCGTTCGAGTTGCCCGCGCCGCCCGTCGCGGCCGCCGTCGGGGTCCACAGCGCGCGGTCGAACCGCTCACCTTGGGCCGCGAGCGACAACAGCCGCTGGGAACCGGTGTTCTCGGGCTCGGTGAGCTTGTGCCGCCGGGTCAGGGGCTGTCCGCCCTTCGTCCGGTCTTTGATCGCCCCGACCGTCGCGTACGCCTTCTCCCAGGCCAGCTCCTCGGTCGGCGCGATGATCGGCCGGAACGCGACCTGGATCCGCGGCACGTCGGTGCGGCCGGCCGCCAGGGCGGCGGCCTTCACCGACTCGATCTGCTCCGCGGTCTGGGCCAGCGGCTCGCCCCAGAGGCAGTAGATGTCCGCTTCGGCACCGCCGGCGGCGTACGCGGCGGGCGAGGAGCCGCCGAACGAGACGCCCGGCCGCGGCTTCTGCACGGGCTTCACGTCGCTGACGTAGTCCGCGAAGCGGTAGTACTCGCCTTCGAAGTCGAAAGGCTCGTCGGACGTCCAGGCCTTCTTGATGATCTGGATGGCTTCGCGCGTGCGTCCGTAGCGTTGGTCCTTCGTGAGGTAGTCGCCTTCGCGCTGCTGCTCGTGGTCGTTGCCGCCGGTGATGAAGTGCACCGTCAGGCGGCCGTCGGAGATCTGGTCGAGCGACGCGAACGTCTTCGCCGCGAACGTCGGGTACGAGACGTTCGGGCGGTGCGCGAGCAGGATCTGCAGCTTGTCGAGCTTCGTGGCGACGTACGCGGCCGCCTGCGCGGGGTCCGGCGAACCGGAGCCGTAGGCGAACAGCACCCGGTCCCAGCCGAAGTCCTCGTGCGCGCGGGCCAGGCGCAGCGTGTACTCCTTGTCGAACACCCCGCCCGAGCGGGCGTGCGTCTCCGACCCGTCGTGCGTGCCTCCGATGCCCAGGAACTCCACCGGCATTCCGTCCACCTTCTCTCACGTCGGTACCGCCAGAGCTACGCCTCGCGTGCGGTGGACGGCAACGAAGTCCGCAGGGTGGAACTCAGTTCCTTCCGTCGGTGTGCCCCGGGATTCGGCGCCGCCGGCCGGAGTGTTTGGTTTTTATTCCCGGAATTCCGGAGTATGGGAAGGACGCCCTGGTCCGGGGCCCGGGCGTAGCTTCGGCTCCATGGCCGAGCGCGCGCCGTTCACCCTCGCCGTCGTGGGCGCCGGACCCCGGGGGGTCGGCGTCCTCGAGCGGCTCGGCGCGAATTCCGGCTCGCTGCGCGACCGCCGGCTCGAAGTGCACCTGATCGACCCATTCCCGCCGGGGCCCGGCCGGGTGTGGCGCTACGACCAGTCGCCGCTGCTGCGGATGAACTCCATGCCCGAGGACGTCACGATGTTCACCGACGACTCGGTGAAGATGGCGGGCCCGGTGCGCCCGGGACCGACGCTGCTCGAGTGGGCGCGGAAGGTGCGTGACGGCGCGCTCGACGCCGAAGTCCCGCCCGGCGTCGTCGCCGAGCTGACCGCGCTCGACAGCTTCGACTTCCCGACCCGGCGGCTGCAGAGCGCCTACCTGACCTGGGTCTACCGCAAGATCCTCGACGACCTGCCCGAGGGCATCGACGTCGTCGAGCACGCGGCGCGGGCCGTCGGGGTCGACGGTCGTACCGTCAGCCTGTCCGACGGTACGACCGTCGCGGCGGACGCCGTCGTGTTCACGGTCGGGCACCTCGACGCGGAACCGGACGACCGGGAGCGCGAGCTCGTGACGTTCGCCGCGCGGCACGGGCTCGCCTACTACCCGGCCGGCTACACCGCCGACGTCGACTACTCCGGCATCGCACCGGGGGAAACCGTGCTGGTGCGCGGGTTCGGGCTGGCGTTCGTCGACCTGATGCTGCTGCTGACCGAGGGCCGCGGCGGCCGGTTCGAGGACCTCCCGTGCGGCGGCCTGCGCTACCACCCGAGCGGCGCCGAGCCGGTGCTGCACGTCGGCTCGCGGCGCGGGGTGCCCTACCACGCGAAGATCGGCTACCGGCTGCGCGGAAAAGCGTTGCGGCTGCCCAGGTTCTTCGACGCCTACGCCATGGACGGACTCGCCGGAGAGGCGCTCGACTTCCGCACGGACGTCTGGCCGCTGATCGCCAAGGAGCTGGCCTGGGGCTACTACAGCGAGCTGTTCACCGGGCACCCGGACCGCGTGCGCCTGGACTTCGTCGTGTTCGCCGACGCCTTCGCCGACCTGCCCTGGGATTCGCCGGGGATGCGGGACCTCGTCGTGCGGGCGGTGCCCGCCGAGGCCGACCGCCTCGACCTCGACCGGCTCGACCGGCCCCTGTCCGGCCGCGAGTTCGGCTCGGCGGAGGAATTCGGCAAAGAGCTGCGGGAGTACGTCGAAGCCGACCTCGCGCGCCGGGCGGACCAGGAGTTCAGCGCCGATCTGGGCGCGTTCATGGCGTTGCTGTCGGTGTACGGCCAGCTGCCGGTGCTCGTCCAAAAAGGACGGCTGGACGCGGCTTCGCAAGTGTCCGACATGGACGGCTGGTTTCACGGGTTCTTCTCCTACTACGCCAGCGGGCCGCCGCCGCGCCGGCTGGAGGAGCTGCTGGCCCTGCACCAGGCCGGCGTGGTTTCCTTCGCCGGCGCGGACATGCAGGTGACGGCGAACGGCGAGGCGTTCGCCGCGTCCAGCGCGAGCTACCCGGGAACGGTTTCGGCGCGGACCCTGGTCGAGGCGCGGCTGCCGGGTCCGAGCGTCACGCGGGCGGCGGACGGCCTGCTCCGGCAGCTGCGCGACACGGGCGAGCTGGCGGAGGAGACGGTGACGGACCCGGTCACAGGCGCGTTGCTGCCGTCGGGCCGGATCCACACGCGCGTGTCGGACTCCCGCCTGCTCGACGGCACCGGCCGCCCGCACTCGCACCGCTTCGCCGTGGGCCCCCACACGAGCGCCCGCTCGGCGGCGGCGTTCACCCGCCCCCGGACGAACGCGGCGAGCTTCCGCCAGAACGACGCCGTCGCGCGCGAGATCCTGGCGCTGGTCAGCCCGCCCAGCTGACGATTTCGGCCAGGACCTGTTCGGGCGAAGGCATCGCCGCAATCTCGGCCGCGACGCCCCGGGCGATGTCGCGTGGCTTCGGATCGCCGAGCAGTTCGCGCACCGCCGTTTCGATCGCGGGAATCCGGATCGCGTCGCCCACCAGGGACTTCGCCACCCCCAGCGTCGAGAGCGTGTCCGCGTTCGCGAACTGGTCGGCGCCCTGCGGCAGGATCAGCTGCGGCAGCCCGGCGGCGAGCGACGCGAGCACTGTGCCCGTGCCGCCGTGGTGCACGACCAGGCCCGCGTGCTTCAGCACCTCCGCCTGCGGCACGAACCCGGCCGCGTGGACGCGAGCCGGCAGCGAACCGAGCAGCGCGGGATCGCCGGGGCCGAGCGCCACCAGCACGTCCACGTCCAGGCGGGACAACGCGCGGATCGCACCGCGCAGGACGTCCGTCGCGCCGAAGACCACCGTGCCCAGCGTCAGGTAGACGAAGCCGTCTGCCGGGAGGGGTGGCAGCGGGACGTCGGGGTCGAACGGCGTCGGGCGCATCCGGAACACCGTCGGCACGGCGGCGGTGCCCGGATCGCGGACGCTGTCCGGCCAGACGTCGACGCAGGCGTCGCCGAACAGCGCGTCCGAGGGGAGCGTGCCCCACAGCGGCCGCAGCCGTTCGGCGGCGACGGACAAGAGCTCCGGCGGCATCGACCGCCCGATCACCACCGCGACCGCGGGGAGGCCCGCCCGGCGCGCCGCGATCCCGGCGCCGACGTCGCTCATCTCGTAGATGACCAGGTCGGGACGCAGTTCGGGGAGCAGCGGCGTCAGGTCGTCGAGCAGCGACCGCGGCAGCAGCTCGGCGAACATCGTGATGCCGATGTCCATGAATCCGGCGTCCTCGCCGTGCCGTTTCTTGGCTTCGGCCTCCGCCTCGCCGATGCCGATCCCGGCGCGGTGGACCTCGAAGCCGAGGTCACGCACTTGGGGCACGAAGGCTTCGCCGGTGCCGAAGACGACGTCGTGCCCGGCTTCGACGGCCGCGTTCGCCAAGGGCAGCAAGGGAAACAAGTGGCCGTACGCCGGGCGGCACGTGAAGAGGATCCGCACCACCCGAGCGTACCGGTCAGCCCTTCACGACCGGAGCGATTTGCTGGGCCCACTGCTGCGGCGCCGACGTCCCGCCGGGCAGCGAGTTGAAGTACTCCCAGCCGTCGATCCCACCGAAGTCGGAGTACTTGCCGATCAGGCTGCGCACGGTCGACTGGAGTGTCGACATGGCGACGTATCCGCTGCAGTTCGCGGGGTTGGTCACCGTTCCGGCGACGACCTTGCTCGCCGGCACGACCCCGCGCCGGATGATGTTGTCGTAGCCCGACGTGCTCGAAAGCGAGCCCCAGCCGCAGTAGAACTGCGTGTTGAACCAGGAGATCTGGCTCCCGCGGTCGCGGTAGAGCGTGTCGTAGTTAAGGCCCGAGAGCCCGCCGCCGCCACTCAGCTCGGTCGCCACCGGAGCGAGGGTGACGAGGAAGGAGCTGCCGAAATCGGCTCGCAGCGCGTCGATGACCTTGTTCAGCGCGCCGTTGGACATGTGCTCTTCGACGTCGAGGTCGATGCCGGAGAGCGAGTACGTCCGGATGAGGTTCCGCAGCAGCGGGTAGTACGTGTCGAATTGCGTTTCGAGCCGCTGGAAGCTGCCCGCGGCGGCTCCGCCGACGAAGGCGAGGACGTGCACGCCCTGGCTGCGCAGGGTCGCGAGGTCCTGCCACATCCGCGTGAACTTGCTCGCGTTCGGTGGATCGTCGTTGAGGTGGACGACGCTGTTCGTGTCGAGGTGGATCGCCCCGACGACGACGTCCGTGGCCCCGGCGTCGCGCAGGGGAAGCGGCGAGACGTAGGTGGAGCCGTTGTAGATGGTCTGGTAGTAGACGACAACTCTCCGCCCGGCGGCGGCCGAAGCCGGCACCGCACCCGAAATCATCAGCACCAAGGCCACGAAGGCCACGCCGATCCGCCGCATGGTCCAGACCATAAGTCGCGGCGGGTGGTTGGGGAAACACTCACCGTCGTTTCTGTCCGGTTTCCTGTCTCAGCTCACTTCCTGCACCGAACGTCCGGGGATCGCGTCCAGCAGTTCCTTCGTGTACTCGGCCTGAGGTTCCTCCAGCACCTGCGCAGCCGGCCCCAGCTCCACCAGCGCGCCCTCGCGCATCACGCCGACCTGATCCGCGAGCTGGCGGACCACCGCCAGGTCGTGCGAGATGAACAGGTACGACAGCCCCAGCTCCGACTGCAGCTCCGCCAGCAGCCGCAGGATCTGGGCCTGCACCGAGACGTCGAGCGCCGACACCGGCTCGTCGCACACCACCAGGTCCGGCCGCAACGCCAAGGCCCGCGCGATCGCCACCCGCTGGCGCTGGCCGCCCGACAGCTCCGACGGTTTCCGGCGGGCCACCGACGTCGGCAGCGCCACCTGCTCCAGCAGCTCCGGCACCCGGGTTCGCGGAAGCCCGAACGCCCGCAGCGGCTCCGCGACGACGTCTTCGATGGAGAACTTCGGGTTCAGCGACGCGTACGGGTTCTGGTACACGATCTGCATCCGCCGCCGCAGCCGGCGCAGCTCGGGACCCGCGAGCGACGTGATGTCCTGGCCGTCGAACTCCACCGAACCCGCCGACGGCGTTTCCAGCCGGAGCACCATGCGCGCCGTCGTCGACTTGCCCGAGCCCGACTCGCCCACCAGCGCCAGCGTCTGACCGCGGGGGATGGCGAACGAAACGCCGTCGACCGCGCGGATCCCGCCGTCGAACGTCTTCGCGAGGTCCCGCACCGACACCAGCGGCTCGGCGGCGGGCGCGGGCGGACGCGAAGCGCTCGTCATGCTCGGCGCCGCCGCGAGCAGCTGCTGGGTATAGGGGTGGGTGGGCGCGCTGACGACCGAGGAACCCTCCTCGACCACCGAACCCTGCGAGAGCACCACGATTCGCGACGCGCGGTCGGCCGCGACGCCGAGGTCGTGCGTGATCAGCAGGATCGCCGTGCCTGATTCAAGGGCCAGCGACGTCAGGTGGTCGAGGATCCGGCGTTGCACGGTGACGTCCAGCGCCGACGTCGGCTCGTCCGCGATGATCAGCTTCGGCCGCCCGGCCAGCGCCGACGCGATCAGCACGCGCTGCCGGAGCCCACCCGACAGCTGGTGCGGGTACTGCCGCGCCCTTGCCGCAGGGTCGGGGACACCCGCGCGTTCGAGGAGTTCAATCGCTTGGACACCGGCCGTGCGCCGGTCCGCGAGTCCGTGGATCTTCAGGACCTCCGCGACCTGGTCGCCGATCCGGTGCACGGGGTTCAGCGACACCGCCGGGTCCTGGGGCACCAGCGCGATCTCGCGGCCGCGCACGCCCCGCCACTGCTTGTCCGACAGGGAAAGCAGGTCGCGACCGTCGAAGGTGATCGAGCCGCCGTCGATCCGGCCACCGCGGGGCAGCAGGCCGATCGCCGCGTGCGCGGTCGTCGACTTCCCCGAGCCCGATTCGCCGACGACGGCGACCACTTCGCCCGCGTCGACGTGCAATCCGACGTCACGTACCGCCGGGACCTTCCGGTACGACACGGCCAGGTCCGCGATCCGCAACAAGCTCATCGGTCTCCTCCGTCCAGCGCGCGGGACAGCCGGTTCGCGGCGAGGACCACCGCCGCGACCGTCAAGCCCGGGAACGTCGTCATCCACCAGGCCGTGGCCAGGAAGCTGCGGCCGCCCGCGACCAGCGAGCCCCACTCCGGCGTCGGCGGGGTCGCGCCGAAACCGAGGAAGCTCAGTGCGGACACCTCGAGCACGGCCGTGCCCAGGGTGAGCGTCGCCAGCGCGAGCACCGGGCCCGCCGCGTTCGGCAGGACGTGCCGCAGCAGCACGCCCGACCAGCGCACTCCGCTGGCGCGTGCCGCTTCGACGAATACGCCGTTTCGCACGCGAAGCACCTCCGCGCGCATGACTCGCGCGAAGGACGCGAGGTTCGCGATGCCGACGGCGATCGCGACGTTCGTCGTGCCGAAGCCGAGTGCCGTGACCAGGGCCAGCGACAGCAGGATCGGCGGGATGGCCAGGAAGACGTCGACGACCCGCATGATCACGGTGTCGGCCCAGCCGCCGCGGAACCCGGCCAGCAGGCCGAGCGCCGAGCCCGCGACCAGTGCCACGAGCACGGCGATCGCGGTCGCCCGCAGCGAGAGCGACGCGCCGTGGATCACCCGCGCGTAGACGTCACGGCCGGTTTCGTCGGTGCCGAACAGGTGCTGCAGCGACGGGCCCTGCATTCGCTCGGCGGGGACGCCGGTGATCGGGTCGTAGCCGGTCAGCAGCCCCGGCACGAAGGCCGCGAGCAGCACGAACGCCAAAACGGCGATCGCGAGCACGAGACCCGGGTGGCGCACGACGCGAGCCGGGGTGGCGAGGTCAACCACGGGCCACCTCCGGGGTCCGCGCGATGCGCGGGTCGAGCAGCGGGTACAGCAGGTCGACGACCAGGTTGAGCACCACGAACACCAGCGCGGCGAGCACGATCACCGCCTGCACCACCGGGACGTCCTGCGCGGTGACGGCGGCCGCGGTGATCCGGCCGACGCCGTCGCGGGAGAACACGGTCTCGGTGATCACCGATCCCGCGACGAGGTTGCCCGCCACCACGCCGGCGACGGTCAGCGTCGGCACGGCGGCGTTGCGCAGGAGGTGTCCGAAGTGGACTCGCCAGCGGCTCGCGCCCTTGGCCGCGGCGATCTCCGCGTACGGCTCTTCCTGCTGCGTGGCGAGGCTCTTGGCCAGCACCTGGCCGATGATCGCGCCGGTCGGCAGCGCGAGGGTGATCGCGGGCAGGATGATCGTCTCGAAGCCCTGCGTGCCCAGCGCCGGCAGCAGCCGCAGCCGGAACGAGAAGAACTGGATCAGCAGCAACCCGACCCAGAACGGCGGCAGCGAGATCGCCAGGGATGGCAACGACAACAGCGCCTGCCGCAGCCAGCGGAACCGCGTGAACGTGCCGAGTAACGCCGAGCCGCCGCCGAAGAGCACCGCGAACACCAGGGCCAGCCCGGTCACCGCGAGGGTCGGCGGCAACGCCGTGACGACCATGTGCGACGCGTCGTCGCCGGTCGCGACGCTGCGCCCGAAGTCGCCGTGCAGCGCCGAGACCAGCCGTTTCAGGTACTGCACCGGCAGAGGCGAGTCGAGGCCGTACTCCGCGCGGGCGGCGGCGAGCTGCTCGGGTGTCGCCGACGAACCGGCCTCCCCGCTGGCGAGCTTCGCCGAAACGGCGTCGCCCGGCAGCAGGTAGAGGATCAGGAACGACAGCGTGAACGCCGCCCACAGCACGAACACCGCCTGCCCGACGCGGCGGAGCAGGTATCGCCTCACGAGAGCCACGCGTCGAAGAGCTGCAGCCGTGACGACGCCTCGAAGTCGACGGCGTGCGCCTTCGAGCTCAGCGCGACGACCTGGGTCAGCTCGAACACCGGGATGGCGTAGGCGTGGTCGACGATCAGCTTCTGCACCTCATCGGCCGACGGCTTGCGCTTGGCGTTGTCCACAGTGGACGACTGGGCGTCGAGGGCGACGTCGAGCGGGTTGCCCGGCGTCAGCCTGCTGCGGTTGCCGGCCTTGGTGGAGAACTGGCCGCGCAGGATGTCCGGATCGGCGCGCGTGACGTTGTACCAGAGGAAGTCGTAGTTCCCGGCGAGCTGGAGCTGCGTGGTCTCGGCCGTGGTGTGCTGCTCGATCCGCAGGTCGAAGCCGATCTTGCGCAGCTGCTGCTGGACCAGCTCCAGCACGCTGCGGTTCTGGTTGAACACCGGCGAGAACACGACGGACGCGCTCAGCGGCTGTCCGTTCTTGACGCGGATCCCGTCGGGTCCGGGCACCCAGCCGTCGGCGTCGAGCAGCGCGGCGGCGCCCTTCTGGTCGTACGCCAGCTGCTGCGAAAGATCGTCGTAGAGCGGCGTCGCCGAGCCGAGGATGCTGGTGGCGGGCTTGTAGGACGCCGTCAGCACGGTGTTCACGACCTCGGTGCGGTCGACGCCCTTGAGCACGGCCTGGCGCACCTTCTCGTCGGTCAGCACGCCGCGGGTGGTGTTGGCGTGCAGGTTGAACACGACGCCGGGGTTGGGCCGGATGTTCTCGCTGAAGCCGTTGCCCGTGAACTGCGGCTCGTCGACCGGCTGGATGTCGGTGGCCGCGTCGAGCTGGCCGGACGCGAGACTGCCGGTGCGGACACCGGGCTCCGGCACGATCTTGTAGTCGATCTTGTCCAGGTAGGCCTCGCCCTGGTGCTTGAACAGCGACGAGCCCCAGGTGTAGCCCTTGCGCTTGGCCAGGACGATTTCCTGGTTCTGCTTCAGGCTTTCGAAGACGAACGGCCCGGAGCCGATCAGGCCGTTGCCCTGGCAGCGCTGTTCCGGCGTCTTCTGGAACGCGGCGGGCGCGAGGACGCCGAGCGACATCGTCGAGCTGGCCTGCAGGAACTGCGCGCTGGGCGCGGAGAACTCGAGGCGCACGGTCTGCGGGTCGACGATCGTCGACGCCTTGTACGCGGCGAGGTAGCCGTAGCCGAGCTGGGCTTTGGTGCCGAGGGCTTTGATGCCGTCGAAGCTCGTCTTCACCGCGGCGGCGTCGACCGGGCTGCCATCGGAGAACGTCGCGCCGGCGCGCAGATGGAAGGTGAACGCCGTCGAATCGGCGCTGACCTCCCATTTTTCGGCCAGCCACGGCTTGATCTCACCGGTCTTCGGATCCTGGTCGGTGAGCGAGTCGACCAGCTGGCGCGCGACGTTGATCGACGCGTTCGTCGCGGTCTGCTGCGGGTCGATGCAGTCGGGCGCGGACGAGATGCCCAGGCGGAGCGTGCCGCCGGGTTTCGGCGGACCGGAAGCGGCTTGTTCGGTGCCGGCGGCGGAGCAGGCGGTCAGCAGGACGGGCAGGGCGAGCAGGGCCGCGGCGTTGCGGGCGCGGAAGAGTGGGGACACCGGACGGCCTCCAGCGGGGAGCGGTTGCGTCTTCGATGAGCGACGCTAACCACGCGCTGAAGGCCGTCCCACAGAGCGAACCGGGGTCTCAATCCCTGATACCGCAAGGATTCGCCCTTGACACGGTCAGCAGCGGCCGAGCATGTCCGTCAACGAGCTCTTTTCGGCCGTGTTGATCGTCAGCTTGAACTTGTACTTCACCGCGACCCACATCTTCGCGTAGGTGCACCAGTAGCTCGTGAGCGGCGGCTTCCACTGGTCGGGCGACTTGTCGCCCTTCTCCTGGTTGACGTTGTCCGTCACGGCGATCAGCTGCGGGTCGGTGAGGTCGTTCGCGTACGCCTGGCGCTGCGCGGTCGTCCACCCGGACGCGCCGGTGCGCCACGCGTCGGCCAGCGGCACGACGTGGTCGATGTCCACATCGGACGCGGCGGTCCAGGTCTCGCCGTCGTACGGGCTCTTCCAGCTGCCGGACGTCGCCGCGCAGTCCGACCCGGTGACGACGTTGGTGCCGTCGCGTTTGAGGACCAGTTCGCGCGTGTTGCAGCTGTTGCCCTGGTCGATCCAGTGCGGGAACTTGTCCCGGCTGTAGCCGGTCTGCGAACCGTCGGCCTTGACGGTGAGGGCCGCGAGGTCGGACTTCGCCGTGGTCGTCGACGGGATGCCCGGCGGGGTGGCCCCGGCGACGCTGACCAGCGTCCCGGAGAGCACGGCGGTGGCCGCGAGAACGGCCAAGGAATGACGAACAGCACGCCTGGTTGGCATTTTGCTGCCTCCGTGTCAGGTGCGGGGACAGCTAACCCTGATACACCGGAGTGGCGAGTGCAACACGTATAGGTGACATGTTGCTGCCCGTTGGTGAACGCTGCGTTGCCATGCGTGCACCCAAGGATGAAAACCGCTGGTCAGGCCGGACCCCGGACCAGCCGGAGATCTTGGGTGTGCCGGTACCACGTCCACTTGTTCACCGCGCGCTCGTGGACGACGTCGTCGCTGATGGGCCGCGTCGGGATGCAGCCGATCTGGAACGCGCGCGAGTAGAGCGTCGTCGGCCGCTTGAAGATCGTCCCCTTCACGACGCGGACGGCCAGGCCGGGCCCGCCCGGATCCGGCATCACCTCGATCGACGAAGCCGGCCCGCGCAGCGCCAGCTCTTCGTCGGCGTAGGCCACTCCGCGGACGAGCCGCAGCACCCCGCGCCCGACGAGCACCCCGCCGACGTCGTCGCGGATCAGCGGCACGGGGTCGACCTCCCCGCGCAGGGCGAGCGCGACGGCCGGCAACGGCGTCTTCGGCAGTCCCCAGAGCGCGGCGACGGCCGAGTCCGGCGAAGACGGCACGAACCCGACCGACACGCCGGAGAGCGCCTCCTTGCGGAGCAGTCGCAGCACGACCGCGGCGAGGTCCGCGTCCGTGCCCGACACGACCAGGTGATCGTGTTCGCCCAGCAAGGGGTCGATTTCCGCCTTGCCGGGACGGCTGGACACGCGGATCGATTCGACATCATCGACATCTTCGAAGCCCGCCGCGTCCTCGCCACAGGCCACCACTATTCCGCGCACCCGCGGGTCCTCCGTTACAGTCATGCACCGGCATTTACCAGCGCCACCGGTGTCCGTCCGGGACACTAAACCTCACGTCGTCGAACACCTTGGAGTGTCACATGCCGGCCATCGTGCTCATCGGTGCCCAATGGGGGGACGAAGGCAAGGGCAAGGCCACCGACCTGATGGGTGACCGGGTCCAGTGGGTCGTCCGCTACCAGGGTGGCAACAACGCCGGGCACACCGTGGTGCTGCCGAACGGCGAGAACTTCGCCCTGCACCTCATCCCGTCCGGCATCCTCACCCCGGGCGTGACCAACGTCATCGGCAACGGCGTGGTCGTCGACCCGGGTGTGCTGCTCGACGAGCTGTCCGGCCTCGAAGCGCGGGACGTCGACACGTCCAAGCTGCTGATCTCGGCCGACGCGCACTTGATCATGCCGTACCACGTGGCCATCGACAAGGTCACCGAGCGGTACCTCGGCAGCCGCAAGATCGGCACCACCGGCCGTGGCATCGGCCCGTGCTACCAGGACAAGATCGCCCGCGTCGGCGTCCGCGTGCAGGACCTGCTCGACGAGAAGATCTTCCGCCAGAAGGTCGAAGCCGCGCTGGAGTTCAAGAACCAGGTGCTGGTGAAGGTCTACAACCGCAAGGCCCTCGACGCGAACGAGGTCGCCGACGAGGTACTGGCCGCGGGCGAGAAGTTCGCGCACCGCATCGCCGACACGCGGCTGCAGCTCAACCAGGCCCTCGAGCGCGGCGAGATCGTGCTGCTGGAGGGCTCACAGGGCACGCTGCTCGACGTCGACCACGGCACCTACCCGTTCGTGACGTCGTCGAACCCGACGTCCGGCGGCGCGAGCGCGGGCTCCGGCATCGGCCCGGGCCGCATCACGACGGTGCTCGGCATCCTCAAGGCGTACACCACCCGCGTCGGCTCGGGCCCGTTCCCGACCGAGCTGCACGACGAGTCCGGCGAGTACCTGCGCAAGCAGGGCGGCGAGTTCGGCGTCACGACGGGCCGCTCGCGCCGCACGGGCTGGTTCGACGCGGTGATCGCGCGCTACGCGGTGCGCGTCAACGGCATCACCGATTACTTCCTCACGAAGCTGGACGTGCTGTCCGGGCTGGAGAAGGTGCCGGTGTGCGTCGGCTACGAGGTCGACGGCTTCCGCACGCAGGACATGCCGATGACGCAGACCGACGTGCACCACGCGATCCCGATCTACGAAGAGCACCCGGGCTGGTTCGAGGACATCTCGGCGTGCCGCACGTTCGAGGAGCTCCCGGCGAACGCGCGCGCGTACGTCGAGCGTCTGGAAGAGCTGTCGGGCGCCCGGATTTCGGCGATCGGCGTGGGCCCGGGCCGTGAGCAGACGATCGTGCGGCATACGTTTGTCTAAGTCAGCTTCGTGCTGACCGGCGTCTCGTTGCGGAAGAGGTCGAGCACCGGGCAGTGCTCGTCGACCTCGCGCTTGAGGTCTTCGTAGCGCTCCCGGCTCGCCGGGCCCTCCAGTTCGACGGACACGCGCACGTCCCCGAAACCGGGGCGGGTGTTGAAGGAGAAGCCGAAGAAGCCGTGGAGGTCGAGGTCGCCGTCGACGGTGACCTTGACGGAGTCGAGCGGGATGCCGCGCTTCGCCGCCCAGAACTGGTAGGTGATGACCTGGCAGGACCCCAGGGCGGCGAGCGCGACCTCGACGGGGTTGGCGGCCTGGTCGGTCCCGCCGAGCGCGGGCGGCTCGTCGACGGTGAAGCTGTGGTCCCGGACGTTGACGAGGACCTCGGTCTTGGTACCGGGCTTGAGGGTGTGGGCCACGCTGAAGGAGACGGCGGCGTTGTGCGGGTCGGCGTCGACGGCCTTGCGGGTGCCTTCGATGACGTCGGTCAGCGACATGGGTGCTCCTCGGTGATCGGCATTTCGCCACAGGGTGAGCGATTCTCGCGGCGGGCGCGCGGGTTCTCACGCGCTGGGAGCGGCGGTGTCCGCGATGCGGAAGCGCTTGCACAGCCGGGCGAAGCGGGGATCATGGCGACCTCCCCGAGCGTCGGCTCGGCGCGGGCTCAGCCGGCCCCGCGCTCACCGGCGATGGCGGCGAGCCCGTGGTAGCCGTGGGTTTCCGCGAGGCGCCGGGCCGAGCCGAGGTAGTGGCCGGCTTGCGCCGGCGACCCGGCGGCGCGGTGGATGCGGCCGATCCTGATCAGGGCTTCGCATTCGTCGAACCGGGCGCCGGTTCGGCAGGCGAGGCGGAGCGCGTGGTGGCCGCTGACCAGTGCACGCCGGTGGTCGCCGCCGGCGAGGTGACTCACCGCCAGCGCGGCGTGCCCGGCGATTTCGGCGCTGGTGTCGCCGGTGCCCTGACCGAACTCGAGCACTGTCCCGGCGAGGCGGACGGCTCGCGCGGGGTTCCCGGTGGCGGCGTGGATCGCGCTGAGCAGCGCGAGCGCGTGGACCTCGGTGCAGCGATCGTTCAGGCGTCGGGCGCCTTCGGCGGCTTCTTCCGCGGTGGGGAGCGCGGCGGCGTAGTCCTCCGCGCGGGCTCGCACGCGCGCGAGCAGCAAGAGGTCGTCCGGACTCCGCGAGTCCGCGGCACATTCGGCGTGCACGGCCGTCGCCTCGGTCAGCCGGCCGCGGTATTCGTGGAGGATGCCGAGGTTTCGCCGGCTGATCGGGTTGCGCCGGGGATCGAGCTCGGCTGCCTCGGCGAAAAGGGCGCCGGCCCGGTCGAGGTCACCGGTCACCAGGTGGAGGGTGGCCAGGTTTTCCAGCACGCCGGTCACGCCACGCGAGAACCGCACCGTGCGGTAGAGCTCGAGAGCGGCTTGGAAGTGCTTGATGGCGGGCTGGAAGTCGTAGCGGAGCGCGTGGGTGGCCGCGAGGTTGTTGTGCGCGGCCGCGCGCAGGTCCGGCAGATCGGTGGCGCCGGCGGATTCGACGCCGATCCGCGCGAGTTCCAGCCCTTCCGCGAGCCAGGTGGTCATGGAGTGCCCACGCAGGGCGTCGACGAGCTCCCACGCCAGCCGGTGGTGTTGGTGTGCGTGGGCGTGGCGGATCGCGGCGACGAGGTTCGGAACTTCGTCGTTCAGCCAGGCCCGAGCGTGCTCTTCGCTGTCGAACGCGTTCCGGGGCGGTCGCGTCCCGGGCAAGCGCAGGACGTACGGATACAGGACGCGGGCGGCCGCGCCGGCGCGTGCGAGGTAGTGGTCGAGCAGCGCTCGCGTCGCCGTCTCGCGTTCGTCCTCGGAACAGTCGAGATGCGCACGTTCGACGGCGTAGCGGCGAAGCAGGTCGTGCAAGCGGTAGCGGCCCGGCGCGTGCTCTTGGATCAGGTGGGCCTGGGCCAGCCGCTCGAGGTGGCGGGCCGTCGTCGAAGCTGAAGCGTCGATCAGGGCTGCGGCCGCGGGAACGGTTGTGTCCGGGCCCGGCACGAGGCCGAGCAGCCGGAAGGTGCGGCGGGTCGCGGCGTCGAGCGCGTCGTAGGACAGGTCGTAGGCGACGCGGAGCGCGCTGGTGTCGCCGTCGGTCGTCAAGCTGTCCAGTACGCCGTGGGCGCGCATGTCGGTGAGGTGATCGAGAACCCGGCGGCCGGCTCGGTGCCGGATCTGGGCGCCGGTGATGCGCAGGGCGATGGGCAGGCGCGCGCACGTTTCGGCCAGATCGGCGGTGGCGGCCGGTTCCCGGGCTGCGCGGTCGGGCCCGATCGCGGCCGCGAGCACGGCGACCGCGTCGGCCGCGCCGAGGACGTCAAGCGGGAGGCGGTGCGCGCCGTCGAGGGCGACCAGCCCGTCGAGCCGGTTCCGGCTGGTCACCACGACCATGCAGTGCGGTGCCGCGGGCAGCAACGGCCGCACGTGCGCGGAATCGAGGGCGTCGTCGAGGACACAGAGCACGGACTTGGCGGCCAGCACGGACCGGTACAGCGCCGCGGCCTCGTCGAGGTCGTCCGGGATCTGCCGGGCCGGGACCCCCATGGCTCGCAGGAACCGCGCGAGCACCACGGCGGGCCGAGCGGACCGGTGGAGATCGGCGTAGAGCTGCCCGTCGGGAAACCGGTCGCGGACACGGTGTGCCCAGTGCGTCACGAGGTCCGACTTGCCCACACCCGCGGTCCCGGCGACGACCGCGAGCCGGGAGCCATCGCCCGTGGGCAGCAGGCGGTCGAGAGCCAGCAGTTCGGCGCGGCGCCCGCGAAACCCGGCCGCGGCCCGGGGGAGCTGCGCGGGACTGACGGACGGCGTGGTGGGAACGGCTTTCTGCCGCAGCACGGCCAGCTGAGCCTCACGCAGGTCGGGACCCGGCTCGGCGCCCAGCTCGGCGGCCAGCCGGCTGCGGATCTTGTCGTGGGCGTCGAGCGCCGCCGCCTGTTGTCCCGCGCCGGCCAGCGCGAGCATCAGCAGCGCCCAGAGCCGTTCGTGGAGCGGGTGGTCGACAACCAGCCGGTGCAGCTCGCCGGCGACGTCCGCGCACGCACCCAGGTCGAGACGGGCCCGGCAGTGGTGTTCGACGACGGCGAGCCGGGCCTCGGTCAGCCGCTGGGCCTCGCCTTCGGCCGCCGCGGTCGCGGGCAGGTTGGCCAGTGGCCGTCCTCGCCACAACGCCAAGGCTCGCCCGAGCGTTTCCGCGGCGTCCTTGTCGTCGCCGGCGAGGAGAGCCCGGTGACCCGCGGCGGCGAGTCGTTCGAACCGCTCGATGTCGAGCTCGTCCGCCTGGACTTCGATCAGATAGCCACCCGCCCGGGCGTGGATCCGCCGTGCGCCGGGTTCCAGCCCGGCAAGCTGCCGGCGCAGCTGGGCGACGTGGGTGCGCAAGTTCGCCATCGCCGACGGCGGCGCCGTCTCACCCCAGACCACCTCCACCAGCCGCGGTGGCGAAATCACCGCGTTGGGCGTCAGCAGGAGTGCGGCGAGAAGGGCTCGTTGCCGCTGCGAGGCCAGCCGCAGGTGCGCGGTTCCCGACCGGACTTCGACCGGGCCGAGGAGCAGGAACTCCACGACATCCCTCCCGGTGATCGTGGCGTGACCAGTCGATGTTCGCCGGATGTGCCGATCCTGTACAGCCACCTTGCCACCATGGAATCGCTGGGGGTGCCTGCCGCCGGCGCACACGGAGGGGCGAGGGGGCTCACTGTGTGCGCCGGCAGCGAGTGCTGATCGGTAGCGCCGAAGGACCTGAAAAGGTGATCAGCTCATCCGGTTCGTGAGCGTCGTCGACACCGACAGCTCCTCGAGATCGAGCTCCCGCAGCACCTTCCGCAGGATCTCGTCGTCGAGCCGGCCCGCGCGGTTCTCCTCCAGCATCGCCTTGCGCTGCGTGATCAGGAGCTCCCGCCGGGCCTTCGCGAACTGGGCCTGCGGACTGCCGGACCGCTCCTCGCCCGACAACGTGATCGCCGCTTTCGCGAACCGGTAGCGCGTGTCGACGAGCCGTTCCAGGCGCTGCTTCAGCCGCTCGACCTTCTCGGGCGGCAGGTCAAGCGACGCCAGCCGGTCGCGGCTGATCTCGCGCAGCCGTTCGTGGGCGGCGTTCTGCGCGACCTCGCGCGCGGCCAGCTCTTCGGCCTCGTCGCGGGATGCCTCCGACGGGTCCCGCACCTTCAGGACGCGGATCAACGGCGGCAGCGTCAGCCCCTGGACCAGCACCGTCCCGATCGCCACCGCGAACGCGAACAGCTGGATCTCCTCCCGGCCCGGGGTGCCGGCGGGGACACCGGCGGCCGCGGCCAGCGTGACGACGCCGCGCATGCCCGTCCACGAGAGCACCGCCAACGACCGCCACGGCGGGGTCGCGCGCCCGCGGCCGAACAGCCGCAACGTCCGCGGCAGGAACGCGAAGGCGAACACCGCCGGGATCCGCACCAGCATCGTCACCAGCAGCACGACCACCGCGACCAGCGCGAGCGTCCCGTTGTCGCGGGCCGCGTGCTGGGCGCCGTCGAGCACGAACGGCAGCTGCAGCCCCATCAGCGCGAACACCAGCGCCTCCAGCAGGACGTCGATGGACGCCCACACCGATCTGTCCTGCATCCGCGTCGCCGGGGACGCGTAGAGCGAGCGCGCGCCCAGGTAGAGACCGGCGGCGACGACCGCCAGGACGCCGGACCCGCTGAACTCCGGGCCGAACGGGTGCAAGTGCTCGGCGAGGACGTACGCGCCGAACGGCACGATGATCCCGAACGCCGACTCCAGCAGCGGGTCGTCGAGCAGCCGCCGGATCAGCACGACCGCCGCGCCGATCGCCAGGCCGACCCCGATGCCCAGCACGGTCGCGACGCCGAACACCGCGAACCCGTGCCCAGCCGAGCCCGCGGTGCCCGCGACCGCGGCGAGCGCGACCTTGTACAGCGTCAGCGCGGCGGCGTCGTTGACCAGGCTTTCCCCGGTCAGCACGGCCATCAGCCGGCGCGGCAGCCCGAGCTTGCGCCCGATCGCCACCGCCGTCACCGCGTCCGGCGGCGCCACCACCGCGCCGAGAACCAGCGCCGACGCGAACGGCACGTCCGGCAGCAGCAGGTGCACGACGAAGGCGACGACCACCGCGGTCACCGCGACCAGCACCACGCCGAGCGCGACGATCGGCCGCAGGTTGGTCTTGAAGTGCGTCACCGAGCTCTCGAGCGACGTCGAGTAGAGCAGCGGCGGCAGCACGACCGTGAGGATCAGCTCCGGTTCCAGTTCCAGCCGCGGCACGCCGGGGATCAGTGCGACCCCGAGCGCGACGACCACCACCAGCAGCGGCGCCGACAGGTTGTAGCGGCGGGCGAGCGCGGTCAGTGCGAGCGAGCCGGCGAGCACGCCCATCAGCGTCAGGATCTCCACGGGCGCGATCTTTCCCCAGGTAGAAGCCGTGCGCTCGGCTTCCGTTCAATGGAAGTGAGCTGGATTGCGACATAGCGCCCATGCATACTTGTGCGCAATCCGCACACCTGTACGGAAATCGTGCACCGACGCACATCCGGAGGTTCTCCCATGTCCCCTGGCACCCGCTCCTGGGTCGTGCCCCTGGCCTGGACCGCCGTCCTGCTCGACGGGTTCGACCTGGTCGTGCTCGGCTCAGTGTTGCCCGTGCTGCTGCGCGACCACGTCTGGGGCCTGACGCCCGGTACTGCGTCGGTCGTCTCGACCGTCGGCCTGGCCGGGATGATGCTGGGCGGGCTGGCGATCGGCACGATCACCGACGTCATCGGCCGCCGGAAGTCGCTGATCATCTCCGTGTCGCTGTTCTCGCTGTGCACGCTGCTGTGCGCCTTCGCGCCGTCGACGTTCATCTTCGGCCTGCTGCGGTTCGTCGCCGGGCTCGGCCTGGGCGGCTGCCTGCCGACGGCGATCACGCTGGTCACGGAGTACGCGCGCCACGGCAAGTCCGGCAGCGCGACGACCACGGTGATGACCGGCTACCACGTCGGCGCGGTGCTGACGGCACTGCTCGGCATCGTGCTGATCTCGCCGTTGGGCTGGCGCGCGATGTTCGTAGCCGGAGCCATTCCCGCGGTTTTCCTGATCCCGCTGATGCTGAAGTTCCTGCCGGAGTCCGAGACGTTCCAGCAGGTCCGCGAGACCGAGCGGTCGGCCGGGCACGCGGTGGCCGGCCTGTTCCGCGGCGGCCTGCTGCGCGCGACGATCGCGTTCTGGGTGACGTCGTTCATGGGCCTGCTGCTGGTGTACGGCCTGAACACCTGGCTGCCGGAGATCATGCGCCAGGCCGGCTACCCGCTCGGCGCGGCGCTGAGCCTGCTGCTGACGCTGAACGTCGGCGGAATCGTCGGGCTGCTCGTCGCGGGCCGGGTCGCCGACCGCGTCGGCATCCGCCCGTCGGCCATCGTCTGGTTCTGCTTGGGCGCGGTGTTCCTCGCGCTGCTGAGCGTGAAGCTGCCGGCGGTGGGGCTGTACGCGGCGGTGTTCCTGACCGGCTGCTTCGTGTTCAGCGCGCAGGTGCTGGTGTACGCCTACATCGGCCGGATCTACCCGGACGCGATCCGCGCGACCGGCCTCGGCTGGTCCGCCGGCATCGGCCGGATCGGCGCGATCTCCGGCCCACTCCTCGGCGGCGCGCTGCTGACGGCCGGGATCGCGTACCCGTGGGGCTTCTACGCGTTTGCCGCTGTGGGCGCCCTGGGCGCGGCGGCGGTCACGGTGGTCCGCCCGGGCCGCCAAAGCCCGGCCCGGGACGCCGCCCCGGTCAAGCAAAGCCCAGCGACTACCTGATCTGCCGCGGCGGGATCGTGAGTGTTCAGGACGGTTCCAACCGTCCTAAACACTCACGGCCACTTGCGCCGAGCGTCAGCCGAGTTCCTTGAGTTCCTGTTCCACCGCTGCCAGTTCGGCCTCGGAACCCTGGACCTTGGGGCCCTTGAACCACTTCCGGGCCGAGACCGCCCACCACAGCGCCGCGCCGCCGAGCACCACCAGGAACGCGATCGGCGTGTAGTTGAACGAATCCACCGTCACCGGCGACACCTGCGGCAGCATGAACAGGAAGAAGATCAGCACGACCCAGATCGTCGCGATGATGCCGACCGGCTTGCCCCACCTGCCGAGCGACCACGGCCCGGGCTCGAACGAGTCGCCGCGGCGGACCCGCAGGAACACGGGGATCACGTACGCCACGTACAGCCCCACCACGGCGATCGACGTCACCGCCGCGTAGGCCGTCGCGCTCCACAGGTACGGCAGGGCCAGGATCAGCGCGCCGCCCGCGCCGAGCCAGACGGCGTTCGTCGGCGTCTGCGTCCGCTTGTTGATCTTGTGCCAGAAGCCCGAACCCGGGATCGCGCCGTCGCGGGCGAACGCGTAGATCATCCGCGAGTTCGCCGTCACCGACGCCATGCCGCAGAACAGCTGCGCGCCGATGCAGATCAGCAGCAGGAACTTGCCGGTGACCGCGCCGGTGGCGTCGATGAAGATCTGCGCGGGCGGGACACCGGTGGCCGAGCCGACCGCGCCGTCGTAGTCCTGGATCGCGAACGTCAGGCCGATCAACAGGATCCAGCCCGCGACGAGCGAGACGACGATCGACATCACGATGCCGCGCGGCCCGGCCGTCGCCGCGCTCTTCGTCTCCTCGGTCATGTGCGCCGACGCGTCGTACCCGGTCAGCGTGTACTGCGCGACCAGCAACCCGATGGCGAAGACGTAGAACGTCGAGCCCCAGCCCGTCTGGTTCACGAAGCTGCCGAAGACGAACGACGCGTCCTGGTGCTTGGCCGGCACGAAGATCAGCACGCCGACGATCACCAGCACGCCGATGAGGTGCCACCACACGCTGACGTTGTTGAGGATCGCCACGATCCGGACGCCGAAGGTGTTCAGCAGGCCGTGCACCACGAGGATGATCGCGAGCAGCAGGATCGTGTGCCCCGGCGTCGCCGTGAAACCCCACTGCAGGTCGAGGAACGCGTTGAGGAACAGCGCCGCGCCGAAGTCGATGCCCGCGGTGACGGCGATCTGCCCGATGAGGTTGAACCAGCCGGTGAACCACGACCAGGCCGGGCCGGACTTGTTCGGCGCCAGCTTCGCCGCCCAGTAGTACAGCCCGCCCGCGGTCGGGTAGCTGGAGCAGACCTCGGCCATGCCGAGCCCGACCAGGATGACGAAGATCCCGACCAGCGGCCAGCCCCAGATCATCGCGGCGGGCCCGCCGGTCTTCATGCCGAACCCGTAGAGCGTCAGGCAGCCGGAGAGGATCGAGATGATGGTGAACGAGACGGCGAAGTTCGAGAACCCCGACATCGTCCGCTTCAGTTCCTGCGCGTAGCCGAGCTGGTGCAGCCGGGCACTGTCGTCATCGTGGTCGGGGGTGGTCTGCTGGTCGGAAACATCCATCGGGCACCTCTTGAAAGGTATGCGGCCAGACCATTGAATTCGCCGAAAGTAGCCCCGGGCCCGAAGGGTGTCAAGCCTTCGTCAAGAACTCGTCCAGCCGCCGCAGCAGGGGCCCGCCACCTCGGTGGTTGTTCGAGATCAAGGTCGCGGTGAGCCCGGACGACGGCTCGTGCGAGCTCCAGAACGTGACGCCGTGGTCACCGCCGTCCAGGTGCACCACGCCCGGCCGCGGTAGCCAGAAGCCGAGCCCGTAACCGTCCGCGTGCGGGCTGAGCATCCGGTCCACCCACTCGCGCGGCAGGATCCGGCCGTCGAGCAGGGCGGGCCAGAACTTCCGGAAGTCCGGGGCGGAGCTGTAGATCCCGCCGTCGCCGAAGCCCACGACCGGCAGGCTGAACACGTTGGTGCGGCCGTCTTCGAGGTAGCCGGTGGCGGTGCGGGCGGGCAGCGCGTCCGACCGCAGGAACGCCGTGTCCGTCATCCCGGCGGGCTCGGTCATGCGGGTCCGGACGAGCTCGGCGAAAGGTACACCCGCGACCCGTTCGGCGATCAGGCCGAGGACGGCGAACGCGCCGTTGTGGTAGCGGAACTCCCGACCCGGCGCGGACTTCTGCGGGTAGCCGCCGAGCGCGGCGAGGTAGTCGGCCGACGTGGCGAGCAAGGGAGTCGGCTCCGGATCGGCTTCCTCGTCGCAGTAGTCACCGATGCCGGACGTGTGCGTCAGCAGGTGCTCGACGGTCACGCGGTCGTCGATCAGCGGCAGGTCGTCGCCGAGTATTTCGCGGGCTTTCGTCGTCAGCTGGAGATGGCCCTCGGCGACCAGTCCCACGACGACCAGCGCGGTGAACCCCTTGGTGCCGCTGGCGATCGCGAAGCGCGTGTCGACGGTGTTCTCGACGCCGTATGCGATGTGCGCGTGCCCGTAGGCCTCCTCGACGAGCGTCTCCTCGCCGCGGGTCACCAGGACCACGCCGGAGAAGCCGTCGAAAGCCGTGAAGGGCACCTTCATGGACATAGCGTCCATGAAGGTGCCCTTCACGGCAAAGCGATTACCGGCCCAGGAACGCGTGCAGCGACTCCAGGGCGGTGTCCGGCTGGTCGGCGAAGAAGCCGTCGACGCCGGCCTTGAGGAACGCGGCCTCTTCGGTGAAGACGTCGCCGTAGGCGTCCGGCTCGGCCGACGAGCGCAGGTTCGCCGGCAGGAACGGGTTTTCGTTCCGGAACGTGTACGGCTGCACCTTCAGGCCCGCCTTGTGCGCGTCCGCGACGATCGCGCTCGGCTTGGTCAGGTTGCCGGCCGCGTCCAGCGGGATGATCTGCGCCTTGTCCGGCCCGAGGTACTTCGCGTACTTCGCGACGTCACGCAACCCGGAAGCCGACACGATGTCCGCGTACGTCCGCTTGTCGCCCTTCGCGACGAAGTCCGCCGGAGCGCCCGAAGCCGACGTCAGCTGCAGCAGCGGCGTCCGGACCTGCTTGTGCAGCGCGATCAGGTTCGACACCTCGAACGACTGGATGATCGCCGGCGCGTCCGGCCGGTCGAGACCGTTGCGCTCGAGCGCCGTGACCAGCTTCGGCTCGATCGGGTTGCCGATCGACTGGAAGAACGTCGAGTGCTTGACCTCGGGGTAGGTGCCGAGCGTCCGGTGCAGCTCCTTGCCGAGCCGCTTGGTCAGGTCGAGCACCTCCTGGAAGGTGGCGATCTGGTACCGGCCGTTGTACAGCGTGTTGTGCGGCCGGTTCGCCGGGATCCGCTCGACCGCGCGCAGCGTCTTCAGCTCGGCCAGCGTGAAGTCCTGGGTGAACCAGCCGGTCGTCGAGACGCCGTCGATCACCAGGGTCTTCTTGCGGTTCGCGAACTCGGGGTGCTTCGCCACGTCGGTGGTCCCGCTGATCTCCGGCTCGTGCCGGGCGACGAGCTGGCCGTCCTTGGTCGGGACGAGGTCGACGTCGACGTAGCCGACGCCCATCCGGTAGGCGAGCTCGTACGAGGCGAGGGTGTGCTCCGGCCGGTACCCGGGCGCGCCGCGGTGTCCGATGATCACGGGGTCATCGTGGCCCCGTCCGTGCGCGGCCGCATCGGCGGACCCCCCGCTTTCGGACGGCACTGTGGACGCGCTCGCCGACCCGACGGCCAGTCCGGTGACGCTCAGCAACGCCAGTCCGGCGAGTGCCAGTACGCCGACACTTTTGCGCTTCATCTGGTGACCTCTTTTCACACAGGGTTGACCCTGACTACCCGCGCAACCCTCACCGCCGCAAGCGTCTCCGGGCAGTACCTGGGTGAACACCTCGGTAAACGGCGCGTGGACCCCTGCTCGCCCCGGGTGCGGAGGACGGCGAAATGTCCGGGGCGAACACGGCCGGATACGCTGTGCGGCGTGCGCGTACTGGTAATCGGCTCCGGCGCCCGTGAGCACGCTCTCGTCCTCGCGGCCTCCGGCGACCCCACGGTCACCGCCCTGGCCTGCGCGCCCGGCAACGCCGGGACAGCCGCCATGGCCGAGCAGCTCGGCGTCGAGGCGGCCGATCCGGAAGCGGTCACCACGCTCGCGAAGAGCTGGCAGGCCGACCTGGTGGTGGTCGGGCCGGAGGTCCCGCTCGTCGCCGGCGTCGCCGACGCCGTCCGCAAGGCCGGCATCGCCTGCTTCGGCCCCTCGGCCGCGGCGGCCCGCATCGAAGGCTCGAAGGCGTTCGCGAAGGACGTCATGGCCGCGGCGGACGTGCCGACCGCGCGCAGCGAGGTGGTCGACAACCCGGCCCGCCTCGACGCCGCGCTCGCCCGCTTCGGCCCGACCTGGGTGGTCAAGGACGACGGCCTCGCCGCCGGCAAGGGCGTCGTCGTCACGACCGACTACGACGTCGCGCGCAAGCACGCGATCATGCTCCTCGACGGCGGCCACCCGGTCCTCCTGGAGTCCTTTTTGGACGGACCGGAGGCGTCGCTGTTCTGCTTCGTCGACGGCCACACCGTCGTGCCGCTGCTGCCCGCGCAGGACTTCAAGCGCGTCGGCGACGACGACGCCGGCCCGAACACCGGCGGCATGGGTGCCTACGCGCCGCTGCCCTGGGCGCCCGAAAACCTGGTCGACGAGCTGGTCGAGAAGGTCGTCCAGCCGGTCGCCGACGAGCTGGTCGCGCGCGACGCGTCGTTCTCCGGCCTGCTCTACGCCGGCCTCGCGCTGACGTCCGACGGCCCGCAGGTCATCGAGTTCAACTGCCGCTTCGGCGATCCGGAGACGCAGGTCGTGCTGGCACTGCTGCGCACCCCGATCGCCGGGCTGATGCACGCCACCGCCACCGGCAAGCTCGCCGAGCACCCGCCGCTGGAGTGGGCGGGCGGCGCCGCGGTCACGGTCGTGATCGCCGCCGACGGCTACCCCGGCAAGCCGCGCACCGGCGACGTCATCAGCGGGGCCGAGCTGGAAGGCGTGCTGCACGCGGGCACCCGCCGTCGCGACGACGGCGCCGTCGTCTCCTCCGGCGGCCGCGTGCTCTCGGTGGTCGGCACCGGCAAGACGCTCAAGTCGGCGCGCAAGCACGCGTACGAGACCGTCGAAAAGGTCCACCTCGCGGGCTCGCACCACCGCACGGACATCGCGCTCAAGGCGGCGAACGGCGAGATCGGCGCCCCGACGGCCAAACAGCGCGCCTGATCCGGGGAACCGGCGGCCGACGATGTTCGTCCCATCTCAGCCTGCTGTCACACCCGGGTTGGTAGCCTCGACGGGAGTCGGCCGGTCACTGTCCGTATGACGTCAGGGGAGCGCATGTCAGGACCCTCGTACGACCTCAGCTCGGCCGTCCCCGTGGCGCCGGCGGCCGCGGACGTCCTGGTCCACCCGGACAAGCTCCTGGACGTCGCCCGGATCGTCGAAGAGCAGGCGAACGCCCTCGAAGACCAGCTGCTGACCAAGCTCGGGCAGCTGCGGATCGACGCGCCGTCCGCCGACGTCATCAGCACCCAGTCGATCGACGCCTGGAACACCCTGATCGCCGACGGCGACCGCTCCTACGCGGGGCAGGTCCGCGAGTACGTCGCCGGCCTGAAGCGCCTGGTCTCGCAGCTGCGTGAGGCCGCCAAGGACTACCAGGTCAGCGACGAGGAGAAGGCGGCGGTGTTCGGTGACCGCGCCAAGCACGGTGCGTAGCCGGAAGGTGCGCATCGTCACCGGAGGCGTGCTCGCGACGGCGGCGCTCGCCGGCTGTTCGGCGGGCACCGACGGCACCCCGTACCCGATCGAGACGGCCGCGACCGCCGCGTCGCAGAGCGCCAAGGCCGCCCAGCTGCCGCAACGACCGGCCGAGCTGACCCTGCAGGGCGTCAACCTGTGCGAGGTGTTCCCGCAGGTGCAGCTCGACGCCATGAAAATCACCAGCGCGCCCCGGGAAGCTCCGCCGGAAGACGGGCCGACCTGCGTGTTCGACGCCGACGGCGCCGAGCCGGTGCACGCGTACCACGTGCGTGCCGTGTCGGCGGACCTCGACGAGTGGATCACGGGGTCCCGCAAGAAGAACAGCATGACCACCGAGCCGAAGACCGTCGGTGGTTACCCGGCGTTGACGAACTACCGCGCGGCCGGCGACCCCGCCGACTGCGAAGCGCTCGTCGGCGTCGCGAGGGGCCAGACGCTGGCCGTCCAGACCTTCGCCATCACCCGCGGCCGGCTCACGCAGCCGCAGCTGTGCGAGATGTCGGTGCACGCCGCCGACCTGGCGCTGCAGTCCTTGAAGTCAAGCAACTAGGGAGGGCGCGTGGAATTCTCCGAGCTCGCGGCCGGGATCCAGAACCACCGCTTCGACGGCTGGACCAACACCGCGATCGCCGACCAGATCACGCGGATGGTCAACGGTGACGGCACCGGCAGCATCGGCACGGCCGTCGACGCGCTGAAGGCCGTCGCGACCGCCCTCGCCCACACCGACCAGACGTTGCGCGCGCAGCTGCTCAAGCTGGGTGTCGAATGGCAGAGCCAGGCCGGGGGCGCGGCCAGCCAGGTGCTGACCGAGCAGGCCGGGTTCTCCCAGGACGCGACGACGAAGGTCGCGCACGCCGCGGAGATGGTGTTCGAGCAGGGCGAGTCGTTCAACCGCACCAAGTACAAGCTCCCGGACGCCGAGACCGTCCGGAAGGGCGCGGGCGGCTACACGCTCACCGACGGCCTGCTGCTCAGCCTGATCGGCTTCGAGACCGACCACGCCCGGCAGGTCGAAGCCGCGAACGACGCCAAGGAGCAGGCGAAGCAGGCACTGAACGACTACGCGCAGGAAAGCGGCACCAACCTGCTCTCGACGCAGTCGCTGTCCGACCCCGAGTCGCTGAAGCTGGCCGCCCCGGGCGTGACGCCGGGCGTACTGGACGTCGCGGGCGCCTCCGTCGCGGTGACGCCGGACGGCGGCGTGCGGCCGGCGTCGGACAAGGTCCGGTCGGTGCACGTCGACCCGCCGGTGGTGCAGCCGGTGTCGCACACGGTCCACGCCGACCCGCCGACCCCGGTCTACGGCGTCGCGGCGCAGCAGCCGTCCCGGTCCGTCGCGCAGCCGCCGCGTCAGACCGGCGCGGGCGCCCCACCCCCACAGCACACGACGGCGAGCTCGTCAACGACCCCGGCGGGCGTCAAGCCGTCGCCGTCGTCGCCCGGGCCCGGCTGGGTCAACGCGCCGGGCCGCGGCACGTCCTCCGGCGACCCGTCCCACTTCTCGCCCGGCCTGGCCACCGGGGGCGGCGGCGAGCAGTTCGTCCCGCCGGGTGCGCCCGGCTCGCTGCCACCCGGCTCGTCGCCGGCGACGGCGCCGATCAAGTCGCTCGGCGGCGGCGGCGCGTCCGGCGCCGGCTCGACCGGCGTCGAAGGTTCGCTCGCGGGCACCAACCGCGGTCCCGACGGCCTGCTGGCGAAGGGCCGCACGGTCGGCGCGATGCCGCAGGCCCCGCTCCCCCCGGGTCAGTTCACGGCCGAACGCGGTTTCGTCGCGAAGCCCGGTGCGACGCCGGGCGAGATCGGCGCGGGCGCGGCGGCGATCGGCGCGGGCGCGGCCGGTGGCGCGCTGAGCGGCGACAAGGAGCGCTTGCGGCGGGAGAAGGGGCAGGCGAAGGGCCCGGTGCGGCCGCTGCCGGTCGGCGAGCTGCCCGAGGAGGAGGCCGCCGCGCTGCGGAAGTCGGAGCAGATCAGCCCGAAGCAGCGGCCCGGCGAGTCGAAGTTCCTGTCCGAAGCGGCCCCGCAGGAGGACGACGCCGAGCACGTCCGCCGCTACGGCGTCGACGACCAGGACCTGTTCGCCGACCAGCGGATGGTTTCCCCCGACGTGCTCGGCGACCACGGCGGGGACGGGCGCTGACCGTGTCGCTGGTGCTGTCCGCGCGTGAGTTCGACGTGCTCTGGGAGTCGCTCGAACTGCCGCGCAAGCACGTCGCGCTGGACGTGCCGAGCGAGGGAACCACCCGCACCGAGCGGCGGGAAGTGGTGGAGGCGGCGTGGGCGTCGCTGAGCGAGCGGCGCCTGGCCCGCAACGGCCGGGTGTCGGGTGAGGTGGCGGACCAGCTGCACCTGCTGGCCCGCCCCCAGTTCGGCATCGACGTGTGGGTGTGGGCCGAGCGCGAGATCCGCGGCCGCGCGGTGAGCGTCCGCGGCCAGGCGGTGCTGGCGGTGGTGGACAACGGCGAGGTCTGGCTGATCCCGGCCACGGAGGACGGCCTCCCGGAGGCGGCGGTCTCGGTGGCGGGAGATCTCGGACCGGGCATCGGCCAGACGGTGAGCATTCCCTACGACGTGCTCCGGTCTTCCGACGCCGCCGCGAAGGGCGACGCGAAGGCCCTGGTCACGTCGCTGGCGGACCGGGGCGTGGAGCTGTTCCAGGCCCAGGAGCTGTCCGGGATGCTGCTGGGCCAGGAGGCCCGGGGCCAGTTCGGCGCCGAGCGTGCCGGCCGTGACGGAATGGCCCACCGGGCGGGCCGCGTGGTGGCGTTCTTCGACACGGACGCGGGGCGCTACCTGTTCCAGGCGGTCTCGGACCGGGAAGGCCGCGAGTGGGCGACGGTGACCCCGGCGGACAACGCCCTGCTGGCGACGAGGATCCGGGAACTGATGGCGGAGGCCTGAGCCCGCCGGGTGGAAGTTGGCGGGGAACGGTACGCGCGGCGCGCGGGAAGTCATTAAAGTAAGCGCGGGAACCGTCCGGGTCATGACGACGTCTGATCGGGCGGACCCAAGTTCGCGAAGGGGATGACGAACCGTGCCTGTCTACGACGCCGACTCGATGGCCATCGCGGCCGGCCAGGTGGAGAAGCTGAAGGACGAGTTCGAAAAGTCCAAGCACAAGGTCACCGGCCTGGACCACGAGCACGAAAGCCCCTTCGGCGGGATGGACGACAAAGGCGACGCGCACAGCGCGGTCGGCAAGTTCAAGGACGGCGTGCACAGCCAGTTCGATGCCGCGGGCAAGCACATGGAGGCGCTGGGGTTCGCCATGCGCAAGGCCGCCGGCCTGATCGCCGAGACCGACCAGGTCGGGGCGAGCGACCTCAAGCTGCACGTCGACAAGTGAACTGAGCAGGGGGCACCAGAGTGGCTTTGAACGGGGTCGGCGCCGGAACGCCGGACAATTGGGACGCCTTCATGAAGAAGGTCGACCAGGTCGAAAAGGTGAACCTGCAGAAAATCACGGACGCGGCGACGCAGTTTCGTGAGGCGGGCAAGAACGCCGGTGACCACAACGCGTCGCTGAAGTCTTCGACGGACGCGCTCAACGGCGGAGTCTGGGCCGGCCCGGCCGCGGACCAGTTCTTCACCTACGTCCGCCAGGTGCGCGACGCCGGTACCAAGGTGCAGACGCACCTCGAGGACGTCGCCAAGGACCTCGACACCCTGCAGACCAACCTCGCGGAGATCAAGCGCAAGGTCTCGGACAAGCAGAACTCCGCCGAGACCGCGGTCAACGAGCGCAACACCAAGGCGGCGACCGACATCAAGGTCGCGCTGGACGGCGCGAAGAAGGCGATGGACGAGGGCAAGCCCGGCCCGAGCCCGTCCGCCGGGGAGATCCTCGACCAGGCGAAGAAGGACATCCACACCATCACGGCCGGCTTCGACGCCGACGTCGCCAGCCTGCAGACCCAGGCCGACACGGCGATCAAGGCCTCGCAGACGCTGATGTCCCAGCAGATCGAGGGCGGCTACGACCAGGTCCCCCTGCCGAGCAGCACTCCCGCGGCGCCGAAGAGCACCGGCGGCATCCACAGCAACGGTTCCTCCCACGGCGGCGGCGGTGGCGGAGGAGGCGGTGGTGGTGGTGGCGGCGGAGGCGGCCTCGGTCCCAGCGGCGGCCCCCCGTCCTCGCCGCCCCCGGGCAACGTCCAGCAGTGGATCCAGGAAGCCATCAAGGCCCTCCAGGCCGCCGGCGTGCCGGTGACCGATGCCGACATCCCCAACATCTGGGCGATCATCCAGCACGAGTCGGGCGGGAATCCCAACGCCATCAACAACTGGGACTGCGTGCCGCTGGACACGATGATCGTGACCAAGCGCGGCCTCCTGAAGCACGACGCGGTCGAGGTCGGCGACGAGACGATCGGCTTCAACCCGGCCACCGGGCACAGCGAGTGGACGCGGATCACCCGGGTCGTCCACCACGAAGATGCCCAGCTGGTCCGGATGAGCAACTCCCGGTGGCAGGCGACCACGACGCCGAACCACCGCTGGCTCACCCTGCCGCGGGTCAATGTCAGGCGCACTGACCTGCCGGTGGTTTGCCCGGAGTGCGGCTGGGAGCCGCGCGCGGCGCATCAGCCGGAGAACGGTGTCGCCGTGCATCGGCGAAAGAAGCACGGCTTCGTTTCGCCGAAGCAGGAGAACCAGTACGAGACCGAGCCTCGCTTTGTCACCACTCAAGACGTCCGCTCTCGCGACCGGATCCTTCTGACGGCACCTGCCGCGACGGAGTCGTCGCTGGATGTCTCCGTGCCTGAAGCGGCGATCCTCGGGTGGATCGCCGGTGATGGTCACATCGAGACGAGGCAGCACCGCCCGACCATGTCCATCGCGCAGTCGAAGCCCGAAATGGTGGAGAAGATCCGCCGGCTTCTCGACGGCGTGCCGCACGCGGTGTACGTCGACGATCGCGGCGGGTGCGGACCCCGCCACCAGTTCCGGCTGGACCACGACTACGCCCAGGACCTGCTCGCGCGAGCGGGGAATCCCAAGTCCGAAGCGGCCGCCCAGGTGCTGGCGATGTCCGCCGCTCAGCGTGCGGCGTGGCTCGAAGCGATCATCGACGCCGAGGGCACCCGTTACCTGCGGCCTGGCTACTCCGCACCTCAGACGGTCATCTACCAGGCGCCCGGTGCCGTCCTCGAGGCGATCGCGCTGGCGGGTTACCTGTCCGGATCGCGGCCTCGCGTACTCCCGGTGGAGCGGGCGGGCCGGCCGGAGACCTGGCGCCGGGAATTTTCCGTGCACCTGAACAACCCGGTCGTCACGGGGGCCTTCCTGCGGAAGGAAGACGCCGGGCGGGGCGACGTGTGGTGCGTGACCACGGAACTGGGCACGTGGACGGCCCAGGAAGACGACCACCTCTTCCTGACCGGCAATTCCAATGCCGCTGCCGGGCACCCGTCCAAGGGGCTCATGCAGTGCATCGACGGGACGTTCAACGCGCACAAGCTGCCCGGTCACGACAACATCTACAACCCGGTCGACAACATCATCGCCGGCGTGCGGTACTCCTTCGACCGCTACGGCGGCCTCGGGAACGTGCCGGGCATCAAGGCCATGGCCCACGGTGGTGCCTACCAGGGGTACTGACCCCCGAGATGCCAGGGCCCCGGCAAGTCGCGTTTGCCGGGCGGGACGTCATGAAAGGGTCGTTCATGACGTCCGGCGACAGGAAAGGGTCGTTCATGACGTCGCCAACCCCGCCCGACGTCGCGAATGACTCATTCGGGACCTCCGGCGCCCGCAATGACTCATTCGCGACACCCGACTCCGCGCGCGGCCGTGACTGTGCCTACCGGGGTACTGACCCCCGAGATGCCGTGAAGGCCCCCTTACCGGCCCAAGATGCCGTGAAGGGGGCCTTCACGGCTTTCGGTGAATTCGGTGAACTGGAGCGCGGCCTCTCCGCGTTAGCCTGGCCGCATGGCCGACCTCGAGGCGGGTCCCGCGCTGCGGGCCGGTGTGCCGCCCTTCCACGTCATGGATGTCCTCTCCGCGGCGGGCGCCCGGCAGCGCAGCCACGGCGATCTCGTGTCGCTCGCCGCCGGGCAGCCTTCCGCGCCCGCGCCTCAGCCCGTCCTCGAGGCCGCCCGCGAAGCGCTGGGCAAAAGCACCCTCGGCTACACCGAACAGCTCGGCATCCCCGAGCTGCGCGAGGCCGTCGCCGGGCACTACCAGCGGAAGTACCGCCTTGACGTCGCCGCGCAGGACGTCGTCATGACCACCGGTTCGTCCGGGGGCTTCCTGCTCGCCTTCCTCAGCGCCTTCGATCCCGGTGCCAAGGTCGCGATGGCCCGGCCCGGCTACCCCGCCTACCGCAACCTGCTGGCCGTCCTTGGCTGCGAGGTCGTCGAGTTCGCCACCACCGCCGAGACGAACTTCCAGCCCACCGTCGCCCTGCTCGACGAGCTCGGCCCGATCGACGGCCTGATCGTTGCCAGCCCCAGCAACCCGACCGGGACCGTCCTGCCGCCCGGGGAGCTCGCCGCGATCACCGGCTGGTGCTCGTCGCACGGCGTGCAGCTGGTCAGTGACGAGATCTACCACGGCATCTCCTACGGCGCCGAGCTCGACTGCGCGTGGCAGTTCGGCCGCGAGCCGCTCGTGCTCGGCAGCTTCTCGAAGTACTTCGCGATGACCGGCTGGCGGCTCGGCTGGATGCTCGTGCCGCAGCGCCTCCACCGCGCGGTCGACGTCCTGACCGGCAACTTCACCATCTGCCCGCCCGCGGTTTCGCAGTACGCGGCGCTCGCCGCCTTCACGCCGGAGGCGTACGCGGAGGCCGACGCGCACGTCGAGCGGTACCGCGCCAACCGCGACCGGCTCTTCGCGGGCCTCGAGAGCATCGGCCTCGGCAAGCTCGCCCCCGCCGACGGCGCCTTCTACGCGTACGCCGACGTCAGCGCGTACACCGAGGACAGTCTGAGCTGGTGCCAGCGGCTGCTCGCCGAAACGGGCCTGGCGATCACGCCCGGCGTCGACTTCGACCCGGTCGACGGCGGCAAGTACGTGCGGTTCTCTTTCGCCGGCAGCGCGGCCGACATCGACGAGGGCGTCCGCCGGCTGGGGGCGTGGCTCGGCCAGGGGGAACCCTGATTCATCCCTGAACGTTGGCTCGACGAGGGGAGTTTCCCCGGCCGAGGTGCCACAGTGGAGGCATCGGGCCGGAGGGGCCACGGGAACAAACGGAGGAAGCCATGTTCTGGAAGATCGTCGGCGGCCTGATCGTCGCCTGGGTGGCGTTCATGGTGCTGGGCGCCGTGATCGGCTTCGTGTTCAAGGCCGTCCTGTGGATCGCCATCATCGGCGGCATCGCGTTCCTCGGCGCCGCCGGCTACCGCGCGATCAGCGGCGGCAAGAAGGACCCGCGCCGCATCAACCGCTACTGAGCCCGTGACCGGGCGTGGCTCACTCGAGCCACGCCTGGGCCGCGTCGGCGCCGTTCCAGACCTCCGCCTTGAGCCCGGCCGCGCGTGCGCCCTCCACATTGGACGGACGGTCGTCGAAGAACAGGCAGTCGGCCGGCTCCGCGCCGAGCTCGTCGAGCAGCAGGCGGAAGATCTTCGCGTCCGGCTTGACGCACCGGACGTCGCCCGAGAAGAGCGTCACGCGGAAGTGGCGCGCCCACTCCTGCGCGCGAACCCACTCGCCGAACACCACCGGCGCGTTCGACAGCAGCGCCAGCGACGCGCCGGCCTCGGAAAGCGCTTCGAACAGCGCCTGTGAAGACGGTTCGAGGTGGGCCCAGCCCTCGACGTCGATGCGGGTCAGCTCGGCCGACAGCGGTTCGTCGACGGACACGCCCAGTGCCTTGCCGACCGTCTGCCAGTACTCGAGCGGAGTGCTCCCGGCGTCGTAGGGAATCCGGTAGTCCCAGTACGCCTTCTCGAACTCCGGCAGCGGCGCGCCCATCGCCGCGGCCAGGTCCGGGCGGGCCAGGCTCGGCTTGCTCAGCACGTCGCCGTAGTCGAACACGATCCAGTTCACGGGGCCCCCAGTACTCGTCACGCGCCGGTCTTGATCCGGCGCAAGGCTTCTTCGACGTCGGTCGCGCTCAGGTCCCGGTGCGTGACGAACCGGACCCGGCCCGCCATCGGCACCGCCCGGATCCCGAGCGAGTCGAGCCAGGCCAGCGCAGTCGGGATGTCGGGTACCTCGGCGAGCACGATGTTGGTGTCCGGCACGTTCGTCGCCCAGCCGTATTCGGTCAGGCCCTCGGCGAGCCGTTGCGCGTTCTCGTGCGACTCGGCCAGCTCGGGGATGCGGTCCAGCGCGACCAGGCAGGCCGCGGCCAGGACGCCACCCTGCCGGACGCCGCCGCCGAGCATCTGCCGCATCCGGCGGGCCCGCTCGACGAACGCGACGCTGCCCGCGACGACCGAGCCGACCGGCGCGCCGAGGCCCTTGCTGAAGCAGGCCGACACGGTGTCGACGCCGACGGTCAGCGCGGCGGGCGGCACCTCCAGCGCGACGGCGGCCTGCCAGAGCCGGGCGCCGTCGAGGTGCACGGTCAGGCCGGCTTCCTTCGCGACGGACAGCAGCTGGGCGTGCTCGTCGGGCGGCGTCACCGCGCCCCCGGCCGCGTTGTGCGTGTTCTCGAGGCAGAGCAGAGTTGTCCGTAATGTGAAGTACGGCCCGGGTTGTCCGATCGCGGCCGCGAGGGCGTCGGGCGATGGGCGGCCCGGGCCGCCGTCGTGCTCCAGGATGTCCGGCATCCCGCCGGCCAGCCACGCCGCCGAGCCGAGCTCGTTGGACAGCACGTGCGCGCCCCGCGTGGCGAGGAACCGGTCGCCGCGCTGCAGGTGGAGGCTCAGTGCGACGAGGTTCGCCATGGTCCCGCTCGGCACCCACAGGGCGGCCGGCATGCCCAGGACGTGCGCGGCGCGTTCCTCCAGCGCCTGGACCGTGGGGTCGCGCTCGAGGACGTTGTCCCCGACTTCGGCGGACGCCATCGCCGCGCGCATCGTGTCATCCGGACGGGTGACGGTGTCGGAACGGAAGTCCAGCGGCGGCAGCGTGAAGGTCACAGAGTGATCACATCACACCCACCCGACGGGGATCAATGAGGCCTCGGGTGGTCGAACCCGCTCGGTCCGTGCAACCGTGGACGCCCCTGATTCCGTCCTACCCACCGACGACAACAGAGCGGAGCACGACTGCGCGTGGACCAGCGCGACGAGGAGGAGTTCGCGGAGTACTTCGCCGCCAGGCGGGACGCCGTGCGCCGGACCGCGTACATGCTCTGCGGCGACTGGCACCGGGCGGACGACCTCGCGCAGACGGCGTTCGTCGCGCTGCACCGGAGGTGGAAGAAGATCAGGGATCGCGCGGCGACCGACGCGTACGTCCGCAAGACGCTCGTCCGGGCGTCGATCGACGAATCGCGGCGTCCGTGGCGGCGTGAGTGGCAGACCGAAGTGCTGCCGGAGCCGCTCGACGACACGCCGGGCCTCGACGACCTCGTCGCGACCAGGGAAGACCTGCTCGCGGCGCTGAAGGAAGTGCCGCCCAAGCAGCGGGCGGTGCTGGTCCTGCGGTTCTTCGAAGGGCTCGACGTGACCGGCGCGGCGAAGGAGCTGGGCTGCAGCGAAGGCAACGTGAAGAGCCAGACCGCACGCGGGCTGGCGAACCTCAAGCAGGTGCTGGAACGGGAGGTGGAGACCAATGGATGAGCAGGAGCTGCGCTCGTTGTTCTCCGCCGCGCCCGGCGACGCGCCCTCGTCGACGTTCACGCAGGACGACGTCGTCCGCGAATCCCGCCGCCAGAGCGTGCGGCGCCGCAACCGGATCACCACCGGGGTGAGCGCCGCGGCGCTGGTGGTCGTCGGGTTCGGCGCGTACGGCGTGCTGTCCGGGGGTACCCCCGAGTCGTTGACGTCCGCGGACAACGGCGCCCTGTCGTCGCAATCCGGGCCGGGGTCGGGGCAACCCGGCTTGAGCCCGGCACGTCCTGAAGTCGGTGGGGAGTCACCGAACTTCTCGTCCGAACCACCTCGGCAGGGAGGTGACCAGGGCGGGAAGACCGGCCACCTGGCCGAAGGCGCCTCCGGGTGCGAACAGGTGGACGGGGAGCTCGCCATCGCCCTCGCTGGCGAGCTCCCCGGCCACGTCGCCGGTACCCCGGCTGTGCCGGGCGGCGCCTGTTCGACGGGCTCGCGTTCCGCCGGGTTCCCGGTTGCGGGCGGCGAAGTGTCCGCGGCGGTGTACCCGAAAGGCATTCCCGTGGTCTTCAAGTCCCAGCCGGCCGGCACGGTCACGGCCCAGGTGGCCACCGCGTCCGGCGGGTCGTTGGTGCTGGTGAGCGTGCCTTCATCCGGAGCGACGGCGCCGTACGCCGGCCAGGTGGACGCGTTCGCGCGCGATCTCGCGCCCCGCTTCTGAGCCCCGGTCCGCCCGGTTGGCAGAATGACCGGTCATGACCGCCGCGACCACTCCCAAAGGGGAACGACGGCGCGCCGCGCTCGTCGAGGCCGCCGCGAAGCTGCTCGTCGAGGGCGGGTTCGACGCCGTCCGGCACCGGGCGGTGGCTGAGCGCGCGGGGCTGCCGCTCGCCTCGACGACGTACTACTTCGACTCGCTGGAAGACCTGGTCACGGCGGCCGTCGAGCACCACTCGAACGCGGAGCTGGCGGCGGGCCGCCACCGGCTGGAGGAGCTGGCGACCCGCAACCGCGGGGTGCAGGCGACCGTCGACCTGGTGCTGGAGATGCTGCTCGGGCCGGAGACCGACGACCAGGAGGCCGACGCGGAAGCGGTGCTCCTGCGCTACGAACGCCTGGTCGCGACCGGTCGCCGTCCCTATCTGCGGCCGCTGATGCGGACGCTGTCGGCCCAGCTCGACGAGCTGCTGACGGCGATCTTCGCGCGGTCGGGCACGCCGGTTTCCTCCGATGAACTCGAACGGCTGATCGCCCTCGTCGACGGCGCCGTCGTCAACGCACTGATCGCGATCGACCCGGCCCCGCGCGCGGCGGCGTCCCGGATGCTGCGGAACGCACTCGACGGCACCTGAGTCGTTACTGTCGTGCAGGTGGATCTGAACCTGCTGACCGCCCTGGACGCGTTGCTGGAGGAGAACTCCGTGCAGGCGGCCGCCGACCGGCTGCACCTCACGCCGCCCGCCATGAGCCGCACGCTCGCCCGGATCCGGGCGACGACCGGGGACGACATCCTGGTGCGCACCGGCCGGACGATGACCCCGACGCCCCGCGCGCTGGCGATGCGCGACGAGGTGCGGGCCCTGGTGGCCCGCGCGAACCGGGTGCTGGCCCCGGCCCGCACGGTGGACCCGGCGACGCTGCGGCGCACGTTCACCGTCCAGGGCCACGACGCGCTGCTCGCGGCGTTGTTCCCCGCGTTGTTGCGGACGGCGTCGGCCGAGGCGCCCGGGATCGGCTTGCGGTTGCTGGCGGAGGCGCCGGTGGACACGCCCGACCTGGCGCGCGGGCACGTCGACCTGGAGGTCGGGGCGACGGTGCCGGGCGCGCCGGAGATCAGCCACGACGTGGTCGGCGAGGACCGGCTGGTGCTGGTGACGCGCGCCGGGGTCGCCCTCGGCATCGAGGAGTTCGCGGCGGCCGAGCACGTGATCGTGTCCCGGCGTGGGCGGTTGCGTGACGGGGTGGACAAGGCGCTGGCGGAGCTGGGGTTGCGCCGCCGGGTGGTGGCGGCGCTCCCGACGGCAGCGCTGGCGCTGCAGGCGATCGCGCACAGCGACGTCGCCGGGGTGATGCCGATCCGGGCCACGGCCCTGGCGCGGGCGGACGTGGGGTTGGCGGCGACGGAGCTGCCGCTGGACCTGCCGAGGCCCCAGGTGGTCCTGAGCTGGCACAGCCGCTACGACACGGACCCGGCGCACGAGTGGCTGCGCGGCCACTGCCGCGCCGCGCTGGCCCAGGTGCTGGAGGGAGAAGAACCAGCAGCCCGAGATTGAGGTGGCGCGGCCGGGTCGCGGGGCCGGCCCGAACGACATGAACGACTCTTTCATGTCGTCAGGCGAGGTGAACGACTCTTTCATGTCGTTCGCAGCCGAGCCGGACCCGCCCGCGCCGCGGTGTCACTTGGGCAGTGCCACCAGCACCTCGCCGCGCGGCCCGCTCTCCGCCGCGTCCAGCATGGCCGCCGCCACCGTGGCGTGGCTGATCATCGGCGGGAACCACCGGTGCGGCGCCGTGTCGATCCGCACCTCCCGCCGCGTCGGGCTGATCGGGCCGGTCTTCATCGGCCCCACGTGCACCACCGTTCCGCCCATGCCGAGGATCGCCGTGTCCGCCGCGACCTTGTCCGGCAGCTCGTTCTTCATGAACCGCTCGAGCAACGTCCGGGTCAGCCATCCGGCCGCCCGCGCCGACGGCCCGGTTCCGAACGCCCCCACCGACACCGCCCGCGACGGCGCCGCGGCCACCACCGCGCGAGCCCCGGCGGTCAGTACCCCAGGTGGGTCGCCCTTCCGCAAACCCAGCGCGTCGAGCACGATTTCGCTGCCCCGCAACGCTTTCGCGATCTCGGCGGCGTCATGGACGTCGGCCGCCACCGACACCAGCCGCTCGCCGGTAGCCGACGCGTGACGGCTGATGGCCACCACCTCGTGCCCGCGCGAAAGGGCCTGCCGCACCAGCTCGCTGCCCACCGCGCCCGACGCGCCGAGCACCGTCACCCGGCTCACTTCAGCACCTCGAGCGCCGCGGCGTGCAAACCCGGTGCGGCGACCAGGATGTCGGACGCGTTGACGTCCCACGGCGCCCCGGTGAGGTCGGTGACGATCGCGCCCGCTTCCCCGGCCAGCAGAGCGCCGGCCGCGGAGCCCGGCAGGTCGGGTTCGTACTGCCAGAACACGTCGTACTGCCCGGCGGCGAGGCCCAGCAACGGGAACACCGTCGGAATCGTGTTGCGCACCAGCAAAGCCCGCGACGCCATCGCCGCGAACGCGCCCGCGAACCGCTCGTAGACGGCGTCGTCGTTGCCACCCTGGCTCGCGGTCACCGCCGCGGCCGAGAGGTCCGTCTTCGCCGAGGCACGCAGCCGTTGCCCGCTGAGGAACGCGCCCTGCCCGCGCTCCGCCGTGTACGTCAGGTCGCCGATCGGCTGGCGGAAGACGGTCAGCTCCGGCCGCCCGTCCGTGACCAGCGTGATCGTCACGCCCCACTCCGGCAGGCCGTGCACGTGGTTGACCGCGCCTTCGGTGCCGTCGACCACCCACCACCGCCCGGCCGGCACGACCCGGCCGGTCTCGTCTTCGTCCCACCAGCCGACGCCGGGCGCGACGCCGTCGAGCGCCTCGCGCACGATCGCCGTCGACGTCGCTTCGAGGCGGGTGCCGACCTCGTACATCTCGGTCCGGTCCGCCGGCCGGCTCGCCGGGTCGTACGAAGCCAGCAACGCCTGTCCGGCCTTCTCGGCCGCCTGGACGACCGCTGTCAGAACGTTTGTCATGCACCCATTACGGCACAGACCTACGCCTGACTCCAGTGCAATCTCCTTAATCGACGAGTTACCGCCATGCACTTGTCAAGACTTGCGCTGAGCCTTCGCCAAGTCGTCGCGGGACTTCGTGACCAGCGCCAGCATCGCCTGCTCGGCCGCCACGGGATCGCCGGCCACGATCGCGTCGAACACCTTCCGGTGGCTCGGCACCGGGTCCTCCGCCGCCGACGCCCCGTGCACCAGCTTGTCGCGCTCGGCCAGCCCGATCGCGATGACGCGTTCCATCCGCATCAGGAAGTTGTTGTGGGTGGCCCCCATCAGCCGCCGGTGGAACGCGAGGTCGGCTTGGACGCTCGCTTCGGCGTCGTCGGCCGCGGCCATGTCGGCCAGCGCCTCGCGCAACGACTTGAGGTCCTCCTCCGACGCCCGCTCGGCCGCGATCCGCGCCGCCGCCGGCTCGACGACCGTGCGGACCTCGGTGAGCTCGTCGAGCAGGACGGGGTCGTCGGCGGCCGCGGTCTGCCAGCGCATGACGTCGGCGTCGAGCATGTTCCACTTCTCGCGCGGCTGGACGAACGTGCCGCGCTTCTGGCGGGCGTCGATCATCCCCTTCGCGGCCAGCACTTTCAGCGCCTCGCGCAGCGCGGTCAGGCTGATGTCGAGCTCTTCGCGCAGCGCCGGCAGATTCAGGACGGTGCCCTCGCCCCACTCGTCGGAGAGGATCCGGCTGGCCAGTGCCTCCACGGTCTGGCCGTGCAACCCGCGTGGCCGGTGTTCGGTCAATGGAGGGGCCCTCTCGGCTGGCAGGTCGTGATCGGGGACATCCTACGCCGCTCACTAAGTCGTCATAAATTATGAATACATCTTGACACCGGCGTCGCCCGGTTGCACTCTTTGGCAGCAGTCACGCCCGAGCGGGCGCCGAAGACAGCACCATGACAAAGGGGTCACGACATGACGAGTGCAGGCCTGTCCCGCCGTCGTTTCCTGCGCAACACGAGCCTGGCCGGGCTGGGCGCCATCGGCTCGGGCAGCTTCCTCGCCGCCTGCGCCACCTCCGCGAACTCCGGCCCGGTCAAGCAGGCCGCCGGCGCGGTCACCGTCCAGTCGAACCTTTCCTCGCCCGAGGCGAAGAAGGCGATCGAAGCGCTGGCGCAGGCGTTCGGCGCGAAGGGCGGCGCGACGGCGACGGTCAACACCGTCGCGTCGGAGACCTTCCGGACCCAGCTGCCCAGCTACCTCACCGCCGCCACCCCGCCGGACACCTACACGTGGTACCCGGGGTCGCTGCTGTCCGGCTACGCGCGCAAGGGCCTGCTGCTCGACGTCGGCGACGTCTGGCAGACCATGGGCGACTACAGCGCCGCGTTCCGCGCGCTCTCCGGCGACGGCGCCGGCCACCAGGTCTTCATCCCGACGTCCTACTACTGGTGGGGCTTCTTCTACCGCAAGTCCAACTTCGCGAAGTGGGGCGTGCAGCCGCCGACGAACTGGAGCGAGTTCCTCGCGCTGTGCGAAACCTTGAAGGGCAAGGGAATCGCGCCCATCGGGCTCGGCGCGGGCGGCAACACGCCGTGGACCGCGTCCGCCTGGTTCGACTACCTGAACATCCGGATCAACGGCGCGCCGTTCCACCGCGAACTGCTCGCCGGCAAGCAGCGCTTCGACGACCCGCGCGTCAAGAAGATCTTCGACCCGTGGCGCCAGGCCCTGCCGTACTTCGACCCGAACGGCACCGCGATCGCGTTCCAGGACGCCACGACCGTGCTGCTCCAGGGCCGCACCGGCATGGTCCTGACCGGCACGTTCTTCGCCGACGCCGCCCCGAAGGACGCCCTCGACGACCTCGACTTCTTCCAGTTCCCGATCCTCGACCCGGCCGTGCCGGTAGCCGAGGAAGGCCCGACCGACGGCTTCTTCGCCAGCGCGCGCACCCCGCACGTCGCCGAGACCAAGGAGTGGTTCAAGTACGTCGCGACGGCCGAGGCGCAGGAGCTCTACATCAAGAACTCCTCCGGCACGGTCCTGCCGACCAACCCGAAGGCCAAGGACAACGGCACGCCGTTGGTCCAAAAGGGACGGAAGCTGCTCACCGACGCCAAGGAGATCACGCAGTTCTTCAACCGCGACTCCTCCGACGCGCTGCAGCCGACCGCCGACGCCGCGCTGATCCGGTTCATCCAGAAGCCCAACGAGCTCGACTCGATCCTGAGCGACTGGCAGACCGCCGCGCAGAAGGTCTGGCAGTCCTGAGATGGCGGTGCTGACCGCGAAGAGGCCCGACACGGCGTTCCTGGCCGCGAAACGTCGTCGTCGCCGGGTCTCGCCCGTGCTGCTGGCGTTCGTCCTGGTGCCCCTCGTCGTCGAGGGGTTCTGGGTGTTCTGGCCGGCGCTGCAGGGGTTCTACCTGTCGCTGACGAACTGGGACGGCGTCTCGGCGCCCACGTTCGTCGGCCTGGGGAACTTCGCCGAGATGTTCTCCGACGACATCTTCAAGACGGCGGCGCTGGACACGGTGATCTGGCTCGTGCTCTTCGGCGGCCTCTCGGCCGTCGGGGGGCTCGCGCTGGCGACGTTGCTGCAGAAGGAGCGCCGCGGCGTCGGGTTCTACCGGGCCGCGCTGTTCACGCCGGTGGTGTTTTCGCTGGTCGCGACGTCGCTGATCTGGCAGGTGATCTACCAGCCGGACGGCGTCTTCAACAAGCTCCTCGGCGCGGTCGGGCTCGGCAGCTGGCAGCACGCCTGGCTCGCCGACCCGAAGACCGCGCTGTACGCGGTGCTCGTGCCGGCGCTGTGGCGGCAGCTCGGGTACGTCATGGTGCTGTACCTGGCCGGCCTCAAGGGCATCGACCCGGCGCTGTACGAAGCGGCCAAACTGGACGGCGCGACCGCGTGGCAGCAGTTCCGCAACGTCACCTGGCCGCAGCTGCGCAGCGTCAACTCGGTGGTCCTGTCGGTGATCATCATCGACTCGCTGCGATCGTTCGACGTCATCTGGTCGATGACCAAGGGCGGGCCGTACCACTCGTCCGAGGTGCTCAGCACCTACATGTACGCGACGGCGTTCCAGTCGCTGCGCCTCGGCTACGCGTCCGCGCTGGCCGTGGTGATCTTCGTGCTGGCGTTCGGCGTGATCGTGACCTACCTCGTGCGCGCGTTCCGGGAGGACGACCAGTGAGGGCCCGGACCTTCGGCTTCCACCTGCTCGCGGGCGGGCTGGCGGTGCTGTGGCTCCTGCCGATCCTGCTCGTGCTGACGACGAGCGTCCGGTCGTTCGACGACATCGCGTCGAACGGCCTCGGCGCGCTGCCCGGCTCGTTCTCGCTCGCCGGGTTCGGGCAGGCGTGGGGCGAGGGCGGCGGCGGGCACGCGATGCTGAACAGCCTGCTCGTGACGATCCCGACCGTGCTGCTGTCGCTGCTGCTCGCGTCGGCGGCGGCGTTCGCGCTGAGCCGGTACACGATCCCGTTCCGCCGCACGATCATCCTGGTCATGCTGTCCGGGAACCTGCTGCCACCGCAGATCCTGCTCGTGCCGGTGGCGAAGCTGTCGGAGCTGCTGGGCATCTACGACACGCTGACCGCGCTGATCGTCGTGCAGGTCGGGTTCGGGCTCGGCTTCTACATGTTCGTCCTGCAGGGGTTCATGCGGTCGATCCCGGGCGAGATCCAGCAGGCGGCGCTGATCGACGGCGCCGGGGTCGCGCAGATCTTCTGGCGGATCATCCTGCCGATGACCCGCCCGGCGCTGGCGGCGCTCGGCGCGCTGGCGTTCACCTGGACATTCAACGACCTGCTGTGGTCGATCACCGTGCTGCGCACCGGGACGGTGATGCCGGTGACGCCGGCGCTGCTCGGCCTGCAGGGGCAGTACGTGTCCAACTGGAACGTGATCGCGGCGGGCTCGGTGATCGCCGCCGTGCCGACGGTCGCGGTGTTCTTGCGGTTCCAGAAGCACTTCATTTCCGGACTCGCGATCGGGGCGATCAAGTGACGTGGACCGTGTCGATGAAGTCCACTTCGTACACGGTGGCGCTGGACCCCACCGAGCGCTGGCTGGAGCTGGTGGCATGGGGGCCGGCCGGGATCGAGGACGGGCCGTCGGTGTTCGCGAACGCGGGCTCGGTGCACTTCATCACCGAGGCCGACGCGGCGCCGGTGGAGTACGCGCCGCTGGGTCTGCGTCCGTTCTCGGGCGCGGACGTCTCGGTCCGCGGCGGTTCGTGGTGGCGGTTCGACGGCGCCTCTTCTGCCGCTGACCTACGTGTGTCCTTTGTGGATGAGCTGACCGGACTGCGGGCCGTGCTCTGTTACCGGCCGGTGCCCGAGACGGACGTCCTGACGCGCTGGGTCGAGTTCACGAACACCGGCTCGTCGACCCTGGAGTTCGACCGGCTGGGCTCGGCAGGCGTGTGCGTCCCGACGGTGTCCGGCGCTCGGCTGACGTACTTGACCGGGCAGTGGTCGCAGGAGTTCACGCGCCAGTCCGTTTCGCTGCCCGCGGGCGGGTTCCGCATGGAAAGCCGCTTCGGCGTTCCGGGGCACGCGCACGTGCCGTGGCTGGCGGTGCAGGACGCGTCCGGTGGTCCGGCGTTCGGGGTCTCCCTGGAGTGGCCGGGCTCGTGGTCGATCGAGGCGGACGTCGAACCTTCGGGCTTGACGCGCATCCGCGCCGGGCGGCTGCCTTCGCCCGGCCCTGTGCTTTTGGAACCCGGCGCTTCGCTGGTGACACCCGCGGTTGCCCTTGCGTCCAGTGTGGACGGACTTTCCGGGCTGGCCTCCGGGTGGCACGACTACGACCGCGTGCTGGCCGGCTCGCGGTGGCGACGTCCGCGTCCGGTGCTCTACAACTCTTGGGAAGCCACGGGGTTCGACGTCCGGAGCGCGCACCAGCTGGAACTGGCGAAGCGGGCGGCGGACATCGGTGTCGAGCTGTTCGTGGTCGACGACGGCTGGTTCACCGGCCGCGATGACGACACCGGGGGTCTCGGCGACTGGACCCCGGCGGAGGAGTCGTTCGGGGAGTTCGTCGACTCGGTGCGGGAGCTGGGTCTGGAGTTCGGCCTGTGGGTCGAGCCGGAGGCGGTCAGCCCGAAGTCGCAGCTCTACGCGTCGCATCCGGATTGGGTGTACCGGATCGACGGACGGCCGCTCACTTTGATCCGGAATCAGCTCCTGCTGGACCTGGGTCTGCCTGAGGTCGTTTCCTTCGTGAAGTCCACTCTGGACACGTTGCTGACGACGTATCCGATCTCGTACCTGAAGTGGGACATGAACCGTCCCCCGACGGAACGCGGCCGCCCGGGTTCGCCTGTTGCGGACTTGGACGCCGAGCACGTGGCGGGGTACTTGTCGATCTTGGATCACCTGCGTGCCGCACATCCGCACGTCACGATCGAGGCTTGTGCCGGTGGCGGGGGCCGGACGGACCTGGCGACGGTGGCTCGCACGGACGTGGTGTGGCCGAGTGACAACACGGGACCGTTGGACCGGCTGGCGATCCAGGACGGGTTCCTGTTGATGCACGCGCCGCACCTGATGAGTTCGTGGGTGACGGACTCGCCGGGGGTGTTCGACCCGCGTCCCCGGTCCCTGCGGTTCCGGTTCGTGACGGCGATGGCGGGTGTGCTGGGCATCGGCGCGGACCTCTCGCGCTGGACACCCGGGCAGCACGCGGAAGCGGCGTCGCTGATCGCGGTCTACAAGTCGATCCGCCCGGTCATCCACCACGGCGTGGCCCGGGTCCTCGCGGGCCCGTCAGTCCCGACGGCGGCAACGCAGTACACGTCCGAGGACGGCGACACGGTCGTCGTGCTGGCGTGGAGCACGGGCCGGTTGACCGGAGCACCGCTGGTGCCGGGCCGATCGTCGCGGGTGCGGCTCGAGGTGCACGCTGAGTCGTCCTATGTGGACGAAAAGGGAATCCGGTACTCGGGAACGCACTTGAAGTACGCGGGTCTCCCGTTCGACTGGACGGCGGACCACGACGCGGACGTGGTCGTCCTACGCCGGCAGCACGAACGTCGGTGAGCCCGTCGGGTAGTGCTTCAGTTCCGCCTCGCCCGACGCGGTCAGCGTGAACGCCGTGATCGCGTCCTCCGACTGCGCGGCCACGTAACAAGTCCCGTCCATCAGGGCGAAGTGGCGCGGGTTCGCGCCGCACGGCTGGTCGGCCACCGCCACCGCCTCGTCGAGGGCGAACTCCGTCACGCAGTCCGGGCCGCGGTTCGACACGTACATCCGCGCGTCCGCCAGTTCCAGGTGGGCCACCAGGTTGGGCGTCACCGGCGACAGCGTCGACGCGGTGACTGCCACGACCGAGAACGCGCCCGGCGAAGTCTCGCGGACCGTCACCACCGTTCCGGCCAGTTCGCCCACCACGTAAGCGAGGTCGGTACCCGGCCGCCGCACCAGCTGGCGCGGGCCCGTGCCCGGCGGCAGCGAAGACACGGCCAGCAGCTCCAAAGCACCCGACGAAGACAGCGTGTAGCTGCGGATCTCGTCCGTTCCCAGGTCGACCGCGCTCACCACCGAACCGTCGGCCGACGGGACCGCCATGTGGACGTGCGCCGCCTCCTGACGGTCCGCGTCCGGCCCGGTTCCGGTGTGCTGGGCCAACGCCGTCCGAGACTCGAGCGCGCCCGACGAGGAGAGCGAGAACACCGCCAGGCTGCCCCCGGTGTAGTTGGCGCACAGCAGGAACCGGCCGTCCGGCGTCACCGCCAGGTGACACGGGTGCGCCCCACCCGTCTCCAAGGTGCCCAGCACCGACAACGAGCCCGAAGGCGAGATGGACAGCGCCGTGACCGCGCCCGAAGAGGTCTCGTTCACCGCGTACAGCACCGGTAGCGACGGGTGCCGCACCAGCCACGACGGCGATTCGAGCGGCAGCGTGGCCACCTCGGTCAGCTCACCCGTGGCGGACCGCGAGAACGTCGTGATCCCGGTGCCGTTCCCCGCGTCGCCGGTGTAGCACCCGACGAAGACCAGCTCAGCCATGCGCGCTCCTCAACAGCGTCTCGACCCGGGCGGAGACCTCCGCGGCCGTGCCGCGGGTCAGCGCCGAGCCGACTCCGCACGCCACCGCGCCCGCCGCCAGCCACTGTGGCACGTCCGCCGGTCCGATGCCGCCGGTGGGCACCAGCGGCGCCTGCGGGAGCGCCGCCCGCACGTCCTTCACCCACGACGGGCTCAGCGCCGACGCCGGGAACACCTTGACCGCGTCGGCACCTTCCTCCAGCGCCCGCACGATTTCGGTCACCGAGCCCGCGCCGGGGAAAGCCGCCGCGCCGTACCGGTGAGCGGTTCGGATCACCGTCGCGTCCACCGACGGCGACACCAGGAACCGTGCGCCCGCGCGGATCGCCAGCACCGCCGACGCCTCGTCGAGGACCGTGCCGGCCCCGATCGTCGCGTCCGGGTAGGCCGCCGACAGTCCCGCGATCGCGTCCAGCGCGCCCGGGTTCGTCAGCGGCAGCTCGATCGAGCGCAGCCCGGCTTCCAGGGCCGCGCGGGCCGCCGAAACCGCCGATTCCGCGTCGTGCGTGCGCACGATTCCGACGACGCCCTGGCGCAAAGCCGCCGCCGTGATCTCCCAGCGATAGGTCATCGGTCCACCTCCGTGCCGAGCAGTGCCTTGGTGAGTTCGCCCCGGTCGGGCAGGCCTTCCAGGTCCGTCCGCGTGCCGACGACCAGCGCCGCGCAGGCCGCGCCCGCCCGCAGCGCTTCCTCCGGCGACGCGCCCCGCAGCCACGCCGACAGGTACCCCGACGTCAGCGCGTCACCCGCCCCGACCGGGTCGACGACCCGCGTGACCAGGCTCGGCTGCCACCACGACCCGTCCGCCGTCACCGCCCGCGCGATCTTGTTCCGCTGCTTGACGACCACCGTCCGCGCCCGGCCCGCGAGCAGCGCGTCCGGCGTCTGCCCGAGTAGTTCGAGCTCGTCTTCTCCGGCGAAGACGAGGTCCGCCCTGGTCAGCAGTGGCCCGGCCACCGAGCGCCAGCGGTCCGGCTTCGCGAGCTTCAGCCGGACGTTCGGGTCGAAGGACACCCAAGCCCCCGAAGCGCGTGCCAGCGCGAAGAGCGCTTCGACGGCTTCGCGCGCGTCGGACGACAGCATCGCCGTGATGCCGGAGACGTGTACGAGCCGAGCGCCGTCGAGACCTGCTTCGCGTACGTACGCAGCTGACAGACGCGAAGCAGCGGAGCCGCTTCGGTGGTACTCGACCGTCTCGGTGTCCCGGATCAGGAACCCGGTGTACGCGTCCGGATCGACTTCGACCCGCGAGACGTCGACGTCGTCCGCGCGCAGGGTCGCGAGCACGTGCGCGCCGGACGGGTCGTCGCCGACGCGGCTCAGCCAGCGGACGCGGTGGCCGAGCCGGGCCAGGCCGACCGCGACGTTGGTCTCGGCGCCGGCGACGGACGAGGTGAAGGTGTGGGCGCGCCGCAGGGCGACGCCGGGCTCGGCGAGCAGCAGCCGCATCGCCTCGCCGAGAGTGACGACTTCGGTGTTCATCGCCGACAGCATAGCGCGTGAAATCTTAATTTAGGATTTATTCTTGACGGAAGCCGAGACGCCCCGGCATGCTGCATCCGGCTTCGCTCGACGCTCTGTCATCCGGGGCTTCGCCCCGGGCCGGGGACTCCGCCACCCGGAACCCCCGCACTACACCTGTTCACTGGAGAAGGGTGTCCGGCAACATGCTCCTGAAAAGATCTCTAGCGGTCGTAGCCGCGGCAGCTGCCGCGCTCACCGCCATCGCGATCCCAGCACAAGCAACCCCGGCCGTGGACCAAGGCGCTCCCGACTACTACGACAGCGGGGTCGCGAAGACCCCGTACATGGGCTGGAACACCTACTACGGCCTCGGCGCGCCCAGCGAGGCGTCGGTGAAGTCCGTCGCGGACTTCCTCGTCTCCAGCGGCCTGCGCGACGCCGGCTACCGCTACGTCTGGATCGACGGCGGCTGGACCGCCCCCGATCCGCGTGACGCGCAGGGCAACCTCCACGAGGACAGAGCGAAGTTCCCGAGTGGACTGTCCACTTTGGTCAACTACCTGCACGGCCAGGGCCTGAAAGCCGGCATCTACACCGACGCGGGCGCCTCCGACGGCAAGAACTGCGCGGCCGGCTCCGGCGGCTACTACGAGCAGGACACCAAGCGGTTCGCGAACTGGAAGTTCGACGCCGTCAAGGTCGACTTCCTCTGCGGCATCGTCCAGAACCTCAAGCCCGCCGAGGCGTTCACGCAGTTCAGCCAGGCCCTCGCCAAGGCGGGCCGTCCGATGGTGCTGAACGTCTGCAACCCGGTCACCGACGAGTGGGGCACTCCGCACGGGCCCGACCAGGTCGCCGGCATCGCCTACAGCTACGGCCCGCTCGTCGCCGACTCCTGGCGCACCAGTACCGACATCGCGTTCGGCACGCCGTACGAGGGCATCTGGACCGACGTCCTGCGCAACATGGACGCCAACGCCGCGCACCCCGAGGCGAACGGGCCGGGTCACTACAACGACCCCGACTACCTGATCCCGATGCGCGAGACCGAGCAGGGCACCTACGAGCTGAACGAGGAGGAGTCGACCACCCAGTTCGTCATGTGGGCGGAGATGGCTTCCCCGCTGATCCTCGGTTCCGACCCGCGCACGCTCCCCGCGTCGATGCTCAAGACGCTGAAGAACCCGGAGATCGTGGGCGTCAACCAGGACCGCCTCGGCATCCAGGGCGTCCGCGTCGCGTCGAGCGGCAGCACCGACACCTACAGCAAGGTTCTCGACCGCGACGGTGACCGCTCGGTGGTCCTGCTGAACCGCGGCGAGACGCCGACGCAGATGACGCTGAACTTCGCCGACGCCGGGCTCAACGGTCGAGTGTCCATTCGCGACCTCCGCGCCCGCGCCGACCGCGGCAGCGCGACCGGCTCGTACACGGTCACGGTCCCCGCGCACGGCACCGCGTTCCTCCGCCTGCACGGTACCGACCTCGTCCCGGGTGATGACCTCGGCGGCGACGCGTCCGCCAGCCCGGCGATCGTCCGCACCGGCGGCAAGACCGTGACGTTCTTCCGCGACCAGAGCGGGTCCCTGCAGGTCAAGGGTCTCGACGGGCCGCGCCAGGTCGGCGGCAAGTTCCTCGGCCAGCCGGCCGCGGTCGCTTCCGATGGCAAGATCGACGTCTACGTCCGCGGCCTCGACAACGCCCTCTACCAGCGCAGTTATACGAAGAAGTGGGGCGACTGGAAGCGGCTCGGCGGCGCGCTCACCGATTCGCCGTCCGTCACCACCGATGGAACCGTTTTCGCGAGAGGTGCCGACGGTCAGGTCTGGCAGCGGACCAGTGCCGGTCAGTGGTCCGGTCTCGGGGCGCCCGGCGGCAAGCCGATCTTCGGCCGACCCGGCTCGGCGACGGCCACGAGTGGCACGGTCGTCGCGGTCCGCACGGCCGACGACAGCGTCTGGGCCCGCACGAAGACCGGCGACACGTGGTCGGACTGGACCGGCATCGGTGGCACAGTCGGCAGCAGCCCGACGCTCGTCGCCGTCGGCGCGAAGGTCGCGCTCACCGCGTCCGCGAGCGACTACTCGCTGTGGGCCAACGAGTGGTCCGGCTCGTGGGCCGGCTGGTTCAAGCGGCCGGAGTACCCGAGCGGGAGCATCGTGGGAACCCTCGGCGCCGCGTCCGACGGCGGGTCGCTGTGGTTCGCCGCCCGCGGGCCGGACGACCATGTCCACGTAGCGAAGTTCTAGGAAGGGGAGAACGGCGATGTCCACGCGTACGGCGGTGGTGACCGGAGCGGCGTCCGGGATCGGGCTGGCCACGGCCCGGAAGCTGCTCGAAGACGGCTATCGCGTGCTGGGCGTGGACATCGCCGAACTCCCCGAGGGCGTCGTCCCGATCCGGGGCAGCGTCAGCGACGAAGCGACGTGGGCGGCCATCGGTGAGGTGGACGCCCTGGTCAGCAACGCCTACGTGCCGAGCACCGGGCCGCTGCACGAGATCGGCCGCGCCGAGTGGGAACGCCAGCTCGACGTGAACCTGACCGGCACGTACCTCGCCCTGAAAGCCTGCCTGCCGTCGCTGCGGGCTCGAGGTGGCGCGGTCGTGCTGGTCTCGTCGGTGCACGCGCACTTCGGCCTGCCGGGCCACCCCGCGTACGCCGCGAGCAAGGGCGCGCTGGTCGCGCTGGCCCGGCAGCTGGCCGTGGAATATGCACCGTCCCTCCGGGTCAACTCCGTCCTGCCGGGACCGGTGCTCACCGAGGCCTGGAACCGCATCTCGCCGGCGGACCGCGAACGCAGTGCCCAGGCGACGCCGGCCGGGCGCCTCGGGCAGCCCGCCGAGGTGGCCAACGTGATCGCGTTCCTGCTCTCGGACGCGGCGTCGTTCGTCACCGGGGCCGAGCTGACCGTCGACGGCGGCTGGTCCGCCGCCAAGGATTCCGCGTAGATGGGGGACACGGGTGAAGATCACCGGGGTTGAAACGTTTCTGGTCGCGCCGCGCTGGCTCTTCCTCAAGGTCAGCACGGACGAGGGCATCAGCGGCTGGGGCGAGCCCGTGGTCGAGGGCCGCGCGGAGACCGTGCGCGCGGCCGTGCACGAGCTGTCCGAGCTGCTCCTCGGCCAAGACCCGCTGCGCATCGAGGACCACTGGCAGGTGCTGCGCCGCGGCGGCTTCTACCGCGGCGGGCCCGTGCTCTCCAGCGCGCTGGCCGGCTTCGACCACGCGCTGTGGGACATCGCCGGCAAGGTCCGCGACGCGCCGGTGCACGAGCTGCTCGGCGGCCCGGTCCGCGACCGCGTCCGCGTCTACAGCTGGGTCGGCGGCGACCGCCCGTCCGGCATCCGCGAAGCCGTGTCCGCCCAGGTCGAGGCCGGGTTCACGGCGGTGAAGATGAACGTCGCCGGCCCGCTGACCGCGATCGCGTCGCCCGCCGAGGCCGACGCCGCGGTGGCCCGCGCCTGGGAAGCGCGGGAGGTCCTGGGCCCGCACCGAGACCTCGCGATCGACTTCCACGGCCGCGTCTCGCCCGCGATGGCGCGACGGCTGGTGAAGCTGCTCGAAGACGTCCAGCCGATGTTCGTCGAGGAGCCGGTGCTGCCGGAGACGCAGGGCGACGCGCTGCGCTCGGTCGTCGAGGCCTCGACCGTGCCGATCGCGGTCGGCGAGCGGCTGTACTCGCGCTGGGAGTTCAAGCCGGTGCTCGACGCCGGTGTCGCGGTGCTGCAGCCCGACCCGTCGCACGCCGGCGGCATTTCCGAGCTGCGGCGGATCGGCGCGCTCGCCGAGATCTACGGCGCGTCGCTGGCGCCGCACTGCCCGCTCGGGCCGATCTCCCTGGCCGCGTCGCTGCAGGTCGCGTTCGCGACGCCGAACTTCCTGATCCAGGAACAGAGCGTCGGCATGCACTACCACGAGGGTCGCGAGCACGCGTACCTCACGGATCCCTCGATCTTCGCCTTCCAGGACGGTTACGCGGCCCGCCCGCTCGGGCCCGGGCTCGGCATCGAGGTCGACGAGGAGGCCGTCCGACGCGCCGACGAGGTCGGGCACACCTGGCGCTCGCCGGTGTGGCGCCACGACGACGGCGGTCTCGCCGAATGGTGACCTGGCTCGAACGCGGCGACCTGCGGCTCGGGCTCGTCCCGGAACTCGGCGGCCGCCTGCTGTCGGTGCGGCACCGCGGCGTCGAACTGTTGTGGCGCAACGCCGACCTGCTCGACGCCGACCTGCGCGGCGAGTACGCGCCGAACTCCGGGCAGCTGGGCGACTGGGTCAACTACGGCGGCGACAAGACGTGGCCCGCGCCGCAGGGCTGGGACGGTCCGGACCAGTGGCCCGGCCCGCCCGACCCGGTCCTCGACTCCGGGCCGTACTCCGTGGCCGCCGACGGCGACACGGTGACCATGACCAGTGCGCCGGACCCGCTTACCGGCCTGCGGTTCACCCGCGCGATCACGATCCTCGACGACGGCTACCGGCTGGACCTGCGCGCGGAGAACGTGTCCGAGCGGCAGGTGCGCTGGGCGTTGTGGAACGTGACCCAGCTCCCCGGCGGTGGCCCGGTCACCGCGGGGCTCCGCCGGCCCGACGTGGTCGCGCTGGTCGCGGGCACCGGAACGCCGGAGTACACAGTGGACTGTGACCGGCTGGTCGTGCCCGCCCAGGACGTCGTCGGGAAGCTGGGTGTGCCGGGCTCGTCGGGCTGGGTGACCTATGGCGCGTTGACGCTCTCCTTCGACGTCGACCCGGCGGGCGAGTACCCGGACCAGGGCTCGCCGCTGGAGATCTGGCTGGAGCACCCGCTGCCGTCGCCGCTCACGGAGCTGGGCGACCTGGACCCGCCGGCGCGCATCGTCGAACTGGAGGTGCTCGGCCCGCTGACCGCGCTGGACCCGGGCACTTCGATGTCCCTGACCTGCACAGGTATCGTGAGGGCGTGACGGACAAGCCCCGCATTCCGAACGTGCTCGCCGCCCGCTACGCCTCGGCGGAGCTGGTCTCGCTCTGGTCGCCGGAGCAGAAGGTCGTCCTGGAGCGGCAGCTCTGGCTCGCCGTCCTCAAGGCGCAGAAGGACCTCGGCGTCGAGGTGCCAGACGGCGTCGTCGAGGACTACGAGCGGGTGCTGGCGGACGTGCGGCTGGATTCGATCGCCGCCCGCGAGCGCGTCACCCGCCACGACGTCAAGGCGCGCATCGAGGAGTTCAGCGACCTCGCCGGGCAGGAGCACATCCACAAGGGCATGACCTCGCGCGACCTCACCGAGAACGTCGAGCAGCTGCAGCTGCTCCGCTCGCTGGAGCTCGTGCGCACGCGCGTCGCCGCCGTGCTGGCGCGGCTGGCCGCCCTCGCCGTCGAGCACTCCGACACCGTCATGGCCGGCCGCTCGCACAACGTCGCCGCGCAGGCCACCACCCTCGGCAAGCGGTTCGCCACCGCGGCCGACGAGCTGCTGGTCGCCTTCGAGCGGCTCGACAACCTCATCGAGCGCTACCCGCTGCGCGGCATCAAGGGCCCGGTCGGCACCGCGCAGGACATGCTCGACCTGCTCGGCGACGAGTCCACTTTGGACCAGCTCGAAGATCGCGTGATGCAGCACCTCGGCTTCAACCGGCGGTTCGTCAGCGTCGGCCAGGTGTACCCGCGCTCGCTCGACTTCGACGTGCTGTCCACTGTGGTCCAGCTCGCGGCGGCGCCGTCCAGCCTGGCCAAGACGATCCGGCTGATGGCCGGCCTCGAGCTGGTCACCGAGGGCTTCAAGCCGGGCCAGGTCGGCTCGTCCGCCATGCCGCACAAGATGAACACCCGCTCGTGCGAGCGCGTGAACGGCCTCGCCGTCGTGCTGCGGGGCTACCTGTCGATGATCGGCGAGCTGGCCGGCGACCAGTGGAACGAGGGCGACGTCTCCGACTCGGTCGTCCGCCGCGTCGCGCTGCCGGACGCGTTCTTCGCGCTCGACGGCCTGCTGGAGACATTCCTCACGGTCCTGGCCGAATTCGGCGCCTTCCCGGCGGTGATCGAGCGTGAGCTGGATCGCTACCTGCCGTTCCTCACCACGACGAAGGTGCTCATGGCGTCGGTCCGCGCCGGTGTCGGGCGTGAGACGGCCCACGAGGCGATCAAGGAGCACTCCGTCGCCGTCGCGCTGGAGATGCGGGAAGGCCGCGCCGAGAACGACCTCCTCGACCGCTTCGCCGCCGACGAGCGCATCCCGCTCGACCGCGGTGAGCTGGACAAGCTCCTGGCCGACCGCATTTCCTTCACCGGCACGGCCGGCCGCCAGGTCGAGCAGGTGGCCGAGCGCGTGGCGCGGGTGCTGGAGCGGTTCCCCGCGGCCGCGGGTTATGCGCCGCAACCGATCCTCTGAGCTGACGCACCTGGAACGTCACCGCCGCCTGAAAATCCCGCGATTCGGCCGCCGGTGCCCGGGTAGCCTGCGGGCATGGCGAGGATCGCGCGGCTGACGTACTACCCGGTCAAGGGCTGTGCCGGCACTTCGGTGCCGGTCGCCGAGGTCGGGCCGGCCGGACTGGCGCACGACCGCGTCTTCCAGGTCGTCGCGCCGGACGGCGACTTCCGCAGCCAGCGGCGCTACCCGGTGCTGGCGTCGGTCCGGCCGCGCGTGCTCGGTGACCGGCTCGCGCTGTCCGCGCCGGGGTCCGACGACCTCGAACTCGACATCCGCCGCGACGGCCCGCGGCACCCGGGCTCGACGTTCTCCTGGCAGGGCGACGGCGTGCACCAAGGGCGAGCCGCGGCCGAGTGGTTCTCGGACCTGCTCGGCCTGCCCTCGGTGCTGATCGGCGTCGCGCCGGACCACGAGCGCGTCACGGGCGGCGAGACGCCCGGCACGGCCGCGTTCGCCGACGGGCACGCGCTGCTCGTCGCCGGTGAGTCCTCTTTGGACGGCCTGAACGCGCGCATCCTCGAACGCGGTGGCGAGCCCGTGCCGATGGACCGCTTCCGGCCCAACGTGATCGTCTCCGGCTGGGTCGAGCCGCACACCGAGGACGAGGTCCGCGCGATGACCGCGGGCACCGCGCGGTTCGGCTACGCCAAGCAGTGCGTGCGCTGCACGGTCCCGATGGTCGACCAGGAAACGGGCCGGAAGGCCGGCCCCGAGCCGATCCGCACGCTCGCGAGCTACCGGCGGCACCCGGACGGCGGGGTGGTCTTCGGGATGAAGGCCGCGGTGGTGCGACCCGGTCAGGTGGCGGTCGGCGACGAGGTGATCGTGCACTCCTGGGCGGGCCCGAGCCCCAGCACGGCCGCGGCGGAACCGCCGTTGACGGCGACGGCGAGCCGTCCGGCGGAGTCGGTGTAGAGCACGCTCGCGCCGGCGGGCACGTCGGCGAAGGTGCGCCCGATCTCGGTGGTCACCGCGACCCGCTCGCTGTGCACGGAAACCGCGCCGGACAACCCCGACAGCTCCAGGTCCGCCGGGGTCGCGGCCAGCTGGACGTTGCCGAAGTGGTCGACCGTCAGCACCTCCGACACCAGCTTCCCCGGGAACGCCGCCACGAACGGTTCGGGCAGCTCGACCAGGTCGTCGACGCAGGCGCCGAAGTCGCTCGGCGCGACCCCCAAGGCCAGGTGCGCCGCCGCGGGCGCGAAGACGTCCCGCCCGTGGAACGTCGCCGACGTGACCGGCAGCCGCAGCGACGGCTCGGCCAGCTCGTACGCGGCCCGGACCCCGCCCAGCGCGTGCGCGGCCGGCAGCAGGAGGCCGTTGTCCGGCCCGACCAGCAGGCCACCCTCGGCGACGACGACCACGCCGAGCCGGGCCGTGCCGACGCCCGGGTCGACGACGGCGACGTGCACCGCTTCCGGGAGGAAGGGCACGGTCTGGGCCAGCGCCATGGCCCCGTGCCGGACGTCCTGGGGCGGCACCTCGTGCGTCACGTCGAGCACTCGCACCGCGGGCGCCAGCCGCGCGATCACGCCGTGGCAGGCCGCCACGAAGCCGTCGCGCAGGCCGTAGTCGGTCGTCACCGAGATCCAGTCGTACGCCATGCCAGCATCATCCATGGTGGCGGAGGGTGCCCGTTAGGGTTCAGCGCGTGACACCCCTCCCCACCCCCGAGCGACTCGCCTCCGGCAAGGTCCGTGACCTCTACGGCATGGGCGATCACCTGCTCATCGTCGCTTCCGACCGCATTTCCGCCTTCGAGCGCGTGTTCCCCACCGACGTCCCGGACAAGGGCCGGGTGCTCACCGCGATGAGCGTGTTCTGGTTCCGCGAGCTGGCCGACGTCCTCCCGAACCACCTGGTGGCCTGCGACGGGCCCCTCATCCCGAAGGCCTTCCGCGGCCGGGCGCTGCTCGTCGAGCGGCTCGACATGCTGCCGGTGGAGGCCGTCGTCCGCGGCCACCTCACCGGCCGCGGCTACGCGGACTACCGCCGGTCCGGCTCGGTGTGCGGCCTCGAGCTGCCGCACGGGCTGGCCGAGTCGGCGCGGCTGCCGGAGCCGATCTTCACGCCGTCGACCAAGGCGCGTCCCGGCGAGCCCGACGAGAACATCGACTTCGACACCTTCGTGGCGGTCCTCGGCCGCGCGCTCGCCGAAGAGGTCCGCGAGGCGTCGCTCGAGCTGTACCGCCGGGGCGCCGCGCGGGCCGCGGAGCAGGGCCTGCTGCTGGCCGACACGAAATTCGAGTTCGGCCTGGGCGCGGACGGCCGGCTCGTGCTCGCCGACGAGCTGCTGACGCCGGATTCCGCGCGCTACTGGCTCCCCGACGGCCACCACCCCGGCCGCCCGCGGCCGTCGTTCGACAAGCAGCACGTGCGCGACTGGCTGGTCGATCCGGCTTCCGGCTGGGACTGCGTGTCCGCGCTGCCGCCGTTGCCGCCCGAAGTGGTGACCGCCACGCGCGACCGGTACCTCGAGGCGTACCGCCGCATCACCGGGCTTTCCCTGGCAGACTGGCCGCGTGATCCTGCTGATCTGCGGCAGCCTGCGAGCAGGCTCGGGCAATGCGGCGGTGCTGGGGACCGTCGCGACCCTCACCGCGAGCAAGACGTACACCGGCCTCGGTGCCCTGCCGCACTTCAACCCCGATGACGACCGCGACCCGCTGCACCCCGAGGTCGCGACGCTGCGGGCGGCGATCGGGGAAGCGGACGCGATCCTGATCTGCACGCCGGAGTACGCGGGCGGCCTGCCGGGCTCGTTCAAGAACCTGCTGGACTGGACGGTCGGCGGCGGCGAGGTCTACGGCAAGCCGGTGGCGTGGATCAACGCGTCTTCGGTGGCGGCGCCGACGGGCGGCCGTGACGCGCACGACTCGCTGCGGAAGGTCCTGACGTACGCGGGCGCGAAGATCGTCGACGAGGCGTGCGCGCGGATCCCGGTGTCCCGCGCCGACGTCGCCGACGGTCAGGTCGCCGACCCCGACCTGCGGGGGCGGATCGCGGTGGCCGTCCAGCGCCTGCGAGAGGGCGTCTGACCCTTCCGGCAACGGACGCCCGCCCGTTCTGCGCAGTTCACGGGCCGGTCAGACGCGTGCGTCCCAATGGTGGCGTGGACGCTCGCTTGCTGGTTTCGCTGTCGGGAATCACCCCGCGCACGCTGCACCGGTGCGCCGACCTCGCGGCCGAGCTCGACCGCCGCAAGGTGCCGCTCTCGGTGCTCTACGCCGCTCGCACCGGCGGCGGCCCGGTGACGGAATGGGTGCGCACGCGCGCCCGGGCCGGAGACTCCGTGCTGCTGCACGGTTACGACCACGCCGTCACGCCCACGCACCGCACGGTGTACCTGGGCAAGAAGGCGGAGTTCGCGACGCTGCCGGCGCACGAGGCGCGGCTGCGCCTGATCGCCGCGAAGGCCGCGCTGGACAGCACCGGCCTGGCGGTCGACGGCTTCGCGCCCCCGCGCTGGATCGCCTCCCAGGGCACGCTTCAGGCCTTGGCGGAGCACGGGTTCCGCCTGTGCGCGGACCTCGGCGCGGTCCGCGACCTCGTCACGGGCGAGATCCGCCGGGCGCGCGTGAGTGAGTTCACGAGCCAGTCGCACCGCACGGAAACGGTGCGCTGCTTCGCGCTGGTCCTGGCGGCGGCGCGCGGGGCCCGCCGGGGCGGGCTGGTCCGGCTGGGGGTCGACGCCACGGACCTCACCCGCCCCGGCCTCCGCCAGGCCCTGCTCGACGCCGTCGACGTGGCGCTGGAGAACCGGGCGTTCGGCGCCACCTACGGTTCGCTGCGCACGGTCGCGGCCTAGAACTTCGCCGGCTCGGCGCGCTCCAGCACCTTGACCTCGGTGCCTTCGGGCGCGAGGTTGCCGAACAGGCCGTAGTGCAGGGCCGGGTTGGCCAGCACGGCTTCGTGGATCGGCACGGCGACCCGCGGCGCGACGGCCCGCAGGTAGTCGACCGCTTCGCCGGCCTTGAGCCACGGGGCGCCGGTCGGCAGGCCCAGGACGTCGATCTTCTGCTCGGGCACGAAGAACGAGTCGCCCGGGTGGAAGAACGCGCCGTCGTCGAAGACGTAGCCGATGTTCGGGATCACCGGGATGTCGGAGTGGATGACGGCGTGCTCCCCGCCGACGGCCTTGATCGAGGTGTCCCCGACGGCGAAGGCGTCACCGACGTTGGCGACGTCGAAGGGCAGGCCCAGCTTTTCGACCTCGGGGGCCGAGCCGGGATCGACGATCAGCTTGGCGTCCGGGTTGGCTTCGAGCACCTTCGGCAGCCGGTCGACGTCCAGGTGGTCGAAGTGCTGGTGCGTGATCAAGACGGCGGACAGCTCCCGCTCACCCTCGAACCCGGTGGAGAACGCGCCGGGGTCGATCAGGATCCGCTCGGAGCCGGTCTCCAGCAACAGGCAGGCGTGTCCGAAATGGACGATACGCATCGATGTTCTCCTTCGCAGGTGGTCGATTCCAGCCTAGTCCCGGTGCGTCAGCCGGTGCCGGATGTCGTCGAGCTGCGCGCTGCCGACCCCCGCTTCCAGCAGGTACCGCTCGACGTCGAATCCGTCGAGCGTGTCCCGGATGGCGGCCGCGGTCGTCGTGCGTCGCTCCGCGAGGATGGCCGCGATGACCGGGCCCTGGTCTTCGGCGCCCATCACGGCGAACAGCGGTTTCACGGCCTCGGCGGACAGGTCGTAGTCCGCGGCGATGGCGTCGGGGCCGACGCCTGCCAGTGCCAGCAGCAGGAGCGCGACCAGACCGGTCCGGTCCCGGCCGGCGCCGCAGTGGAACAGGACACCGCCGGGGGCGGACCGGGCGATCGCTTCGATGACGGCGGCGCAGCGCTCGGCTTTCCGTTCGAGGAAGACGCGGTAGTAGAGCGGGGTGCCGTTCAGCCGTTCGCGGTTGACGTGCCGCCAGAACTCGACGTCGTCGATGTCGTCGAGGGGAACCTCCACGCGGTCGATGCCGGCCGGTGAGGTCATTCCGGCCGCGGCGGCGAACTGCGCCGAACCGGCCAGCGCGGTCGGGGCGTCCGTCGTCGGCCGGATCTCATCGGCGTTGCGCAGGTCGATGACGGTCCGGACGCCGGATTCCCGCGCTCGGGCCCAGCCCGTCTCGGTCACGAACCGGAGGTCCGCGGCCCGGAAGAGGGCACCGTGACGAGTCGTGCGTCCCGCTGCCGTCGGCAGGCCGCCGAGATCCCGGGTGTTGTGGAAGCCTTCCCAAGTCACCGCTCTGTCCATGCGTCACAGTTTGCCGGTGAGCAGCGCGTCGCCCAGCTCCGTCCGCCGGTACAGCACCCGGTGACCACGACGTTCCGACGTCAGCAACCCCGCCCCGCGCAACGCCGTGAGGTGCGCCGAGACCGTCGCCGGCGCCAAGCCGTGGCGCCGGGCCAGCTCCGTCGTCGCGGCGGGGCGGTCGAGGGTGGCCAGCAGCAGCGCCCGCGTCCGGCCGAGGACCTCGACCAGCGGCTCCGGCGGCGCCTCGGAAGCCGTCCACAGTGAAGCCACGCCTCGAGCCGGGTAGAGCAGCGAAATCTGCCACGGCGGCACTGTCACCACGCCGACGTTCGGCCACGCGAACACCGCCGGAATCAGCAGCAACCCGCGCGAATCGATCTCCAGCCGCTCGCGCGAGCGGATGTCCACCAGCACCGACGTGTCCGACAACCGCACGCGCGGGTGCAGCCCGGCCAGCATCGACGCGAGCCCGCCGGAACCCAGCTGCCGCGTCCGGAACGCGATGTCCGCGGCCAGCAGTTCGCGCAGGCGGGGCCACTCCGGCGCGAGCAGCGTGTGCCAGACCGTCTCGAGCTGGCCGGCCAGCAGGTCGCGCGCGGTCGCCGGGTCGTCCGGCAGGAGCGAGAGGTCGGCGTCGACCATCGCCAGCTCCAGCGCCACCTGGGCCGGCGGCGTGGCGCGCACGGCCCGCAGCTGCGCCTCCGCCGTCGTCTCCGGACCCTCGGGCGGCGGGCTCAGGAACTCGGTGATGTAGTGCCGCGCGCCCAGCACCGCGGCCAGTTCAGGTACGTCTGGAGCATCGGACAGCCACGGCAGGTGCGCCGGGTGCCGCCGGACGCCGAGCAGCGTCTGGACAGCGCCCAGCACCTCCTCCAGCGGCGAGATCGCGAACCGGACGCGTTGCGCACCCGCCGCGGTCAGGACCAGCTCGATCACCGGTGATTCGCTCTCACGCGAATCAGTGTGCCTTGCGGGAGCCACGAACGAGCGTATGAGCATGTCGTTGTTCACCCATCGCGCCTACTGGCGCTGGTCGGCGGGCGTCCAGTTCGCCCGCCTCCCGGCGACCATGGCGCCGCTCGCGTTCACCCTGCTGACCACCGCGACGACCGGCTCCTACCGGCTCGGCGGCGTGCTGATGTCGGTCTACGTCGCCGCCGAGATGGTTTGCGCGGTCCCGATGGGACGGCTGCTCGACCGCGTCGGCCCTTCGCGTGGCCTGCCGGCGCTCCTGCTCCTGACGGCTGCGGGGTTCGTCGTCCTGGCGGCGGCCGCCGCGAGCGACGCGTCCGGCGCCGTCCTGCTCGTGGTCGTCCTGCTGCCCGGGATCACGGGCGGGGCGTTGTCGGGCGGCTTCCGGACGCTGCTCGCGGACACGGTCGACGACGGGCTGCTTCCCCGGGCGATTTCCGTCGACGCGATGATCCTCGACGGCGTGCTCGTCGGCGGCCCGGCGCTGGTCACGCTGCTCGACTTGGCCGGCCCGCTCGTGCCGCTGGGCGCGATGGCCGTCGCCTGCGTGGTCGCCGCCGCGCTCGTCCCGCGCCGCGCGGGTGAGCACGAACGAGTGAACTCCGGGGACGACCGCCCACCCGTGCGGCCGGTCGCCTACCTGCCGTGGCTTTGCTGCGCTTTCACCATCGGACTGCTGACGTCGACGATCGAGGTCGCACCGTTGCCGCTGGTCCAGCGCCTGGGCGCGCCCGAGACGGCCGCCCCGGTCGTGATCGCCGTGCTGACCGGGGCGAGCATCGCGGGCAGCGCGCTCTACGTGTGGCGCGGGAAGATCGGCGACCCGCGGCTGTTCCTCGGCGGGTTCGTCGCCGGCGGGATCGCGCTCGCCGCGGACCTCGGCTGGGCCGGCTTGCTTGCGTCGGTGGCGGTGATCGGCGCGTGCGGCGGGCCGCTGGTCGCCGCGACCTCGGTCAACCTCCAGCGTCTGCTGCCGAAGAACCGCCGGTCAGCCGGGTTTTCACTGAGCTTCACGGTGCAATCGTGCGGCTTCGGGCTCGGCTCGCTGGCCGTCGGCGTGCTGCCGCTGTGGCTCCCACCGTTGTTCGGTGTCTTTGCCGCGGCGATCGCGGGTGCAATGCTGGTGGCGAAGCCCGCGAGAGCTATTGGCACGATGTCAGTAACGTCGTAACCTGGGCTGACCCGCGAACCTCCAGGGAGACGCCGATGACTGCCGTCCAGCCGAAGCCGACGTCGGTCGGCGAGACCTTCGACTCGCTGAGCCCGGCGACCGACGAGGTGGTCGGAACCTACCCCGTGCACTCCGCCGAAGACGTCCAGGCGGCCGTCGAGCGAGCGCGAGTCGCGGCGAAGTGGTGGGAGGACCTGGGCTTCGCCGGGCGCGCCGAGCGGCTTCGCGGTTGGAAGGGCGTGCTGACGCGCCGGCTCCCGCAGCTGTGCCAGGTGGTCCGCGACGAGACCGGCAAGCCGATCGCCGACGCGCAGCTCGAGAGCGTCCTGGCCATCGAGCACATCGCGTGGGCGGGCAAGCACGCGAAGAAGATCCTCGGCAAGCAGAAGCGCTCGGCCGGGCTGCTGATGTCGAACCAGGCGGCGACCGTCGAGTACCAGCCGCTGGGCGTAGTCGGCGTGATCGGCCCGTGGAACTATCCGGTGTTCACGCCGCTCGGCTCGATCGCGTACGCGCTCGCGGCGGGCAACGCCGTGGTGTTCAAGCCCAGCGAGTACACACCGGGCGTCGGGAAGTGGCTGGTCGACGCGTTCGCCGAGATCGTGCCGGAGCAGCCGGTGCTGCAGCTGATCACGGGCTTCGGCGAGACGGGCGCGGCGCTGGTGCGAGCTGGTGTCGACAAGATCGCGTTCACCGGTTCGACCGCCACGGGCAAGCGCATCATGGCCGCGGCGGCGGAGACGCTGACGCCGGTGGTGATCGAGGCGGGCGGCAAGGACCCGGTGCTGGTCGACGCGGACGCCGACCTCGACGCGGCGGCCGACGCGACGGTCTGGGGCGCGTTCTCCAACTCCGGCCAGACGTGCATCGGCGTCGAGCGGGTGTACGTCCACGAGAAGGTCCACGACGAGTTCGTGGCGAAGGTCGTCGAGAAGTCGAAGGACGTGCGCGCGGGCTCCGACGAGGCGGCGCAGTACGGCCCGGTGACGATGCCGTCGCAGCTGGGCGTGATCAAGAGGCACATCCAGGACGCTCTGGCCCGCGGCGGCAAGGCGGTCCTCGGCGGCGAGGACGCGGTCGGCGACAGGTATGCGCAGCCGACGGTGCTGATCGACGTCCCGGAGGACTCGGAGGCGGTCACCGAGGAGACGTTCGGCCCGACGGTGACGATCGCGAAGGTCCGCGACATGGACGAAGCGATCGAGAAGGCGAACAGCACGAAGTACGGCCTGGGATCGACGGTCTTTTCGAAGTCCCGCGGCGTGGAGCTGGCCGAGAAGCTGCGCACGGGGATGACGTCGATCAACGCACCGCTGTCGTTCGCGGGCATCGCCTCCCTCCCGTTCGGCGGGGTGGGCGACTCGGGTTTCGGCCGCATCCACGGTCCGGAGGGACTACGCGAGTTCGCCCGCACAAAGGCAATCGCCCGCCAGCGTTTCACGGCGCCGTTGACGCTGACATCGTTCAGCCGCAAGCCTTCGACGGACGCGATGGTGGCCAAGCTGGTGACGATCCTCCACGGCAAGCGTTGAGGCGGTCCGGGGTTGTGGACAAGTCACGTCCACAGCCCCGGAACTGTCGGTGGTCCCCGATAACTGGATACAGTGGTGGCCGTGTCTATCAGCGGTCAGTCGATGCCACCCCGATCATGCGAGCGACTGGTGCCTGAGTCATACCGGACCTGGCGACCACAGCTTCTTGTGCAGTAACTACGAAATTGGTAACGGGGCGGCCCACGCTCCGCGCCACAAATCAGGTCCGCCGCCTTCTCCTCGGCCGGATCATGGTTTTTTGCCATCCTTGTCCTGACTGGTGCTCGACTCCGTGGACTCAGTGGATTTAGGAGTCACAGCGGCTGTAGCCAGTACTGTCGCTGCGGCGGTCGCGGCCGCGACCAACACGGTAATCGTCGGCGCCGCCAATGAGCGAAGTTTTCTAAAGTCACGAATTTGAGACCACGCCGTGTTGGCGCGTCGTGCGATCTCACGTTCCCAGAGCATGCCAAGGCAGATGCAAAAGAATACGACTTGCCCGGATCGCACAACGCTGGAAACCAGCAGGTTCTGTTCCAGGGTAGGTGTGCTCAGGGCGGTAATAACCTCGGGTATGCCTAAGGCAATCGCAAATACGATCGACTTTTGAATAGGATTGCTGCCTCGCAACCAAGGGTATGCATAGCCGTATATTGCAGCGTAAGTAAACCATCTCAAGATGTGACGCAGATTATCGATGATATCAACTACCGACTGGTATTCGAAACTGGTGCTGCTGACGTAGGCCCAGGCCTCAAAAATTACGGACGGCATGCAGATCGGTAAAGCCAACCGCAATCCGCACTTTAGGTTTTGCCACGCGGTCTCGCCGCAGTTGGACCCGAGTGGACTTGACACTCTACTTGAGGAAGATGCCGATCTGGTGGGGTCGAGACTCGTCAAGCTTTCGTATCTCGCAAGGAAACCATCGGCATCTATATTTCCGGCTGCCAGATCACCTTGTGCTGAATGGTAGAAGCGGGCGGCGGCGGATTGCGAAAGGCGTCGGCGAGTTTCTGCTTGAAATGCTGTTCGATGCGCATCCATCGTCCGGTCGATGATCGCCGTCGATCGAGCGGGGATGGCTAGGTAAAAACCAATGAATAAAAGAGTGCACGCCAGTGCATTGGGGACGCCTGGCAAAAATTTGGTGGGAATGAAAATAATCGAAACGGCAATGAGTGGCAAACGAATTTTTCGCGCATCAAAAAAGCTGAGATCGGACTGCTTGCGCAGTTGTGCTAAAATAAGAACGCAAATTATCAGGTTGGCGACTGTCAGCCATGACATTCCAATTGCTTGCGTGCTACTGCTTGCAAGTTGGCTAATTATTCCACCATAGTCTAATGGCCAGTATGTCAGATCATCCGATTCGAAAATTAGGTAGACGAGGGGGGTGTATGCGAGTGCCGCAAGCGTTAGCGACAAGAGAACGCGCCAGCGTCTGGATAGATTAGTGATAGATAATCCTATGGCAACCAGTGGCATCATTCCAAGTCCGGCGAGAATGTCCGGCAACCATGTCAGAGGTGTACTGCTCGTGTTTTTGAAGGTAAATAAAATCAAGCATGCGACTGCGGAAATAAAGCCGATCAGCAGGCCGAGAAACATATTGTTCTTGCGCACAAGTGCAACCTGTATCAAGGTGCACGCCGCCACCACGGCAACTAGGGCCATGAGCTCACCGACGGTCATCGCGGTAATTCGTGTGTTCAATGTCCAAAAAAGTGTGAGCAGGATAACAAAAGCTACACTCGACAGTATCCACCCGCGTCGCGCGGGGATTGGCGTGCTGCCGTGTCCGGTGTGCCATGCGGCCGCAACGACCAGGCTGCCACTGAACGTGGCCAGGCCAGCGCCTGCCGCGCTGAACTCTCTTGCGGAAACACCGAAGATGCTTGTGATCGACAATTGCGACGACGCTATCATCGATCCTAGGGTGAAAATGCCGAAGATAATGGCAACTGTCATGTTCCGCAGAGCCATGTTGTCGGGATGATGAGATCCGCTAGTCCAGCGAAGTACAACTAAATAAGGGAAAAAATAAATTAGAGCCAAGGCTGCGAACTCGGCGACATTAGATGATCTGCGACTGGTGAGTTCGCCAATTCTGGTTGGAAACCAAGCTTTATTGGCACTCTTTTCAGGTTTGATCAAAATATATGTACCGACAGAAGGGTTCCCGTCAAACTTGATCTTAGTAGACCCTTGTTCTACTGGTATTGGACCCTGGGATCCGACGACGGATAATTCAATTGTCTCGATCGTTATATTGCGGTTTTCTACGCGATTTGATAAGCGGTTTACGTCGCTTTCTTCTCGTGGCTCGAGAGAGAATTTAATTAGATTTTCGCTCTGATCGTCTATGATAATAGAAAAATTAAGAGATCCTCTGACGTGGATCTGGGCGTTGGGTGAACTAGGCAACAGGTCAACGGTCGGAAGGCCATCTTGATACATGTTGACAGCGGTGACTGCGGCCATAAGACTGCTGACTTCTCCGCTGCCTGATCTGATGCTTTGAAGCAGTGGGTCTTTTCGATTGACTGTTACATCGCAACTTCCGGTTGCGGTAAGTTCTGCCGATCTTCCGTCAATCAGAAACTTGCATGACTCCGTACGCGGCGGATGTGGGCCGGGCAAGAGCTTCAAGGGTGGTTCTTCATCTGAAAAGCTGGAGTTGTCCTTGTCGCGTGAAAGCTGTTTGCTCACTTGGTGCACAAACCAGGAGCTGCTTGCGATGACAGTTACAAACAGAAACGCAACGGCGACTGCTTTGCAGATCTGAATCACCCGCGTCGGCACGCTACCACCCAGCTCTGTTGACGGATGTCGAACCTCTAGACAGAGGTCGCGTGCGTAAGGCTGTTGTTACAGCCTCCGAGCCGGCACGGCGTGGTCGTGATCAAAGTGATTGAAACGCCGCTGGGCGTCGGCTCATGGGTGTTGTCCGCGTCGGGCTTCCTCGGGGCCGTATGACTCTGCCTCTCACCGCCCCCGAATCAGATCCGCCGCTTTCTCCGCCACCATGATCGTCGGCGCGTTCGTATTCCCCCGCGGCACCACCGGCATCACCGAAGCATCGACCACCCGCAGCCCCTCGACCCCCTGAACCCGCAGCTGCGGATCGACCACCGACCCGATCGCGCACGTCCCGACCGGGTGATAAAGCGTCTGCGTGTTCTCACGGATGTGCTCGGCCAGCTCAACATCACTCAGGTCGTGCCGCGCGGGCAGGAACGGCTGGTCCAGGAACCGCCGCAACGGCCCCGTCCGGCCGATTTCGATCAGCGCCCGCAGCCCGGCCACCATCTTGTCCATGTCCGACGACTCCGCGTAGTAAGCCGGGTCGATTTCCGGCTTCCACGAAGGGTTCGCCGACTTCAGCCGCAGCCGGCCGCGGCTCGCGACGTCCACCAGCGTCGCCGCCGAGGTGAATCCGGGGACCGTCGGCTCGCGCATGCCGTTGTCGTAGAACAGCGTCGGCGCCACGTGGATCTGCATGTCCGGCGCCGGAAGTCCGTCGGTGGTCGGGAAAAACGCGCCCGCCTCGCCGATGTTCGACGTCAGTGGCCCACGCTTCGTCAGCTGGTAGCGAACGAGCCCGCGCGGCGTGGCCGCGTCGACCAGGTCGGTCGTGCCGCGCGTGGACCAGATGATCCCGCACGCCGGGTGGTCGTGCAGGTTCTCGCCGACACCCGGCAGCGCCGCGACGACGTCGATGCCGTGCTCACGCAGGTGCTCGGCCGGGCCGACGCCGGAAACCATCAGCAGCTGCGGCGAATTCACCGCGCCGCCACTCAACAGAACTTCGGCCGACGCCCGCACCGTCCGCTCGAAGCCGTTGTCCAAATAGGACACGCCGACCGCGCGCGTACCTTCGAAGACGACGCGGGTCGCCGGCGCGCACGTCTTCACCGTGAGGTTCGGCCGTTCCAAAGCGGGCCGCAGGTACGCGTCGGCGGTGGACCAGCGGCGGCCCTTCTTGCAGGTGACCTGGTAGACGCCGGCGCCTTCCTGGCTCTCGCCGTTGAAGTCGTCGGTGCGCTTGAGCCCCCACGCGACGGCCGAGTCGACCCAGGCGCTCGACAGTTCGTGGGTGAACCGGCGGTCCTCGACGTTCAGCGGGCCGTCGGTGCCGTGCAGCGGCCCATCGAGCCGCTGGTTGCCCTCGGCGCGCTTGAAGTACGGGAGGACGTCGTCCCAGCCCCAGCCTTCGGCGCCGTGGGAATCGCGCCAGCCGTCGTAGTCGGCGCGGTTGCCGCGGATGTAGATCATCGCGTTGATCGACGAGCAGCCGCCGAGCACCTTGCCGCGCGGCCAGTACGCGGACTTGCCGGTGTGCTTCTGCTCGACGGTCTCGTAGTTCCAGTCCCACCTGGTCTTGAACAGCGAGGGGAACGCGGCGGGGATGTGGATTTCGTCCGCGGTGTCCTCCCCGCCCGCTTCGAGCAGCAAGACCTGGGCCGACGGATCTTCGGTGAGCCGGTTCGCCAGCACGCACCCGGCGCTCCCGGCGCCGACGATCACGTAGTCGTAGGAGTCCACGGTGCCTCCACAGCTGTTGGCGCGATGTCAACGACTCATCATGGCGCAGCGGCGCGCCGACGGCCAGTCTAGTTTTCCCGGCGGCCCCCGCGGCCCGCCGAACTGGGTGAACTATGCTCGCGGGGTACCCACGACCTGCGTGAATAAGGAGCAGCCTGCCGTGGCCCGAGTCGTCGTCGACGTCATGCCGAAGCCCGAAATCCTCGACCCGCAGGGACAGGCCGCGCTCGGCGCCGCCGGTCGTCTCGGCTTCACCGGGATCAAGGAGATCCGCCAGGGCAAGCACTTCGAGATCGAGGTCGACGACACGGTCGACGACGCGACGCTCGAGAAGATCGCCGAGGGCTTCCTCGCGAACCCGGTCATCGAGCAGTGGACGATCACGCGGGTCGACGCGTGAGCGCGCGCATCGGGGTCATCACCTTCCCGGGCACGCTCGACGACGGCGACGCGGCCCGCGCGGTCCGCTACGCCGACGCGGAGGCGGTGCCCCTGTGGCACGCGGACGAGAACCTCCACGACGTCGACGCGGTGGTCGTCCCGGGCGGCTTCTCTTACGGCGACTACCTGCGCGCGGGCGTGATCGCCCGGTTCGCGCCGGTGATGACGCCGGTGATCGAGGCGGCGCGCGCGGGCATGCCGGTGCTCGGCATCTGCAACGGGTTCCAGATCCTGTGCGAGGCGGGCCTGCTGCCCGGCGCGATGATCCGCAACCAGGGCCTGCACTTCATCTGCCGCGACCAGTGGCTGCGCGTGGAGAACAACGCGACGGCGTGGACGTCGCGCTACGAGTCCGGCGCGGAGATCCTCATCCCGATGAAGAACATCGACGGGTGCTACGTGGCCGAGCAGTCCACTTTGGACGAGCTCGAAGCCGAGGAGCGCGTCGTGTTCCGGTACGTCGGCGGCAACCCGAACGGGTCGCGCAACGACATCGCGGGGATTCGCAGCGAGAACGGCCGGGTGGTCGGGCTGATGCCGCACCCGGAGCACGCGATCGACGCGCTGACCGGGCCGTCGGACGACGGGCTGGGCATGTTCTACAGCGCGGTGGACGCGCTGATCAAGGCTTGAGGGTGGGCGGCGCCCCCCGGTATCCATGCTACCGAGAGGCACCGACAGTTCCGGGCCGGTGGACGCGGGTTGTCCACCGGTCCGGGCTCAGCTCTTGCTCTGGTCGTTCGACAGCCACTTCTCCGGCCGGACCCGCACCAGCACCGATCGCTCCCCGAGCGCCGAGTCGACGTAGGCCGTCGCCTGGTCCGTGGGCCAGTATCGGCCGGCGATCCGCAACGCCTGTTCGCGCGTGGGCGGCTCGTCGTTCGCCACCACCGGACCCTCCACCGTCACGTACTTGTACGGCGGGTTCTCGTCCTGGACGGCCAGGCTCAGCCGGCCCGCCGTCGTGATCGCGCGATCCTTGACCGTGTCGCGCTCCATCCAGATGAGCAGCTCGCCGCCGGGCGAGTAGTCGTACCAAACCGGGACCGCCAGCGGTGCCCGGCCGGCGCGCTCCACCGCCAGCACCCCGACGTGCACCCCGCTCAAGAACGATTCGCGCTCGGCCGTGGTCATCACAAACGACATGGCACTCCCCGGGTAGAAGATCCGCTACCCGGGGAGCAACACGTCGCGAACTCCGGACATTCCGGACTACGAAGCCGCCGCGACCAGACGCGCGTACGAACCGCCGGCCGCCAGCAGCGACGAGTGCGATCCCAGCTCCGTGATCCGGCCGCCCTCGACCACCGCCACCCGGTCGGCCGCCGCCGCCGTGTGCAGGCGGTGGGCGATCGCGATCACCGTGCGCCCGGCCAGCACGCTGTTCAGCGACCGCTCCAGGTCACGCGCCGAGCCGGTGTCCAGCAGCGACGTCGCCTCGTCCAGCACCAGCGTGTGCGGGTCCGCCAGCACCACGCGGGCCAGCGCCAGCTGCTGCGCGATCGCCGCCGGTACCGGGTGCTCGCCCGAACCCAGCTTCGTGTCGAGCCCGGACGGCAGCGACGCCACCCAGTCCGACGCGCCCGCCGAGGTCAGGGCAGCCAGCAGCTCGTCGTCCGTCCAGTCGCCGCCCGCTCGCCGGGCCGGAAGGGCCAGGTTCTGCCGCAGCGTCCCGGAGAACACGTGGTGCTCCTGGGTCAGCAGCAGGACCTCGCCGCGCAGGACGTCGTCGGCCAGCGACGAGACGTCCTGGCCGCCGATCCGGACCGAGCCCGACGACGGCGCCGCGATGCCCGCCAGCAGCCGGCCGAGCGTCGACTTGCCCGCGCCGGACGGGCCGACGATCGCCAGCCGCTCGCCGCGCGGAACCCGCAGGTCGATGCCGTGGAGCACCTCGCGGTCGGCCGTGTAGGCGAACCGGACGCCGTGGACGTCGATGTCGCGCCCGCGCGGCACCTCCGTCACCTTCGGCGACTCCTCGACGGCCACCTCCCGGACGCCCAGGATCCGGCGCGCCGCGGCCGCCGCGACCTGCAGGTCTTCCAGCCAGAACAGCGCTTCGTTCAGCGGTGCCGACATCGCCTGCACGTACAGCAGCATCGTGGTGATCTCGCCGAGCCCGGCCCAGCCGCGCGTGTACGCGAGCAGCCCGAGCGGCAGCATCACCGCCAGCGGCAGCACGTAGCTGATCTCCAGCGAAGGCAGCCACCGCAGCTGCAGCGCCCGCATCCGCCGCTCGCCGAGGATGCTGCGGTCCAGCGCCTCGTACGCCGCGCCGACCCGCTGCTCGGTCAGCCCGAGCGCCTCGACCGTGCGCGCGCCCTCCGCCGTCTCGTGGACGCTCGTCGTCAGGTCCGCCCAGCGGTCGAGCATCCACTGCATCAGCGCCGGGATCCGCCGCTGGTACCAGACGTTCACGCACAGCAGCAGCGGCACCGCGACGAGCAGGCTCAGCGAGAGCAGCGGTGACGTCACTACCATCGCGACGACCGTGAACACCACGGTCACCGCCGCGATCAGGATCTCCGGCGCCGCGAACCGCGCCGCGTGGTCGATCCGGCCGAGGTCGGTGGTGGCGCGGCTGAGCAGGTCGCCGGTGCCGGCCGCCTCGACCGTGCCGAGCGGCAGCTGCAGCGCCGTCCCGACGAACTCTTCGCGCGTCTCGGCCAGCACCAGCTCGCCGAACACCGCGCCGCGCATCCGCGCGATCTTCCGCGCCACCGCCTGCAGCACCAGGATCCCGACGAACACCGCCGCCACCACGTCGACGCGGCCGGTCGTCGTGCCGGCCGCGACGTCGTCGACCAGCGAGCCGAGCAGCTGCGGCCCGGCGAGCCCGATCAGCGTTGCCACGCACAGCGCGCCGAGCAGCAGCCCGAACTCGCGCTTGTGGGTCCCCGCCGTCTTCAGCGCCCAGCGCCGGACGTCCCGCCGGGACGCCGTGGGGAGCCGCTTCATACCGTCACCACCTTCGCCGTGAAGACCTCATCTGCCACGTGTGTCCACAAGGGACTCTGGCTGAACACCACCGTCGTCTTGCCGCGGCGCAGGGCCGCGATGCGCTCGGTGATGCGCGCCTCCGTGTGCGCGTCGACCGCCGACGTCGGCTCGTCCAGCACCAGCACGTCGGCGTCGACCGCCAGCGCGCGGGCCAGGTTCAGCCGCTGCCGCTGACCGCCGGACACCTCGCGCCCGCGCTCGCCGATCACCTCGTCGACGCCGTTGGGCAGCGCCTCGACGATGTCGTCGGCGTCGGCCGCGTACAGCGCTTCGGTGATCCCGACGCCGCTCGGCCGCGCCGGCGCCAGCTGCTCGCGCAGCACGCCCGAGAACCAGATGTCCTGGTTGTGCGCGTAGACGACCCGCCGCCGCAGCTCCGTGAGCGCGACGTGGTCCGCCCGGACGCCGCCGACCAGCACCTCTTCACCCTCGGCCGGGTCGGCGAACCGCGCCAGCCGGTCGGCCACCGCTTCGCCGTCGGCGCCGAAGTCGACGACCGTCAGCCGCCCGGCCGCGACCCGCACGCCGGACTCGGTGTCGACCAGCTCCAGCGGCCCCGCGGGCAGCCGGACCGGCGTCTCCGGGTCCGCCAGCTTCGGGTGGATCGCCAGCAGCGTCACCACCTTCCGCGCCGCGACCAGGCCGGACGTGATCGCCCCGACCGCTTCGGTCGCGGCGGTGACCGGCCAGATGAGGAACGCCGAAACGCCGTAGAACGCCACGAGCTGACCGACGCCGATCTCCCCGGCCACGGCCAGCCGCGCGCCCAGCCAGGTGATCACCACGGTGACCAGGCCGGGCATCGCGATCTCCGCCGCGGCCAGCCAGGCCTCGGCCTTGCCGACCTCGATGCCGGCCCGGCGCACCCGCTGGCTCGTCTCGCGGAAGCGGGTGAAGAACCGCCGCTCGCCGCCGATGCCCCGCAGGATCCGCAGGCCCGACACGATGTCCGCGCCCAGCGCGTTGACGTCACCGCGCTTCTCGCGCTGGCTCGCCTTGCGCTTCTGCAGCGGCGCCAGCAGCGGCCCGATGCCCAGCACCGCAACCGGCACGCCGACCAGCGCGACCACGCCGAGCAGCGTCGACGTCGAGATCAGCCACACCGCCACCACGACGAACGCCAGCAGCGAGCCGAACGCCCGGCCGGTCATCTCGATGGTGTTGCCGATGTGGTTGATGTCGGTCGTGGAGATCGCGACGAGGTTGCCCGTGGTCGTCTTCTCGCGCAGGCCGGCGCCGACGCGCGTGGTGTGCGCCGAGACGGCGCGCTGCGTCGAGCCCGCGCCGTGCAGCCACAGGCCGTAGTTGAGGAAGTGCAGCCAGGTCCCGGTGAGCGTCTGCACCACCCCGAGCAGGGCGGCGGCCAGCGCCCAGCGCCAGACGGCGGTGGCGTCGTGCGCGCTGACGGCGCCGATGCCCTGGCCGATCACCAGCGGCACCAGCGCACCCGGCAGCGCCCAGACGACGCCGAGCGCGGCGGCGCCCAGCACCGTGGCGAGCCGGGCCCGGAACACGGCGAGCAGGAAGCGGCTCGCACTCGGCCGCGCGGGCAGCCGCAGCGGCGGAAAGGGATACGTGGCGGAAAGCACGATTCCCGACGGTAAGCCGCCGACCAGTCGAAGGCGACCGATTTTCCGGCGATCGCACCTCGGCGCGCACCCGGCCCTCTCGGGGGACCCCCGGTTTCAACGCTACTCGCGGGGACCGACAATTCCGGGCCCGCGGACCCGGCTTGTCCCCAGGGCGCCGCCCGGTGTCGCCTCGCTCACACCCTTTTCGCGCCCGTCCGTTTTCGGCGGCCCACCGTCCGGGGCACGCGGGTGCGCCCCGTATCCTGGCGGCCGTGGCGAACCCTGACACGGACACCGTGACCAGCACCGTTGACACCACCGAGCGCGCCGGGGCGACCCCGGACCACACCCAGCCCTATCGCGAGCTCGGGCTCGCCGACGACGAGTACGCCCGCATCCGGGAAATCCTCGGCCGCCGGCCCACCGACGCCGAGCTGGCCATGTACTCGGTGATGTGGAGCGAGCACTGCTCCTACAAGTCGTCGAAGAAGCACCTGCGCTACTTCGGGGAGACCGCCACCGACGAGATGAAGGCCAAGATGCTGGCCGGCATCGGCGAGAACGCGGGCGTCGTCGACATCGGCGAGGGCTGGGCGGTCACCTTCAAGGTGGAGAGCCACAACCACCCGTCCTATGTGGAGCCGTACCAGGGCGCCGCGACCGGCGTCGGCGGCATCGTCCGCGACATCATGGCCATGGGCGCGCGGCCCCTCGCGGTCTCGGACGCGCTGCGCTTCGGCCCGGCCGACGCCCCCGACACCAAGCGCGTGCTGCCCGGCGTGGTCGCCGGTGTCGGCGGCTACGGCAACTGCCTCGGCCTGCCGAACATCGGCGGCGAGCTGGTCTTCGACCCGTCGTACGCGGGCAACCCGCTGGTGAACGCGCTGTGCGTCGGCGCGATGCGCGTCGAGGACCTGCACCTGGCGTTCGCGTCCGGCACCGGCAACAAGATCATCCTGTTCGGCGCGCGCACCGGCCTCGACGGCATCGGCGGCGTCTCCGTCCTGGCGAGTGACACCTTTTCGGGTGACGAGTCCTCGGGCGGCCGCAAGAAGCTGCCGAGCGTCCAGGTCGGCGACCCGTTCACCGAGAAGGTGCTCATCGAGTGCTGCCTCGAGCTGTTCGCGCAGAAGCTGGTCGTCGGCATCCAGGACCTCGGCGGCGCCGGGCTGTCCTGCGCGACGTCCGAGCTGGCCGCGGCCGGTGACGGCGGCATGCACGTCTACCTCGACCGCGTTCCGTTGCGCGCCACCGGGATGACGCCGGCGGAGGTGCTCTCGAGCGAGTCGCAGGAGCGCATGTGCGCGGTCGTCTCGCCGGAGAACGTCGAGGCGTTCATGGCCGTCTGCCGCAAGTGGGACGTCATCGCCACCGACATCGGCGAGGTCACCGACGGCGAGCACCTCGTGATCACCTGGCACGACGAGGTCGTCGTCGACGTCCCGGCGCACACGGTGGCCCACCAGGGCCCGGTGTACGACCGGCCGATCGAGCGTCCGTCCACTCAGGACGCGCTGGTCGCGGACACGTCGGCTTCGTTGCCGCGTCCGTCCACTCCGGACGAATTGCGCGCGGACGTGCTGCGGCTGATTTCTTCGCCCAACCAGGCGTCGAAGGAATGGGTGACGTCCCAGTACGACCGGTACGTGCGCGGGAACTCCGTGCTCTCGCAGCCGTCGGACTCCGGCATGATCCGGATCGACGAGTCGTCCGGCCGCGGCGTCTCGGTGGCGACGGACTGCAACAGCAAGTTCGTCTACCTCGACCCGTACCGCGGCGCGCAGCTGGCGCTGGCCGAGGCGTACCGCAACGTGGCGACGGGCGGCGCGACGCCGGTGGCGGTGTCGGACTGCCTCAACTTCGGCGCCCCGACCGACCCGGGCGTGATGTGGCAGTTCGAGCAGGCGGTGCACGGCCTGGCGGACGGCTGCGTCGAGCTGGGCATCCCGGTGACGGGCGGCAACGTGAGCTTCTTCAACCAGACGGGTTCGACGGCGATCCTGCCGACGCCGGTGATCGGCGTCCTCGGCGTGATCGACGACGTGACCCGCCGCATCCCGACGGGCATCGGCGCGGAGGCGGGCGAAACCCTGCTGCTGCTGGGTGAGACGCACGACGAGCTGGACGGTTCGGCGTGGGCCCGCGAGCTCCACGGCCACCTCGGCGGCGTGCCCCCGCGCGTCGACCTCGCCCGCGAGAAGCTGCTGGGCGAGATCCTGGTGGCGGGCTCCCGCGACGGCATGATCTCGGCGGCGCACGACTTGTCCGACGGCGGCCTGATCCAGACGCTGGTCGAGACCGTCCTCATCGGACAGTGCGGCGCCCGGGTGTTCCTCGACGACGACCAGGACCCATTCGTCCAGCTGTTCTCCGAGTCGGCCGGTCGCGTGCTGGTGGCGGTCCCGCGCACGGAGGAGCTCCGCTTCACGGAGATGTGCACGGCGCGCGGCCTCCCGTGGCGCAAGACGGGCGTGGTGGACCCGGAGTCGGGAACGCTGGAGCTGCAGGACATCACGGAGTTCACGCTCGACGAGCTGCGCGAACCCTGGGAGAAGACCCTCCCGGCCCTGTTCAACTGAGCCGGATCCCGACCTGTCCACAGCCCGGTTCGAATGTGGACAGGTCGGGGCTCGTCGGGCTTTTCCCCAGGGTTTGTCGCACCCCGCCGATAGACTGGACTCGGGGACGCCCCCCAGGGAGGGCGGGGGCTCCGGCAAAGTCGCGTTCGCCGGGCGGACGTCATGAAAGGGTCGTTCATGACGTCCGGCGACAGGAAAGGGTCGTTCATGACGTCGCCAACCCCGCCCGACGTCGCGAATGACTCATTCGGGACCTCCGGTGCCCCCAATGACTCATTCGCGACACCCGACTCCGCGCGCGGCCGCGACTATGCCGGAGCCCAGCCAGGGCGGGCGGGTGCTGCTCAGGGCAGTTCGGTCCCCGCCGGAAAACTGGCCTGACCGAAGTCCGGCGCGATCGCGAAGTCGACCTCGGTGAAGACCACCTCGTCGTGAACCGTGAAGTCCCGGAAGCCCGTCCCCGAACCGAACTTCGTCCCGACGAACTCCACCGGCCCGTGCACGCTCGCCCCGGTGAAGAACGCCGACCCGCGGAACGACGTCCCGGTGAACGACGCGCCGTTGATGATCTCCGTCCGCTGCGCGCCGAGCCACGCGATTCGCTTGTGGCTGAGGTTGAACCGATCGAGCCGGGCTCCGGTGAGGTCGAGCGCGTACTCCGGCGCGTCCGGGGTGCCGGCGTCCGGCAGCAACGACCGGAGCACCTGCTGGGCCGTGCGCCGGACCTGCCGCTCCCGGTCCGCCTCGGCCGATCCTTCGAGGGAAGCGTCGAAGTTCTCGTGGGCGAACGGCATGCGCAAGTAGGCGCACAGCACGTCGAGCACGGTCTGCGTGTAGGTCTCGGGCCGCGTCCGCGCGAGCCCGGCCAGCGCGTGCACGGCCCCGACCCGGACCTGGTCGGCCTGGTGCCCGAGCAGTTCGACCGACTTCGCGAACCGCTCGTCGGAGATCCGCCTGCGTTCCAGCTCGTGCCGGTCCTCCTCGACGCGCCGGCGCCGGTCGTTCAGCCACAGGCCGTACAACGCCGCGACCGCACCGCCCGCCAGCCCCGCCGTCTTGAGCGCGTCACCCCGGTTGGTCCCGGGGTCGGCGAGCAGCCACACCAGCACCCCGGCGAACACGACGGCGCTGAACAGGAAGGCGGCGAGGAGGGGCGAGAAGCGCTTCACTTACCCACCTTCGAGACGATGCGGGCTTCGCCGTCACGCAGGTCTTCCAGCTCCCAGCCGGCCGGCAGCTGAATGTCCTTTTCGGACCGGACCCGCGTGTTGTACAGCGAAACCGATTCCGGCAGCGAAGCGAACCGCAAGTCGGTCTGCCCCTCGAAGGAAGTTCGCCGCAGGTCGAGCGAATCGGAAGCGGTCACGTCGGTGAATTCAGCGTTCTTGACGAACGTCGCGTCCTTGAACGTCGTCCGCCCGGCGAACGTCGTCTCCGTGAATTCCGCGCCCTCGGCGAAAGTCGTCCCGCTGAACCAGGCATGGCTTTCGAAAACCGTTCCGCGGCAACGGAAGTAGCCCACCAGGCGGCTCGAGCCGGTGCCCGCCGCGGTGAAGTACACCCGGCCCTTGAAGCGGCAGCCGCTGAGGTTCGTGCTGCTGCGCAAGGACGCGTACCGCAGCAGGAGGCCCCCGACCAGCTTGCCCGAGAGGTCGAAGTACTCCAGCGTCGCGCTGGTCAGGTCCAGGTCGTACGCCGGGCCTTCGGCGTCCCGCGAGGGCAGCAGGTCGGCGACCAGCCGCTGCGCCGTGAGCCGGACGGTGAGTTCGCGTTCCCGTTCCGGATCCGGTTGCCCGTCGTCGTCGACCCGAGCAGACGACGAAGACTGGTTGACGTCGAAGGGCCGCCGCAGGTACGAGCACAGCACGTCCAGCACCGTCTGCGTGTACTCCGGCCGGCTGCGCGCCAGCCCCGCCAGCGCGTGCATCGCGCCCACGCGCACCTGGTCGGCCGCGTGCCCGAGCAACTCGACGGACTTCGCGAATCGCTCGTCGGCCACCCGTTCGCGGTCCAGTTCCGCGCGCTGCGACTCGAGCTCGTGCCGCTGGCGCTCGATGTCCTGACGGCGTTCCTCGACCCGGCGTCGCCGGTCGTTCAGCCACAGCGCGTACAGCGCCACGATCGCGCCGCCGGCGAGGCCGCCGGTCTTCAGCGCGTCACTGCGGCTGGTGGCGGGGTCGGCCAGCAGCCAGCCGCCGACCCCCACCAGCAGCACCGCCGACGCGAAGAACGTCCACGCCAGCGGTGATCGCCACAGCTTCACCGGGTCAGGACACCAGCATCGTGCTGACGCAGAAGCCCTTGTCGTCGAAGTTCGTCGCGCTCAGCGTGCCCTTGACGTTCTTGCCCGCGGACGTCCCGGTGACCTGGCCCTCGACGAGGAACTCGTCGTCCGGCACGTCGCCGAGCGTCAGCTGCAGCGGCGGCTTGAGGAACGTCTTGAGCCACGAGTCGAGCAGGTCCTTCGAGTCCGAGCAGCCCAGCGCGAGCGCGCCGGGCGTGTCGCCCGCGTTCAGCTTGTCGATGAAGCCCTGCAGCACGACCTTGGCGTCGGCGCCCGAACCGGTCGGCGACGACGGCTTCGTGGTCGGCGTGGTCGACTTGCGAGGGGTCGTCTTCGGCGTCGAAGGCTTGGCCGACGTGCTCGTCGCCGGCGGGGCCGCGGTGTTGTTGTCCTTGGACAGGAAGAAGCCGGGCGCGACGAACCCGGTGATCCCGACGGCGACGAGCAGGACGACCACGGCGCCGATGGTGATCCACAGCCCGGTCTTGCCCTGCTTCGGCGGCGCCGGCGGCCCGCCGAAGCCCTGGCCGTAGCCCCCGGACTGGTCCCAGCCCGCCATCTGGCCGCCCTGGTTCGGGTCCCAGGCCTGCTGGCCGTACTGCTGCGCGTTCGGGTCCGCCCACGCCGACTGCTGCTGCGCGTTCGGGTCGCCCCACGCCTGCTGCTGCTGGGCGTTCGGGTCACCCCACTGCGGCGGCTGGTTCGCCGGGAACCCGCCCGACGGGTAGCCGGGTTGTTGCTGCTGCTGGCTCGGGTCCCAGCCCTGCGGGTACTGCTGCGTCGGGTAGGGCTGTTGCTGCTGGTTGGGGTCCCACCCGCCCTGCTGCGGGTACGGCTGCTGGAAGCCGCCGGACTGCGGCTGCTGGCCGTACGGGTCGGGCTGGCCGGGCTGGCCCGGCTGAGGCGGGTACGTCATCTTTCATGCCTTCCGGGCGCTGGGTGTTCGTGCGCTTCCGACGTCCGCAAGGCCTGTGCGGTTCCCCCAGGACGTGGTGAGCAGCATTCTGCAAGCTCGGACGGTACGGCATGAAACCGGCTCCCGGTCGCGACGACGCGAAGTCGTCACGATCCGGGAGCCGGGGGTGCGGGTCAGCCGTTGGCGAGGGCCTGGAGCCGGTCGTAGGCACCGTTGAAGGTGTCCTGGTCGAGCGGGCTCGAGGTGTACTGCCAGACGGTGTAGAAGCCCCAGTTGTAGGGGAGGGCGCCCACCGACGACGAGTACCGCGCGACCCACAGCGGGGCCGTGCTGGAGAAGTCGGCGTTGACGCACTGGTTCCACCAGCTCTGCGATGTGTAGATCGCCGGGTACCGGCCGGTCTTGGCGTGGTAGGTGTCGTGGAAGTCGAGGATCCACGCCGTCATCGCCGCCCTGCTCAGCCCGTAGCAGGTCGCGCCGTACGGGTTGTACTCCATGTCCAGGGCCCCCGGCAGCGTCTTGCCGTCCTTGGACCAGCCGCCGCCGTGGGCGATGAAGTAGTTCGCCTGCGCCGCGCCGCTCGCGGTGTTCGGGGTCGCGAAGTGGTAGGCGCCGCGGATGAAGCCCTGGTTGTAGGAGCCGTTGTACTGCTGCGCGAAGTACGGGTTCGTGTAGCTGGTGCTCTCGGTGGCCTTGGTCCAGACGAACCGCTTGCCCTGGTTCCACCAGCTCGCCCAGTCGACGTTGCCCTGGTAGCCGGCGACGTCCATGCCGGCCACCGTGGCCAGCACCTGGCCCGGGATGGCCTGGCCGGGCTGCGGCTGCTGTGCCGCCTTCTGCGTGTCCGGGGTCGACGTGTCGCCTTCGACGCGCCGGATCTGCGACCCCAGTTCGTGGTCGTGCTGGGCGATGTCCGCGTTGATCGCGGCCACGGGGTCGATTTCGGGGGAGAAGGTCGTCGCCTGGGCCGTGCTGCCGAGCAGGAGCAGCGTGGCCGGGACGACCAGGGCGGCGAAGATCCGCCCTCTTCGGGAAGTGGACATCGTTGAATCCCTTCACAGATACCCTCGCTGAGGACGGCTTACTGCAGGTAGCCGCCCGTGCACGATTGTTGAGGACGAGGTCGTGTTTGTCACTCAGTTCCGTGAAATTGGGTATACGTGTGGGTGATTTTCCCGGGTAGTCGATCTTCAATTGGTGACTGGTTAACACCTATTACTTCGGCCGGTGGGCCGTTCAGCCCAGCGCGAGGGCGCGGAGGCGGTCGGCCGGGCCGTTGAACCAGTTCTGGTCGCCCGGAAGCGAACCGCGGTCGGCGAACTGCCAGATCGTGTGGATGCTCCAGCCGGCGGGCAGCTCGCCGATGAAGGTGTTGTAGCGGGCGATCCACAAGGGATTCCCGCTGAAACCGCCGTTGTTCGCGGTGCAGCGCTTCCACCAGCTCGTCGACGTGTAGATGGTCGGGTAGCGGCCGGTCGCGGCGTGGTAGGTGTCCGAGAAGCCGTGGATCCAGGCGACCATGCCCGCGGCGTCCTTGCCGTAGCAGGTTTCGCCGTACGGGTTGTACTCCGCGTCGAGCGCGCCGGGCAGGGTCCGGCCGTCGGCCGACCAGCCGCCGCCGTGAGCGAGGAAGTACCGTGCTTGCGACGCGCCGTCGGAGATGTCCGGCCGGGCGAAGTGGTAAGCGCCGCGGATCAGGCCGGCGCCGTAGGAGCCGTTGTACTGCTGGGCGAACTGCGGGTTGACGAACCCGGTGCCCTCGGTCGCCTTGACGTAGACGAACTTCGCGCCCGTCCGCGCCGCGCCGGACCAGTCGACCGGGCCCTGGTGGCCGCTGACGTCGTGGCCGAGCTCCTGGTCGTCGGTCGCGTACTCCACGCCGGGCACCGCGTCGACGCCTTCGACCTTGGCGATCTGCGAACCGGCGTAGTGGTCTTCGGCCCCCGAGTAGCTGTCGGCGGCCGCCGCCGGCGCCTGTCCGGCGGCGAGCAGGACGGCGGCGGCGAAGGGAAGCAGCGAACGACGTCCCACCCTCATGCACCCCACCGGTCTCGTGAGTCTTTTCCAGCCTCACCATGCACCCGAGCCGCCGGATCGGCGACTCGGGTGGTCACTCGATGGGGTTAAACCCGCAGGTCAGCCGCGTTCGTCGGCCAGCGCCTTCAGCAGGTGCTCGGCCGGCACGACGGCCGTGATCAGGTCGTGCGGGTTGATCGCGACGGGGTGCCCGCCGAGCAGGCCGGCGATGTCGCGGCCGACCACGGCGCGGGCGTGCGGCCACTCGCGCGGCACCAGCGCCTTGCGGGTGTAGGCGGGCACCATGACCCGGCCGTCGGTGTTGTGGAAGCCGATCACGGTGCGCTGCACCGGCGACATCGCGTAGACGAACAGCGTCGAGTCGAGGACGACCTTCGGCAGGTCCGACGGCGGCCGGTGCTCGGTGCGGACGAGCTGCAGCAGCTGCTCGAGGTCGTTCGACGGCTCCGGGAAGCCGAGCGCCTTGGGCGAGGGCCGGTACCGGTCGTTCGGGTGGAAGTCGGCGACGACGTCGCCCGCGCCGTTCACCGGGTACGCGCCGACGACCGCCCACGACGGCACCGGGCCGTTCGGGTCGAAGGCCTCGTCGATGACGTAGAGCCAGCTGTCGGGGTTGGCGCGGGCGTTCGTGCGCATCTCCGCGGTGATCTCGGGCGTGCCGTGCTTGCCGGAGCGCCGGGCCTGCTGGCCGCCGCGCCGCGCGGCGCGGTTGTGCTTGCTGTGCTTGCCGGGGCGATCGGCGCCGCTTCCGGTGGGCTGCTGCGAAACCATCCGATCTGCCTCGTCCCGCTGCGCCATCGTCATCCCCACGTTCTCGGGTGTGCCTGAAAAGTCTTGGTGCGCCACTCTACTGTTTGCCCATGGCCTCTTCGCGTTCGGTCGACCCCGGACAGTTACGTGCGGCGGTGCTGGCGATTTCCGCGTGGCTGCAAGGCGACGCGCCCGATCCGGCGCGCCCGGAGCTGGCCGCCGCGGTCCGGCTCAGCTTGCGCGCGCTCGCGGCCGACGCGCCGGGCCGCACGGTCGAGGTCCGCGTGCCGCCGTTCGCGGCGGTGCAGTGCGTGGACGGCCCGCGGCACACGCGTGGCACCCCGCCGAACGTGATCGAGACCGACCCGCGCACCTGGCTCGAACTGGCCACCGGCCGGCTGGACTGGACCACGGCGGTGGCGGACGGCCGGGTGTCCGCTTCGGGCACCCGGGCCGACCTTTCCCACTGGCTGCCCCTCGTCCGCCTCTGACGGGCGCGGGCGCGCGCGGAGCTACGGCTTGCGGCCGACGCCGCCGGAGATCGTGCGCTGCGCGACGTTGAGCTCCTTGAGCCGCGGGCCGTCCGGCCACCAGTCGGCGCACAGCGTCACGCCGGGATCGACCATTTCGAGGCCGGGGAACAGCGCCTCGATCTCCTTCTGCGTCCGGAACGTGCCGGACCCCATCGGGCTGTGCACGAAGAAGTCCTCCATGCGGCGCGCCGTCGCGGAGTCTTCGTTCTCGGGGTCGGAGAAGTGGCTGAGCCCGACGAAGGAGCCGGACGGCAGCGCGTCGACGTACTCCCGCATGATCTGGGCCGGCCGGTCGTGGTCGCCCTTGAAGTGGTGCAGCGTGCCCATCTGCAGCAGCACGAGCGGCTGCGTGAAGTCGATGTGCTCGCGGACGACCTCGTTCTCGAGGATCCGCTGCGGCTCGAAGATGTCCTCGGCGACGAAGTGGGTGTGCTCGTTCTCTTCGAGCAGCGCGCGGCCGTGCGCGAGGACCACCGGGTCGTTGTCGACGTAGACGACCTTGGTCTCCGGGTTGATCCGCTGGACGACCTGGTGGGTGTTCTCCGCCGTCGGCAGGCCGGAGCCGAGGTCCAGGAACTGGGTGATGCCGGTCTGGCCGGCGAGGAAGCGGCAGACGCGGATCAGGAAGCCGCGGTTTTCGAACGCGAGGTCCTGGGCCTCCGGGGCGGCCTGCTGCACCTTGTGCAGGACCTCCCGGTCGATCTCGTAGTTGTCCTTCCCGAGCAGGAAGGCGTCGTACACGCGCGCGATGCTCGCTCGGGTCGGGTCGACCCCCACGGGAACTCGTTCGGTCCGGGTCGCGGCGTCGGGCATCTTGAACCTCGCAAGTTCTGTGTCGAAAGTCTCGGCTTCTACGTAGAGTAGGACGACACACGCATGCGGTAAACCGGGTCACCTCTTTGCGCAGGACGGCCCAACGTGTACTTTCGGTAGTCGGGCTAGAACCCCCTGGTGACGTGAGCGCGGAAGGTCCGGGAATGAACGCGGTGAACGCGTCCGCAGGTGAACAGAACATCGGCCCCACGGCGCGCCGGATGATCCTGGGCTCGCAGCTTCGCCGACTCCGCGAAGAGGCCGGTATCACCCGCCAGCAGGCCGGGTACAACATCCGCGGGTCCGAATCGAAGATCAGCCGCCTGGAACTGGGCCGGGTCGGCTTCAAGGAACGCGACGTCACCGACCTCCTGACGATGTACGGCGTCGAGGACGGGACCGAGCGCCAGACGTTCCTCGACATGGTCAAGCAGTCGAACGAGCCGGGCTGGTGGCGGCGCTTCGGCGACACGATGCCGAACTGGTTCACCGACCTCGTCGGCCTCGAAGAAGCCGCGGCCCGGATCCAGATCTGGGAGCCGCTGTACGTCTCGGGGCTGCTGCAGATCGAGGGGTACGCGCGGGCGATCTTCAGCCACGGCCGCCCGGAGATGGCCGACGAGCGCGTCGACCAGCTGGTCGCCCTGCGCATGCGGCGGCAGAAGATGTTCAGCCGGCCGGACGCGCCCCGGGTGTGGATGGTGCTCGACGAGTCGGTGCTGTACCGGCCGATCGGCGGGATGAAGATCCTCAAGCAGCAGATCGAGTACCTGCTTGAGATGAGCGCGCTGCCGCACGTATCGGTCCAGGTCCTGCCGTATTCGCGCAGCGGGCTGTCCGCGGAGCACGCGTTTTCGCTGCTGCGGTTCGGCGAACCGGAACTGCCGAACATCGCCTACGTCGAGTACCTGACCGGCGCGCACTACATCGAGAAGCGCGAAGAGATCGAAAAGTACAGTCGTGCGCTGGACATGCTGGCGGTCGATTCCGAGACGCCGGAGCGGAGCCGCGCTCTACTCGCGAAGCGGCGCGCGGAGATCTGAGAACGTCCGTGACCAGGCCGGTGAACCGCTTCGCCGGCGCCGACGTGTGCCCGATAGGTGGTCACCGGCGGTATCCGCGGGCCAGTCGGCGACTCCCGCCCTGTCCTGATCAGCGGTGACTACCCGTAGTTGTTCACCCATTAGGGTCGCTAACTATCACCCAATAGGTTAACCGTGACCTGGTGATTCTTTACCGTCCGAGAACTTTGCAAGAAATTCTGCACGTGCATTTACCGTTGCAGGCACACGTGCTAGCCTCCGATACGCGGGCAAATGCACATGCAGATGCAGTGCCCGGAAGGTTTTCCGCATCGAGAGGTGGACCATGGCTGAGCGATTCGAGAACGGCATCCCGGCCGACCGGCTCTCCGGGGCCGAGTGGCGCAAGGCGAGCTACAGCGGTGCCGTCGGCAACTGCGTCGAGGTCGCGCCGCTGTCCAACGGCGAGATCGCGATGCGCAACTCGCGGTTCCCGACCGGCCCGGCGCTCGTCTACACGCGCGCGGAGATGGCGGCCTTCCTGGCCGGCGCGAAAGACGGTGAATTCGACGATGTCCTCGGCTGAGGCCATCTCCGCCGTCTTCGACATCGAAACCGGACTGCAGGAACTGGTGGCCCGCGGCTACCAGTTCGTCCACCCCGCCGACGAGCGCGGCGAGGTCCTCGCCGTCGTCGGTGTGCGGGTGCACGACGACGTGGTGGACGTGGTCCGGCTCAACGCCGAGGACGACGTCGTGGCGACCCGGATGCCCGGCACCGAAGAGAACATCTTCGAGCCGGAGCGCTGGTTGTGGCGCCGCCGCGGCGAAGGCGCGCAAGTGCTCACGGAGATGCTCTCCCTGCCGGATGCTTGCTAGACAAGAAGGCTTCAGGCCCTGTCCGAAGTGGTCAGTACCACGTCGGGCGGGGCCTGACTCAGGTCCGCACCGTCTACACTGAAATCGGCCTGACCACGTCTTCCTGGGAGCACCTTCGGTGGTTTCCGACCCGCAGCTCGTGTCCGACCAGCCCGAACCGGAACCCCGCGAGGAGTGTGGCGTCTTCGGCGTCTGGGCTCCCGGGGAAGAAGTCGCAAAGCTGACCTACTACGGCCTCTACGCCCTGCAGCACCGGGGCCAGGAGGCTGCCGGCATCTCCGTCTCCGACGGCTCGCAGATCGTGGTCTTCAAGGACCTCGGCCTGGTCAGCCAGGTTTTCGACGAGCAGATCCTGCAGTCGCTGCAGGGGCACATCGCCGTCGGGCACTGCCGGTACTCGACCACCGGCGCGACCATCTGGGAGAACGCCCAGCCGATCTTCCGCACCACCGCAACCGGCAGCGGCCTTTCCTTCGCGCACAACGGCAACCTCGTCAACACGGCCGAGCTGCGCGAGCGCACCATCGCCGCCGGGCTCAAGCCGCACGCGGGCCTGACCGGCTCGTCGAGCGACTCCGACCTGATCTGCGGGCTGCTCGCGGCGAACGCCGCCGACAAGGGCATCGAAGCCGCCGCGATGGACCTGCTGCCCACGCTCAAGGGCGCCTTCTGCCTGGTCTTCGCCGACGAGAACACGCTCTACGCGGCGCGTGACCCGCACGGCGTGCACCCGCTGGTGCTCGGCCGGCTCGAGCGCGGCTGGGTCGTCTCGAGCGAGACGGCGGGCCTCGACATCGTCGGCGCGTCCTTCGTCCGCGAGGTCGAACCCGGCGAGCTCATCGCGATCGACGCGGAGGGCCTGCGCTCCTCCCGCTTCGCGAGCCCGGACCCCAAGGGCTGTGTCTTCGAGTACGTCTACCTCGCCCGTCCCGACACCACGATCGCCGGTCGCGGCGTGCACGCCACCCGCGTCGAGATCGGCCGCCGCCTGGCGCACGAGCAGCCGGTCGAGGGCGACCTGGTCATGCCGGTGCCGGAGTCGGGTACGCCGGCCGCGATCGGGTACGCGCAGGGGTCCGGCATCCCCTACGGCACCGGCCTGGTGAAGAACGCCTACGTCGGGCGCACGTTCATCCAGCCGTCGCAGACCATCCGCCAGCTGGGCATCCGGCTCAAGCTGAACCCGCTGCGCGACGTCATCCGCGGCAAGCGCCTGGTCGTCGTGGACGACTCGATCGTCCGCGGAAACACCCAGCGCGCGCTCGTCCGGATGCTGCGGGAGGCCGGCGCGCTCGAGGTGCACGTCCGGATCGCGTCGCCGCCCGTGCGCTGGCCGTGCTTCTACGGCATCGACTTCGCGTCGCGGGCCGAATTGGTCGCGAACGGCGTCGACCTCGACGGCATCCGGCGCTCGATCGGGGCCGACTCCCTGGGCTACATTTCCCTCGACGGCCTGGTCGCGGCCACGGAACAGCCGAAGTCGCGGCTGTGCACGGCGTGCTTCTCCGGGGAGTACCCGATCCCGCTGCCGGAGGACGCGCTGATCGGGAAGCACCTGCTCGAAAGCCTCGACTCGGTCAATGGCGCGGCGACTCCGGTCAGCTCCGCCGGGTACGGTGCCGAGGACGCCGTCCGGCGTCCCTAGCAGTTCCTTCCAGTAGGGAGTCCTTCCACCGTGAGCGAGTTCACGAGCGCCACGTACGCCGCCGCCGGGGTCAGCATCGACGCCGGCGACCAAGCCGTCGAGCTGCTCAAGCCGCACGCCGAGCGGGCCACGCGCCCCGAGGTCATGGGTGGCGTCGGCGGCTTCGCCGGGCTCTTCTCCCTGAAGCTCGACAAGTGGAAGGAGCCGGTGCTCGCGTCGTCGACCGACGGCGTCGGCACCAAGATCGCGGTCGCGCAGGCGCTGGACAAGCACGACACGGTCGGCATCGACCTGGTCGCCATGGTCGTCGACGACCTCGTCGTGACCGGCGCCGAGCCGCTGTTCCTGCAGGACTACATCGCCGTCGGCAAGGTGCACCCGGAGAAGATCGCCGCGCTGGTCGGCGGCATCGCCGAAGGCTGTGTCCAGGCCGGCTGCGCGCTGCTGGGCGGGGAGACCGCCGAGCACCCCGGCCTGATGGGCGAGCACGACTACGACATGTCGGCCACCGGCGTCGGCGTCGTCGAGGCGTCCCAGCTGCTCTCGCCGGAGAAGGTCCGCCCGGGCGACATCGTGCTCGCGCTCGGTTCGTCGGGCCTGCACTCGAACGGCTACTCACTGGCCCGGCACGTGCTGCTGGACATCGCGCGGATGCCGCTCGGCGGGCACGTCGAGGAGTTCGGCCGCACCCTCGGCGAGGAGATGCTGGAGCCGACCCGGATCTACGCCAAGGACTGCCTCGCGCTCGCGGCCGAGACCGAGGTCCGGACGTTCGCGCACATCACCGGCGGTGGCCTGGAGGCGAACCTGGCCCGCGTCATGCCGCGCGGCCTGGTCGCCCGGCTCGAGCGCGGCACCTGGACCCCGGCGCCGGTGTTCGCGCTGATCGGCCAGCGCGGCAAGGTCGAGCGGGCCGAGCTGGAGAAGACCTTCAACATGGGTGTCGGCATGGTCGCGATCGTCGGCGCCGAGGACGTCGACCGGGCGCTGGCCATGCTGACCGCGCGGCACCTGCCGGCGTGGGTGCTGGGCGACGTCCAGCCGGCCGAGGACGTCGACGGCCCGCGCGCGGTTCTCTCCGGCGATCACCCGCGCTTTTAGAAACGTACTTGATCGCGGCTGTCACACTGGTTGACGTGGCAGCCGAGGACGTGGTGATCGGCTCTCGGTTCACGATCCCGGGAGCCGAGTTGAACGAGCGCTTTTCGCGCTCGTCCGGCCCGGGCGGGCAGGGCGTGAACACCACCGACTCGCGCGTCGAGCTGTCCTTCGACGTGGCTTCGTCGCCGTCGATCCCGGAGCACCTGCGTGACCGGGTCCTCGCCGAACTCGGCCCGCGGCTGGTCGACGGCGTCCTGACGATCGCGGCCAGCGAACACCGCTCCCAGCTGCAGAACCGCGAAGCGGCTCGCGGCCGCCTGGCGAACCTCCTGCGCGACGCGTCGGCGCCGCCGCCCGCCAAGCGGCGCCCCACGAAGCCGTCTCGCGGTTCGAAGGAGCGCCGCCTGGCGTCGAAGAAGCGCCGGAGCGACGTGAAGCGAGGCCGCTCCGGCCGCTTCGAGGATTAGCTCAGGGACAGATGCACGCACTCGCCCGCCGGCTGGTAGCCGACGCGGGCGTAGATGCGCCCGATCCCCAGGTCACCGGGGGTCAGGAACGCGGTGCGGGCGCCCTTGGCGTGCGCGTCCCGGGTGAGGAACGCCGTGAGCGCGCCCGCGAGCCCGCGCCCGCGGTGGGTGTCGAGCACGCCGATGCCGGCGATCTCCGTGGTGCCGTCGACGATCTCGAGGGCGACTCCGCCGCCGACGACCTCGCCGGTGGCCAGGTGCTCGACGAGCGCGGACACGACCCCGGCCGACGCGCTCTTCTTCGCCTTCTCGACGTCCTGGTCGGTGACTTCCGCGTCCGGTTCGCCGTACGCGTGGTTCTGCGCCGCGCGCATCCGCCGGTAGTCCTCGTCGGACTCCGGTTCGCGGACGGCGTAACCGTCGGGGGCGGGGTGGTCGACGAAGCCGGCCGGGGAACAGGTCATCAGCGGCACCCGGTGTTCGAGCCCGTACCCCGCCTCGACCAGCAGGTTCTCCAGGTCGGGAGCGACGTCGGTGAAGTACTCGAGCCGCGGGAGCAGGTCCCGCCGCCGGTACGCCTCGGTCAGGGCGCCGATCTCGGCCGCCGTCGGCCGCGCGCCGTCGTCCGGGATCGCGTAGTTGAGCATCGGGTGGGCCGTGCCCGGCGAGTAGGTGGCCAGGAAGGGGCCGACCTGCTCGGTGGTCCGGCCGCGGGGTGCCGTCTTTCGGACATAGGTCTGGATAGCAGACATCGCTGGGTTGGAGCCTTTCGAGAGCATGTCAAGGAGCCGCAGCCCCGGACGGGCATGCGGGCCGAACGCCGGGCGTCGGGCCTAGCGGGGGCCGACGCCGAGGGCGGCGCCAGGCATAGGCGGTCATTCCTTGACTCGAAGGGACTCTTCCCGGCCATCTTGACACGGTCCGCAAGCGGATTATCGGCGGCAGTCCGAGCAGGCCGCACTATTCGGTGATCTTTCCGGTGGCGGCGTTTGTCTTTCCGTGGTTCGGTCAGAAGGCGTATTCCATAGTGGAGGCTGTGGACAACCCTGTGGATGAATTCGGAGAGTTTGTGAGGAAGCCTTACTTCACAACGTAAACCCGCGATGTGGGCCTGTGTACTACTCGGCGAGCTGTCGGGCCTGCTCGAGGAGGTTCTGCAGGTGCAGACCACGGCGGACGTCGCAGGGGTGCGCCGTGGTGCCGCTCGCGATCATCGCGGCGAAGTCGTCCAGCAACGCGGTGTAGGACTCCTGCGCCGAGCCCGGTTTGCGCCCGAGTGTCCGATATCCGTGCTGTCCCCAGACGGCGACCTCGACGACGGTCGGCTGCACCGGCAGCCGCAGCGACAGCGTCGCGGTGCTGACCACGCCGTTCTCGTGCGCCAGCATCAGGTGCCAGAGGTCACCCGGGCTCCGCCGCGCCGCCACGACCTCGGTGATCGGGCCGAGCGCGGCGTCCAGCAGGTCGAGCGCGTGCGGGCCGATGTCGAACAACGCGCCGCCGTCGTCCTGCCGCCACTCCGAAGCGGCGTACTGGCCGCCGAGCAGGGCGCCGGAGAGCCAGCGCGCGCCGCCCCCGGCCCAGCCGCCCGCCTGCGCGAGGCCGGCGAGCCACTCCTGGGTCTGCGCCGAGTACCGCAAGGTCAGCACGACGAGCGCGGCGACACCCGTGCTCGCGACGGCGTCGGCCAGCCGCTTCGCACCGGCGAGGTCGGCGGCGATCGGCTTCTCCAGGATCAGGTGCTTCCCGGCTTCGGCCGCGCGCACGCCCAGCTCGGCCTGGATCGACGGCGGAACGGCCAGTGCGACCGCGTCCACCTGCTCGAACAGCTCCTCGACGCTGCTCGCGGTGGCCGCGCAGTGCGTGTCCGCAAGCGTTTGCGCGGCCTCGGGCCGCCGGGCCCAGACCGCGGTCAGCGCCGTGCCGGGGTGATCCGCCAGGCCGGGTGCGTGGATGGTCGTCGCCCACGGGCCGGCGCCGATCAGGCCGACGCGCAGCTGTCCGTCCGCGATGAGCTGTCCCACGGTCCGCAGTCTAGGTGTGTCCCTCGTCGCGCCGGAACCGCGTCCGCCGCTGGTTAAGGTTCTCGCATGATCGCCGTGCGCTTCGCCCGTTTCTCCGCTGTCTGCGCCTTGCTGCTGGGAGCCGGCCTCGCCGGCGCCGCGCCCGCCTCGGCGACCGGGACGGCGGGGTCCTGCGCCGAGGGCGCCGGGGTCACGGTGGTCGTCGACTTCGGCGACCTGGGCCCGCAGCCGTTGATCCGCTGCGCCGCGGGCACGCCCGCGAACGGCATCGCGACCCTGCAAGCGGCCGGGGTCGACGTCGCCGGGTCGCAGAAGTACGGCCTCGCGGTGGCCTGCCGGATCGACGGCAAGCCAGGGCCGGACGTCGAGTCGTGCGCGGGGATGCCGTCGGCGACGGCGTACTGGAGTTACTGGCACGCGTCGGCGGGCGGGGCGTGGGAGTCGAGCCAGGAAGGTGCGCAGACGTCGAAGCCGGTCGCGAACGGCTTCGAGGGCTGGGCGTTCGCGCGTCCGAAGTCGGCGAACGACCTGCCGACGCCGCCGCGCGTGGCTCCGGTGCGTCAGGCCGCGACGGCCGCTCCGGATGTCGCGAAAGCCGGCGACACCGAATTTCCCTGGGGCTTCGTGATCGGAGCCGTCGTGGTCCTGCTGCTCGCCGGCGCGGGAGTGTTCATCGCGTCGCGGCGCCGGCGTCGGCGTGAACAGTAGGGCGCTGCATCCCGGCGCCTGGTGGGTCTGGGCGCTCTCGCTGGCCGTCGCCGCCAGCCGGACGACGAACCCGCTGCTGCTCGGCCTGATCATCGCCGTCGCGGGGTTCGTCGTCGCGAACCGCCGGAGTGACGCGCCGTGGGCGCTGGCGTTCCGGCTGTACGCGTACGTCGGCGCGCTGATCGTCGCGTCGCGCGTGCTGTTCCGGATCCTGGTCGGCGGTGAGGACGGCGGTCACGTGCTCCTCGCGCTGCCGCGGATCCCGCTGACCGCAGGTTTGTCCTTGCTCGGGCCGACGTCGGCGGAAGCGCTGCTCGGCGGGTTCTACGACGGCCTCCGGCTGGCGACGATGGTCGTCTGCGTCGGCGCGGCGAACGCCCTGGCCAACCCGAAACGCCTGCTCAAGGCGGTCCCCGGAGCGCTGTACGAGGTGGGTACGGCGGTCACGGTGGCCCTGACGGTGGCGCCGCAGCTCGTCGAGAGCGTGCAGCGCGTGCGGCGAGCCCGGCGGCTGCGGGCGGGGCGGACTCGCGGGCTGCGGGCGGTCAAGGGCATCGTGGTGCCGGTGCTGGAAGACGCGATGGACCGGTCGCTGCGGCTGGCGGCCGCGATGGACTCCCGGGGCTACGGGCGCCGGGCGTACCTGAGCCCTGGCGTGCGGGTGCTGATCGCTTCCTGCGTCCTGTCCGGGCTGGTCGGCGTGTGCGTCGGCGTCTACGGCGTGCTCGACGGGACGTCGTCGTGGCTCGGCGTGCCGCTGCTGGCGGCGGGGCTGGTGGTGGCGGTGGTGGGGTTCGTCCTCGGCGGGCGGCGCGTGCGGCGGACGGCGTACCGGCCGGACCCGTGGCGGTGGCCGGAGACGCTGGTCGTCCTCGCCGGGATCGGGTCGTGCGTGTCGCTCTTCCTTTCCGCGCAGGTCGATCCCGCGAACCTGTACCCGTCGTTGAGCCCGTTGCGGTGGCCGGAGGTTTCCCTGGTGCACGTGGTGTCCCTGCTCATCGCGGTGGTGCCCGCGTTCGTGGCGCCTCGTCCGCCGTCGTCGGAGGTCGTCCGGTGATCGAGTTCTCGCGGGTCACGGTGACCTACCCGGACGCCTCGCGGCCGGTGCTTTCGGACGTCTCACTGCAGGTCGAGGAGGGTGAGCTGTGCCTGGTCGCCGGGCCGACCGGGGCCGGCAAGTCGACTTTCCTCGGGGCGATCAACGGACTCGTCCCGCACTTCACCGGCGGGCGTCTGGCCGGGCGGGTGCTCGTGGGCGGGCTCGACACTGCTGCGTATCCGCCGCGCGAGCTGGCTTCGGTGGTCGGCGTCGTCGGGCAGGACCCGCTTTCGGGGTTCGTGACCGACACCGTGGAGGAGGAGCTGGCGTACGCGATGGAGCAGCTCGCGGTGGCGCCGGACGTCATGCGCAAGCGCGTCGAGGAAACCCTTGACCTGCTGGGGATCGCGGAGCTGCGCAACCGTCCACTTCGGACTCTGTCGGGCGGTCAGCAGCAGCGCGTCGCGATCGGCTCGGTGCTGACGGCCCACCCGTCGGTCGTGGTGCTCGACGAACCGACGTCGGCGCTGGACCCGACGGCGGCCGAGGACGTGCTGGCGGCGATCACCCGGCTGGTGCACGACCTCGGGACGACGGTGGTCGTCGCGGAGCACCGGATGGAGCGGGTGGCGCAGTACGCGGACCGGGTGCTGTACCTGCCGGGCGACGGTTCGGTGCGGTCGGGCCCGCCTTCGGAGATCTTGGCGACGTCGTCGATCGCGCCGCCGATCGCGGAGCTGGGGCGGCTGGCGGGGTGGTCGCCGTTGCCGCTGTCGGTGCGGGACGCGCGGCGGGTCGCGGGGCCGCTGCGGTCCCGGCTTCAGCTGCTCGATCGGAAATTGTCGGTGGTGGGTTCTACTCTCTCGGTGACCGGTCAAGCACTGGACGTGAGAGGGGTGGTGGTCCGATACGGAGATGTCCTGGCGGTGCGCGGGGTGGACCTGCGCGTCGGGCAGGGGGAAGTGGTCGCGCTGATGGGACGCAACGGCTCCGGCAAGTCGTCGCTTCTCTGGGCGGTGCAGGGCAGCGGCCCGAGGTTGGCGGGGAAGGTCGACGTCGGTGGCGCGGATCCAGCGTCGCTCAAGCCACGAGTGGCCCGTCAGCGCGTCGGGCTGGTCCCGCAGACCCCGGCCGACCTGCTGTACCTCGATTCGGTCGACGCCGAGTGCGTACAGGCCGACACCGAATCGGAGGTCCCGGCGGGAACGGCCCGGGCCCTGCTGGACCGGCTCGCCCCCGGGATCGCCGGTGAAGCGCACCCCGGAGATCTCTCGGAAGGGCAGCGACTGGCGCTGGTGCTGGCGGTCCAGCTGGCGGCGGCCCCGCCGGTCGTGCTGCTCGACGAGCCCACCCGCGGCCTGGACTACCACGCGAAAAGGCGCTTCGCGGCGACCCTGCGAGAGCTGGCCTCGCAGGGCCACGCGGTGCTGCTGGCCACCCACGACGTCGAGTTCGTGGCGACGGTGGCCCACCGCGTGGTGGTCATGGCCGAGGGCGAGGTGGTCGCGGACGGCCCGACGAAGGAGGTGATCGTCGCATCGCCGGCGTTCGCCCCGCAGGTGGCGAAGATCCTGGCGCCGGAGCGGTGGCTGACGGTGGACGAGGTAGCGGAAGCGCTGGCATGAGGACGGAGGAGGAGCGAGGGGGCGGGGGCGCGGGCGGGCGGGCGGG